>CAZZYH010000109.1:0-11926 GCA_964658225.1 Vulcanimicrobiota bacterium | reverse complement strand
GCGAGAAGGAAGCAAAGCACCACAGGGGACGCTCTGCGCGCTTGCAAGTAAGCCATTGCCGCGGTGGCCTTCTCGCTCTGGTTTAAAAGTGCCACAATCCGGATCCACGTGTTTCGCCGTGGATGCGAGGGTTCTGAAGTCACAAGGATGTCCTCTCTGCGGTCTTCCTACAAGGGCCCGGCAAGACAACTTAGCCTGGCTATACTTCAAAGAGCGGCCCAACAACTACGGGACCTTTGCATTGCTTGGAGCGAGAAAGATGGAACGCCAACCAAGCAAGGCTGACGAGATCGTTGCAGAAGCTGTTGGGTGAAAGTGAGTATTGCTGGCGCAATCTTAACCGCAAGCATTGTGCACACTTGTTCGGAAAGTACCTAAGTGCGCCTACTTTTCCATAAAGGGAAAAGTATCGGTCCGCGAATGCGTGCAAGTACGAGGTGAATTCTGCGCGGTGACAGAGTAAAAGGAGACCCGCAAAAACAACCTCATGCTCCCAATCACCGGTAAGAATTTCCGGAGTGCAGGTAGTTCCATTCCCGCGGCCGAGCTTGATCCCGTTACCTAGCGAAAGAGTATGGTCGCGCGCGAGCATCCGGAGTAGACGGGGAGAGCC
Source organism: Vulcanimicrobiota bacterium (assembly GCA_964658225.1). Lineage (GTDB taxonomy): Bacteria > Acidobacteriota > Terriglobia > Terriglobales > Acidobacteriaceae > EB88. The sequence continues at coordinate 11,313 of CAZZYH010000109.1, read as the reverse complement.
CGCGCGAGCGCTGTCCTTCAGAACGCTCGCGACTTTCAGGTGCGCCATGTAAATACGCCCGTGCGTCCTATCTCGCCCAGAGACACAGACCTGGGCAGAGAGTCACGGAATTTCTTACATGCCTGCGGGCGGGGCTGCACGCATTGCATCCAGCTCTCGGGACCTGGCAGGCCAAGAGCGCTCAAGCACCCGGACGCTGCCTCGGTCGTCAGGGCAGGCGAGGCGGGACAAACAGGTTTGAAGCAGCGCCTGACTCCCGGAGCCCAGAGGCCCTAGGCACCGGCAAACGGTTTTGGTGATCCTCGGCGAAAGGGTAGACTAGCAATGAGCCGTGAGAGCTTGTCGCTTCTTCCAATGAAGGGTTGATTTGCAAACTTATTCCCTCAACCTTCGCGAGGCGCCTCAGGCGCTTACGGATGCATGTCTCGCTCGATCCTTACACTTACAAAAGGAAAGGCCGCTCGAAGCGGATCTGGTGATCTGGGAGGCTGCGGACAAACCTTGGGGATCCCTCACGGCAGAGCAGGCTGCCTACCAGATGCGCAGAGTGCAGAAGGGCGGCGGCCTGCTGCTGAGCCTTGCGCCCTCTCCGGGCCTGGCGCCGGTCATGCTCGGGCCGATGTTGCCTACAACAGGCTGGGCTACGCAGTGGCATCGATCACCGTATACCCCGGTACAGTCCTTGCAGGTCGCGCAGTCAGATGCCTCTTTTTTCTCGAGCGCTTTGGACGGACTGCCGGTCCCTTTTTGTTTTGACATTCGCCCTGCATCCGCGATCGAGCGAGGACAGTCTCGCTACGAACGCTACTCCTTTGTGCATCCGCTCTTGAAGACACAGGTTGCAGCGGATACGGACTCCTGGTCGCGGTCTCTTCTCAACCGCGAGTGGACGGTGCGCGCGCAATGCAACGACGTGGCGCGTCTGCCTTTGGTCATCAGCGGCCTCTACGGAGCCGGCAGGGTGGTGATGATCGGCACCTCGGCCGCGAGCCTTGGCGGCGCCGCTGCCGCTCATCCATTCTGGCTATCGATCGTGCAGTGGCTGCAACAAGCAGAGGTTGCCAGCGACGAGCCGGCGCTACCCGGCCTGGTGAGTTCTTTTGAGCGCGATCAGGCAACGATCATCCTGAGCAATACCGGGCACGAGAGCCTGCCGGTGCAGCTGGTAATGCGCGCTCTCTCTCAAGAGGGCGCTCTCTTGGCGGATGGCTCGGGCGAGCTTCAGCGCCGCCTGCGCCTTCCGGCGGCCGGATCCTCAACAATACGTTTGCCGCTTCCCGGTCCCTCAGCCATTGCTGACTCGGCGCTCGACGCAAACAAGGCCCTCAAGGTACGGGTAGGCGTGCTCTCTGGAAGTGGTGCGCAGCTGCTGGTGGAGCAGCGCGGTCTGAGCGCCCAGGCGCCCCTGCAGGTTTCCGTCGAAACGCAGAACCTTTACGGATTGCCTTACGCATTCCACGCTCCCGGCCCACAGGCGCTCCATGAATTTCAGGCCAGGATGGGCGCCTTTGTCGGTGCCTACGCCTATCCGCCCGGACACGCTGTTCGCGGCAGCGTGGTTCTGTCAAACGGCTGCACCAATGTGGCCCCGCTGGCGTCTGTGCGCGACCTGACCACGCCTGCAAATACTTCGGTGATGGCTCTCAATGATCGTGCAACCGGGATACGCGAGGCGCCGGGCCCGGACAAAATCAATGGGTATTCCATGTGGACCGGCAAAGCCGGCGTCGAAAATGTGCTCGAATTCGTCTTGCCCCCCAGGGCTCAGATCACAGAGGTAGTCATCGTCGGCAGCTATGGGTCGTATCTCAATGGTGAGGCCCATAATCCTGGACAGGTCCTTCTCGAGGCAGATGGCCGCCAAATCGCTGTCAACGAAGAACTGGACGCGCTCTTTGCCGAGGGTTACGGCCAGGCTCGCATTTCCTTCGCACCCTGCCCCGCCAAAACCCTGACCGTCCGTTTTCCCTGGGTCGCGCAAGGTAAAGACGGGCGGCGGCAGGCGCCTTGGCTTGGGGAGATACGCGTGCAGGGGTGGCCGCATGACCCTCCGCCGCAGGCCTCCGGCCAGCTTGTTGTGAGCCTCGTCGATGCGCTGGGCGGGCGTCGTGTGCCTATCCTCGACCGTGTGGTGGAGCTGCCCGGTTGCAGCTCGCAACGCGTGCCTTTCTCTGTGCAACTACCCGAGCTCTCCGGAGTCCACTTCTTCCGCCTCGAAGCTCACTTCGAGGCGCTGGTTTCCCATGCGCCCCTGTTGATGATTGAACCTCGAAAGACGCTGGCGCCGCTGAGCGATCTGTTCGCGAGCCAGATGCCCGATGTCGGTTTCAATGTGAGCCGCGGCTTTCGCGAAGTCTCTCGTATCGGAACCGGAACCGCGGAGCAGATGCCCGGCTGGGCGATGCCGGATGATCTGATCTGGGCTTACAGCCGAAGGCTCAAGAAAGTGTCAGCGACTGCGCGCACCGAGGCTTCCCGGCTGTACGTGACGGATACCGACATGCGTCACTATGTCACGCCGTGGGGATTGTTTCCGAATGGAGATCCATTTCTTCCCGCGACCGCCGCGCAGTTGGTGGACATTTACAGAAACCATCCGAAGTGGTCTCAATCGAGCACCGCAGTGCTGCACTTTGTCGACGGCTGGGATACGGGTCCGGATCTCGCGATGCTGCAGGACTGGCCGGAACTGATTGCCTTTGACAGTATGCTGCGCGTTGCGCAGGGAGCTTCCTTAGAGGGCGGCACACGCGAGGAGATTGTCCAGGACCTGCATACCCGCTTTGAAAACGAGTGGCAGGCCTGGCAACTGGATCGCTATTTTGAAAGCGTGTCCGCATTGCAGAAAGCCTTCCTGGCCGCCGGAAAGCACGTCGTGATCTCGGGGCAGGGCCTCCCCATGGTTGCGGGGGAAAAAGGCCGTGCTCTGGCAGCGGTGTTCCGCGGCATGAACGACGATTGCACATGGGGCATGCTCGACAACAGTCCCGTGCTGTCGACGGGACGCCAGATGAGTGAACTGGCCTTCAATCCGGTCTGGCAAATGTCGACGCTTGTGCCCTGGGGATTCAATGCGCCGGTTTTCAATAGCTGGCAGTGGCACTCGCCTGTCAGCACGACAGAACCATCGCGTCGAAGCATTTACGATCGGGCCTGGCGCGCCACGATCTGGCCTTCAGGCGAATACGCATCGCTCTACACCTACGGATACACATCGAACGTAGGCATTGCCTACACAATGACGGAAGAAGAATTTCAGCTGTGGTGGCATGTGCAGGAGCTTCATAGTCTGGTTGCTCCGGAGTCGCCCGTGGGTGCAGGACTGGTGATCAGCACGAAAGCGGCCGCCGACCCCAAGCATATTCGATTCACCTGCTGGGACCCGCTGACGCTCGAAGAGCCACGCTTGCTGGCCGAGGCGTTTCGCAACCTGCACAACGCAGGCCTCAGTCTGCCCTTTGCGGCGAATGCGGAGAGCCTGAAGAACTGGTCTGCTACCGTTCCGCTGATCATCCTCAATCTCGCGGACTTCAGCCCGGTCGAGGTAGAATCCCTGCGCGCGCTTCACGAGCGCGGCACCCCGCTCGCCGCTTTTGCGGAGGCGGCATCGCTTTCCGCGCCTGCTGCCGCGCTCTTTGCGCAGCCTCGTACGCTTCTATTGAGCCAGGCTGCTGCGACCCTAACGCACCCCGAGGCGCTCGCAATCGCGACTACGCTTCAGACCCTGTTCAAAACGCCGCTCCGCTTTCCTGAGGGAACGGCCGGCTATGGTTTTCGATCGCAGGATACCCTCTTCATTGTTCTTGAAGACTGGCAGGAGCGAGGCAGACATGTGGCAGTGGAGCTAGACAAAACGCAGGGTGCGCGCTCCGCTTCGGCATGCAGCGTGAACGATCACCAGACGCTCGAGGTTCTGGATAGGGGCAGCATGTGGCTCATTCAAGTACCACTGCGATCCGGAGATGGCATGCTCATCGCAGTGAAGGAGACTTAGCATGGATCGCCGCCGCTTTCTGCAGGTTTCATCCGCCGCCATGGGTGGAGCGCTCGTCGCTCCCTCATCCGGCTGGGCCGGCATCGCCGGGCCGCCCTCGATCGAGCAGCGGGGCTTGGTGATCTATCTGGACCAGCGACTCGGGCGAGCTACCGAAAGGCTCCATCAAAAAATCGTCTCGGCTATGGACAGCAGCCCCTTGCTGCAGGCGCTTTCCGGAGGCGGGCGCGCTGGGCTTTTGCCGGCCGACGCACAGCACAGCGCCGACCAGCCAGAGCTGCTGGCATATAACCATGTCCTTCTGATCGGGTTTGCCGATGATGCCTTGTTGCAGCGAGCCTGGCAAAGGGAGGCGCGGTTCGTAAATGACTCCGCTTACGTCTTTGGTTTTGGCTGCTTCCAAGCATCCCTTGGCTACATCGAAAGCGATCGCAATCCCTTTCTTCATGCCAGTTCGATTCCGACAGCGCCCTTTGAAACAGAACTGATCGCCATTACGGGCACAGATCTGGCCGGCATCGAGCTGGCCGTTCAAGCGTTTCTCGAGCAAGGCCTTGCCAATGGCCTCGTTGCTGTTCGGGGATGGAAGCGCCCAGCGACGACACTTCTTGATCGAGATCCGCTGCTGCCTTCCTTCACATTGCCGGCTGCGCTGCCCGCCTCGCTCGGGGCCCTGAAGAGGATCGCGATTAGCCAGGCAGGCGAAGACGAGTATCGAGGTGTGCTGGCAGACGCGAAGGTAAAACCTGATTCGATCTGGCGCGGCAAATATTACCAGCCGGGAGAGTGGGATGCTCCGGGTCTGGTCTCGGCCTTTCACAACTACGCGGCGGGACTGCATCGTCGCGCCTACGGCAATACGATATGGGTGGGAACCTTTGCGAGCCAGGACCTTGCGATGCAGGCGGCTCCGAGGATTGCTGCGGCTGCTTCGCTGGCCGGCAATGGATCACGGTGGACCGGCGGCCTGCCCCCTTATGCCTGGGGACTGGCCGCGCAGGGCGATGCACCCTCTCCCGGAACGGTGGAACTTTGGGTGGATGGCACAAGTGTTGTGATCGCTACCCGGACGGCGCGAGCGATTAGCGGATGATCGCCGCGCTCACGCTGGCACTTACCACTGCATTGGTGAGACCGGGGAGCACGAGATAGCCGAAATCCTTCACGCCGCTGCGAGGAACCACAAGGATATCCCCGGCCTGCATGGCCAGGTTTGGCTCCTGATTCTTCATCACCTTGTTCAGGTTGACGGGGATACTCTGAGCACCGCCCTCGGGAGTCGGCCGGACGATGGATGCGTGGGTCACAGCAGCAGTCCGCGTCGCACCCTGGGCCAGAGACACAACATCGAGAATTCTCAGGTGCTGCCCGCTCTGAATGGGAAACGCTCCCGAGTGGGTCACATCGCCCACGATATAGACGACCGGGGCGCGGGAGACAACAACGGTATCGCCGGGTTGCACCATGGTCTGTTGCTCAAGCGCGGAGTAATTCGGCGTATTCACATCGACGATGATGGGGTGATCGGCTTGGAGAGGCCGGGAGATCGTGATGGTCGAGCCCATATCCGGGTTGGTTCCTCCGGCGGCAGCGAGGGCGGCATAAAGGCTCCGGGAGCCCAGCAGAGGATAGGTGCCGGGGTTATGGACCTCGCCCACCACCGTGACACCCTCGGTCCCGAATTCTGTAACGTCAACGGTTACATTCGGAGTGAGCAGGATATCCGCTGTTCGAAGCTGGTTGGCGATCGCCGCCGCGGCCTGTTGCGCCGTCATGCCTTTCACTTCGACCGTGCCCCCCACGGGCAACGTGACCCGCCCAAGTTCATCCACGCGCAGCTTGGCGGAAAGCTCAGGGGTATTGAAGACTTCGACGTCGAGAAGATCACCGGGCTCGATCAGGAAGTTCTGGGCGCTCCAGAGACTTCCCGGGGCAAGCCGGCCGCTTTGCCTCGCGGCCGGTTCAGCGTTGGGCGCCTGCGCACAGACCAACGGCGGCAGCCACGCCAGGGCCAGCAGAGCCGCGGCGGCAAACGCCGTGAGCTTCGGAGAAGATCCCGGCCAGAACTTACTGATAGTACGCATGATCGCTCCTTCCATCGCCGCCAGCCCATGTCCCTTCCGGTGAGACATCGTTGAGAACGATGCCTGCGATGCGCGCCTTGGCCCGGGCCAAGAGGGTCTTGGCGCGCAGCAGCGATTGCGTCTGCGTGACCTCGGCCCGTACGACAACGATAACCCCGTCAACCCAACTCGCTAAAGGGAGCGTATCGCTGACCGTAAGGATGGGCGCGGAGTCGAGAAGAATGATGTCGTAGCTCTTCTCCCACGCGCTGAGCAGCAATCGCAACTGTGGCGAGCCTAAAATGTCGGAGGGGAGTGCCGCCTTGCTGCCGGCGGGCAAAAAGTGGAGATTAGGAAGTTCCGCAAGAGGAGTCTGCACGCTGGCTCCTGCTGCCCCTCCGAGGATCTGATCCGCAAGACCTGCTTCATTAAGCGCCTTGAACTCCCGGTAAAGCGCAGGCCGACGAAGATCCGCATCGACCACCAGCACCCTGCTTCCTCGCCGCGCCAGAGTTACAGCATAGTTCGCACAGGTAAGCGTCTTGCCCTCCTGAGGGCCGGGGCTCGTCACCAGGATCGTACGAGGAGGATGTCCGGGGGACGAGAGCTGAACCGCATTGAGCAGGGATCGGTAGGCTTCTGCGCCGCGAGAGCCGGGTTCGCGCAGGGTGAGCAGCATCGAGGAGGCCGCTAAGTTGCCCGGGCCGCCGCCCGCAGGGCCCGGCGAGGCTGCAGGCAGGTGGGGCACGCACGCCAGGGTAACCAGCCCCGCTTGCCTTTCCACTTCCGCAACATTACGCATCGTGTCGACCGTGGCTTCGCGGAGCAGCGCGCCGCTGATCCCGACAACCAGTCCAAGAGCCAGCCCACATACCAGGATCAAAGCTTTCTTGGGTTCTGCCGGTATGCTGGAGACACGGGGCGGGTCGACAACCATCATGTTGACCGAGTTCAATCCGGCTCCGACGCTGGCCTGCTGTAGCTTGCCCTGCAGCTGATCGTAGAGGTTGCGCGTGGAGGCTCCGTCGGCCGCGAGCACAGCATAATCAGCCTGGGTACGATTCAGCGCATAGGCCTTTTCCGTTGCGCTCGCGTACTCCTTGCGAAGCATGGCCTCATTGCGCTCGGCCGTGTCGTACTCTACGTGCAGTCGGCTTGAGGTGACCGCCACCACCTTTTGTATCTGTGCCTGTACTTGCGCAAGCTGCTTCTTGACATCGACAAGGGGCGGGTAAGCGGAACCGAACTTAGTGGCGAGCTGCGTGTACTGGACATAAAGAGTACTCTCGGCCTGCTGCAGGGCTTGCAGTTGCGGGTCCGGTAGCAGCGATGCGAGCACCGCGGGATCGCCCGCCGCTGCCGCTCTCATCTGCGCCTCTTTAAGAATGCGGTTGCTCTCCGCCTCGGTGAGCGCAGTGTTGAGCAGCTTTAAACGATCGACCACCGTATTGTTTGAAGGATCGGTGCCGAGAAGATTGTTCCGCTCCTGGAAATCGGCCAGTTTCTTCTGTGCATCCGCTGCCCGGTCCCGAAGCTGATCCATTTGGGTCCCGAGCCAGCTTCTCACCTGGAGCACCGAATCATAGCGGCTCTCGAAGTTCTGGCGCATGTAGGCGTCAATGAGGCTCTTGAGCAGGGTGGCTGCGAGTTTAGGATCCGGGCTGCGAAAGGTGACCCCCACGAGCTGGGTTCCCTCGACCTGCTTGGCACCGATGCTCTTCTTGTAAGAAGCGAGCAGATCCTCCTGATCCCGCGCCAAAGGCTGATCCGAAGGAGTAAACCGCATGGCCTGCTTCTCAAAGTTCGCGTAACGGCGAAACTGGTCCGGAGTCAGACTCTCAAGAGCCGCAAGCGCCACCGCATCACTTTCGAGAACGGCAATTTCGGTGGGCACCTGATCGCTGGAAACAGCGCCCCCGCCGCCAGGAGAAAGCAGGTCGCTGAAGCCCAGAGTCTGGGCGCGGGTAGGATCGATGCGAATGCTTGCACTCGCTTCATAAAGGGGCTGTTTCAGCAGGACGTAAAGCAGAGCGCAGACCAGGCAGACGAGCGTGCAAGTCAGAATCAGCCACTTGCCCCGGTTGAGAGCGCGAACAATGTCGCCGAATGTAGTTCCAGAAGCTTCGTCATTCTGGAGCGCTGCCGCGGGTCGAAGTTCTTCTGGGGAGTCGCCTTGACTGGCCATAAAGTTCATCGTTGAACATTCCTTGTACGCTGCCAAAGGAGCAGCGAAAGTAGATGCAGCCTGACTGCCATCACACACACGTCCCATGGCTTGCCACACACACGGCAGGCCGGCCCGACAGTTCGCGCTTCAGAGCTTCTGCGAAGGCTCTTTGGAGAAAGATCTCATGCGGAAAAACAACGCGAGGCTGAGCGAAGACACGACGCTATCGATGAAGCGCCGTCGCGGTCTGCCACGGATACGCCGTGCGCCTGGCGGGACAATCTCACGCAAAAGGCTCGCCTGCTGGCCCCGCGTTTTCTCATACGCCAATGTGAAAACGTCATCCAGGCACAGCACCCGGATCCCGGCGGCTTCGGCAATCGTAATCGCGCGCTGCGTCATCGCGTACTCCGATTGAATGGGCGAGGCAACAATGAGCTCGTCGACCGGATTGCGAAAGAGATAGTCGGAAAGTTCATCGGTACGGCCCAGATAACGGCCGGCGATATCGGGGGCCATCAAGGCCGGGGACCGATCATCGACAAACCCGAGCACCGTCTTGGACTCATACTCGCGCGTACGCAACTCACGCCAAGCTTTGCTGGCACGGCGGCCACTGCCCAAAATGATGACGTTCTTGGTGCGTAGATTTCGCATCTTCGCGCAGCAAGCCAAGATGAGCCACCGCAAAGCCTGGTAGGCGAGAGTGGCAAGGAGCACCAAGAACAAAATGCGAGACCTGGACCCGTCGAGCCGCTGCACGCTCAGAAACACACCGACCAGCCCCACCATCGCAACGCAACCGGTCAAGTATCCGAGAAAGGCCGCACTGCGCTTGCTGCTATAGATATCTACAGCGTCGAAGCAGAACCGCCAGAGGCTCACGAAGACGACTCCGCAGAAGACATGCAGCACGGTCAACCGCAGCTTGAGAAGGTCTTCGATTCCGCTCGGCGGTACATGCCTCTGCAGAGACCACAACACGACAGCCGCAATCAAGGCAAACGCCATGAAGTTATCCGCCGCCGGTCTGAGGATCGAGGTGTCGCGGGTAGAACCGATCATCGAAAATCCTGACGCGCATCTACGCTTCTGTTCAACATCGGCCTGCTTAGATCAAGCAAGCTGCAGCTGAGATCTGTTCCGCTCAGGCAGAGTAGTGGGAGGTCACGCTGAACGCCCCATCCTTTACTCAAAAGCCCTATCCATAAACTCAACGGTCCACGTGAAGACGCACGGATTTGGGTGCGGTGCAAATACCGCGTGCGGGAAAGTATTCGAGGTGCAGGGCATTGCTATCACTATGGCTGGCAAAAGACGAACAGTCAAGCTGAACATGCGCCGAACAAGGTAAGGTCTCCCGCACAAAGCACGTATCGTGAGCAATGTTCCACGAGACTTTGTGGAAGCTGGCAAAGCCGCGCATTCAGTGGTCTTCAGTGAAGGCGCAGCGCAGAGCAACACATATGCTCGATCCTTCACCCGCTCCTCGGGCTAACGCCACGTGGCTTGATTTAGGCCACTAGAACCCTGAAGAGAGCGCATCGCGGCCGCGCCTGACGATCTCGAAATGTTCATCGGTTGACACGAGTGTACTTTACAATTAATTTCAGAAAGATCCAGGGTGCATCGGAATTGATCCTATGTTTACACCTTGTCGCATAAGATCCGTTTTAAATCGAAGTGGGACGTAGTTCTTATCTAAGCAGAGTGCTTTTTTACACTCTTACCGAAAAGATTCTACGCACATCTTGCACTTCGTTCCTTCAGGTTGGCAACGGATATCGCCCGTGTATCTCCCAGCACGGCGGAGCGGTCATGGGAGATGCCTTGAAGATGAGAATAGCCGTCGCCCACGACTACTTCACGCAGATGGGAGGAGCGGAGAAGGTTGCAGCAGAATTGATAAACATGCTGCCCGGGGCCGACCTTTATGCTACCGTCGCCCTGCCGAACTGCATGCCGCCCGAGCTGCGCGATATTGCCGTAAACACCTCGTGGCTACAGCACCTGCCGCAACTCTCCCGGTTCTACCGCCTTTACTTTCTTTTCTATCCCTTCGGCGTCGGAGCGTTGGACCTCACCAAGTATGACCTGGTCGTGTCCAGCTCTTCCGGATATGCCAAGGGTGTTCATACAAGAACCGATGCTTTGCACATCTGCTACTGCCACACGCCCATGCGCTGGGTATGGAGCTTCCAGAGTTACTCGGCCCGGGAACACTTTGGGCAGGGAGCGCACGCGCTGCTGTCCATGCTCTTAGGCATACTGCGACGCTGGGACCTAACAGCTTCCAGGATGCCGGACCACTTTGTTGCCAATTCGCGCACGGTAGCCGAGCGCATCCTGCAGACCTACGGGCGATACGCAGAGGTGATTCATCCGCCGATCAACCTGGACCGATTCAGGCTCTCGCAGGAAAGTGGAGATTACTACATCATCCTGGCGCGGTTGGTCTCCTACAAGCGTATCGACCTTGCGGTAAAAGCCTGCACCTTGCTCGGGAAAAAACTGCTGGTGATCGGCGACGGGCCTGACCGCGCGTCCCTGCAGAGCTACGCCGGTCCTACGATCAGCTTCCTCGGGCGCCTGTCCGATGCCGAGGTGGAGCATCATGTAGCACGGTGCCGTGCACTCTTGTTTCCTGGCGAAGAAGATTTCGGCATGGCGCCCCTGGAAGCAGCCGCCACGGGCAAGCCTACGATTGCCTATCGCGCGGGAGGAGCTATCGAGACCATTCTTGATGGCGAGACCGGCATCTTTTTCGACGAGCAGGAGACAGAGGTACTGGCGGATGCGATCCTTCGTTTTGAACAGCAGCACTGGTTCCCGCGCATCATTAGAAAACATGCCGAGGGGTTTGGCGTCGAGGTATTCCAAGCCCGCTTCAGGGCGTTCTTGGAGCGGGTTGGTGCACCTTTGAGCGACTTGGCGGAGACGGGTTCTGCATTGAAAGCGTGAGAGGAACACTGGTCTCGCATCCTCGTCCCCGGTCACCCTCGATACGCGAGCGTTCTCCAGAAGAGCCGACGCGAGGATCCACGAACCTTGCGAGCGAAGCCAGCCAAAGCCCGCACTGAAAGATAGTC
>CAZZYH010000108.1:0-11967 GCA_964658225.1 Vulcanimicrobiota bacterium | reverse complement strand
ACCTGCGGTATGAGCTCACCGGCGGCCGCAGCCCCGGCTTGATCTTCGGCCCCTCCCTCGATCAGGCCGGTCGCGCCACCCATGGCAACTTCCACCCGCAGAGCTATCGCGCCATCTGCGACCGGCCGGACTGGGCGAGGCGGCTGCGTAAGGCACATACCGGCTCGCTCGGGGCGCGCCCGCGGGCCGACTGGCGCTGGTGTGAGCTGGACTGCGCGAGCAGCTCCGACGCGCTGCTGATGAACATCTTCTGCCATCCGTCCACCTTGGCCGATGGCCGGGTCCAGGCGCTGCTGGGGGTCGATCGCAGGGTGAGCCCTGCGTTTGGCGTCAAGCCGCGCGTGCCGCTGGCGCGGGGGCTGGTGGACGCAACCGAGGTCGACCTGCAGCTTGGTTCGCTGCTGCTCGAGGCGAAGCTGACCGAGAGCGGCTTCCAGACCGCCCGCCCGGCGCTGGTCGAACGCTTCCGTGACCTGGAGCAGGTCTTCGCCCTCGACCTGCTGCCCCGCACGCGCCCGGTGATCCTCGGTGCGCAGTGGGATGAAGAACAGGCCGCGAGGATCGCGGTTGAGCGCGGGCCTGCGGGCCACTTTGCGAGCTACCAGCTCATCCGCGGCGCGCTCGCCGCTCACTCCACCGGCTCCGCGTTCTGTGTGCTCCTGGACGGCCGCCGCCGCGACCTGATCGAAGCCTGGTACCGGGTGCTCCAAGCCGTTTGCCATGCCGAGCTGCGCTGCCGCCTGCAGCTGCTCACCTGGCAGGAGCTTGCGGGGGTGCTTGCTGCCGACCTGCAGGAGTTTCTCGCTGCAAAGTACGGGATCGTGGCCTGCTGAGCATGCGGCCCGCGCGGCCCCGATCTCTCGAGCGAGGACGTGGCGCCGCATCCTCGACGCAGGGGGAGCGGCGGGTGACGATGGTGTTTTTCGAAGCTTGATTCTCATGGAATCTTCAGGAGCGCGGGTGGCAGACTGGAGCCAACTTCCAGTGCTCTCCATGCTCCTCGCTCACCCGCTGCGAAGCGCACGGCTACTCTGCCGCGCATCTCCCCAAAGGATGTCGATGATGCCATCGCTCTTTCGTAAACTGCCGCTGCTTGCCGTCCTGGTGCTTTCGGCCTCGCTTCATCCTTTCGTTTTTGCCCAGACCGGCACGGCAGCCCTGAGCGGCCCCTTCGCCTTTCTACTCAAGGGGACACTCACTACGCCCGGCTTGGCGTCGCGGGCCACCGCGGCGGTAGGCAGCTTCATCGCCGACGGTCAAGGAAACATCTCTGGCGAGATAGACTTTACTTCGGCGGTAGAGACAATTCACGCGCTTCCCATCACTGGAACCTACACATTGAATAGCGACTTAGGAGCGGGCACTCTGACCCTGACTAGCACAATGGGAACCCAATCCTTCGCCCTCTACACCGCGGGCGGTGGGTTGCCACCCTACACCTCTGGCTCCCTTATCGAGACCGATAGAGGTCCTGTTGTAAGCAGCGGCAGCTTCTATCAACAGTCCAGTGGATACTTTGGTGTCCCAGAGTTATATGGGTACTGGAGATTAGCCTTGACGGGTGAAACTTTGGTTAGCGAAGGAACGCCATCTCCGATTTTTGTGGATGGCAATTTCTCTTTCCCGGTTCAAAATCCTTTTGAGATGGATGCGGCTGTTACGAGGAGAGTCGGATCGGGCGCGCCCGAGAGTTTCAGCTTGAGCCTGCGCGGTCCAGTCTATCCTTCTTTTGGATTTGAACTTGGGAGGATGTCCCTCGGGGTTGTCCCCGGTCTGCCGGGTTACCCGCTCAATTTGGTCGCTTACATCGTGGACGATATGCATATTCTTGTTATTTCCGCGGATCCGCCTCAGGTAAACCCTTTGATGAGCGGAATTTTCACACGAAACTCACTCTTGACTCAGTAGCGGGCCGAGTAGCCCGAAGGGTGTGATCCCTTCGGGCTACTCGACCTGCTAAGCAAAAACCAACGAACTCACGATCGCACCTTCGCCCCGCCATGTCAGGCATCTGCGTAGAGCCTGGTCTGCAATAAGGCTGACACTGTTCGAAGCTTCGTTAGCTACCGCGGTTCCCTTATAGGTTCCATTGGTGCTCATAGAATGCGTATATGGACCTTGAGAACCCACAGCTACCGTCGCCGTGACGCTTAGACGTGTAGGGGAAATAGAACTTACCGTGTTCCTCCCAGAATTTAGGACAGCTACTACATGAACGCCCGAATCGTAAGTGACAAGCAGTGGCGTACTCTCTACAGGTATTGGTGATGACACCGACTGTACCCTCCACTTGGTTTGCCACGTAAACATTGTTTGGAGACGGGTCTGCAACAACAGAACAGGGACCATTGCCTAACTGCACCGTGCGGCAACAGAATTCGTCGTCGGGTCGATCGCTGTCAGACTACCGATCGAGGGGTTGCAAGAAAAGTTTCCGCACCCTGTCACATAGACCTCCCCTGACGAAGCATCGAAAGCGATAGCCTCCGGGCCAGGAGTCAATCGCCCCTGGATTTGAAGCAGCGGCGGTGCCGACATGGAATGGTGCTCGTGGTCCATTTCTGGGACGTCCCTCAAGCATTTCTGGAGTAACCTCGGGGAAGCGCCGGGCGCGCCTCGCCAGGCATGGCGGCACCCGGGCGGCGCATTCCCCGTACCGCCTGCGCGCCATGCAGTGCTACCCTGTTGCTCGAACGCACGAACCGACACGCACCCACGCTGAAGTTGAGCCCAGGAGCAACCATGCAAAGCCGCATCACAGGCACCACCATGCCGGTCCTCGAGTTCCTGCTCGAGCCGAACGATGCCGTCATCTCGGAGGCCGGCGAGCTCTCCTGGATGTCCGAGTCGATCCAGATGACCACGCACACCCAGTTCGGCGGGGGCGGAGGTTTTTTAGGCGCCATCAAGCGCGTCGCCGGGGGCGGGTCGCTGTTTATGACCGAGTACCGGGCCTACGGCATGCGGGGCGAGATCGCTTTCGCCACGCGGGTCCCGGGGCACATCCTCCCGATCGAGGTCGGCCCCGGCAACGAGCACCTGCTGCACCGCCACGGCTTTCTGTGCGCGACGCCTGCAGTGCAGCTCGGCGTGGCCTTCCAGCAGTCGCTCGGCGCGGGCATCTTTGGCGGCGACGGCTTTCTGCTGCAGAAGGTCTCCGGGCACGGAATGGCGTGGCTGGAGCTCTCGGGCGAGATCGTCGTCAAGGACCTGCGGCCGGGCGAAACGCTGCGCGTGCACCCGGGCCATGTCGGCGCGTTCCAGGCTTCGGTCAACTTTCAGATCACGCGCATCTCTGGGATTCGCAACATGATCTTCGGTGGAGACGGGATCTTTCTCGCCGCGCTCACCGGGCCGGGACGCGTCTATCTGCAGACCCTGCCCATCGCCAGGCTGGCGCACAAGCTGCAGGAGTACATGCCGGGCCAGGTACGCGAACGCGCGGAGGGCGGCGTGGTGGGCGGCATCGTCGGCTCAATCCTTGAAGGCATGCGCTAAGCCGACGCGCCGCCGAGGCGCAAGGTAAGCGTGCGCCACGGGAGCGGCGCTTGCCTTCCCCTTTGGGGCAAGCAGCCACCGGACGCGCATCAGCGCGCGCAGGCAAGGGTTTAAAACGGCCTTCCCAAGGATGTGTCTCGCGCTTACCTGATCGGGTATGCAGTTTCTCGATGGAGGCGTCACAACAGCTTTCACCGATCTGTCAACCCCAAGAAAGACCTGTTCAGTCCCGCCCGACCTCGGCCGGCTGCACCGCCCGGCTGACCGCTTCCGCCACCCGCGCCAACGCAGCGTCTTCCAGGTACGGGTGCATCGGCAGGCTCAGCACACGCGCCGCCGCGCGCTCTGCACAAGGCAGGCTTCCCGCTCGCACGCCGAGTTCCGCGAACACAGGTTGACGATGCATCGGCACGGGATAGTGTACGGCGGTCGGCACGCCCTCGGCGTGCAGCGCAGCCACCACGGCGTCGCGATCCTCTACCTCAAGCGTGTACTGCGCCCAGGCGCTCGTATTGCCGGGCTGCAAACGCGGTGTGCGGAGCAGTCCAGAGAGCGCGGCGTCGGCCAGAGCATGGGTGTAGGCGTCGGCAATGCGGTCGCGTGCGACTAACTCGGCGTCGAAGACCTGCAGCTTGGCCAACAGAATCGCCGCCTGGATCGTGTCCAGTCGGCCGTTGATGCCGATGCGGGCGTGGTGGTAGCGCTGCTGCTGGCCGTGATTGCGAAGCTCGTGCATGGCCAGGGCGAGGGCGTCGTCATCCGTGAAGCAGGCGCCGCCGTCGCCGTAGGCCCCCAGGGGCTTCGATGGAAAAAAACTGGTGCAGCCGATCGTCGAGAGGCCGCAGGAAGGGCGGCCCTTGTACGTCGCGCCGAAGCTTTGCGCGGCGTCTTCAATGACGGGCAGGCGGTGCCGGGCGGCGACCGCGTTGATCGCATCGATGGCAGCGGCCTGGCCGTAGAGGGAGACGGGCACGATGGCGCGGGTGCGGGGGGTGATGGCCTGCTCGATGAGCGCGGCGTCGAGGTTGTAGGTATCGGGATCGATGTCGACCATGACCGGCACGGCGCCGAGCAGCGCGATCATCTCGCCGGTGGCGAAGAAGGTGAAGGGGGTGGTGATGACCTCATCGGCCTCATCGCCGGAGCGGCCGATACCGAGGGCCATCATGGCGAGCAGCAGCGCGTCGGTGCCACTCGAGCAGCTGATGCAGTGGCGCACACCGACCCGCGCGGCGAGCTGCGCTTCGAGCTCTGAAACCTCGGGGCCGAGGATGTACTGGCCATGCTCGAGAACGGCGTGAATGCGCGCGTCTATATCCGCCTGGATCCGCCGGTACTGCGCTTTCAGGTCGACAAACTGCATGCTGGCTTGCGATGGGCTCACCCAAGTATTGTCCCACTTTGTCGGTCTTGGGACCAGGGTTGGGCCGCTGCTCAGGGCGCGTCGAAACTCTCTTTGGAACGTGCGAAGCTAGCTTCCGCGTTCACAATCCCGAGCACAGCGTGCGATGCGCTTGCCGGCGTCCGGTCGCAACATCCCAATGCCTTCGAGACTTCGCAGAGCCCAGGAAGAGACACCGTCACGGCCGGGATCGCGTAGCCAAATTCCATAGCCGCGCACCGCATCCGCCACACCACCGGCTTCGTTCAAACGACCCTATCAAAACTGCCCCTACGGTCTGCGCTGCAGGTCCAGCTTCATGCGCGGGGCAGCCCCCTGACAGGGTACTCACGTGTATCGAGAGCCGTCGACCGAACCGCCGCCTTGCCCATCAAGAGCGCTTTCGATGAACACCGATGAGGAGGCCTGCGCTCATGCCTATCGATTGCAGGTGGCCGGACATAAAGTTGTAGTCATAAGACGGTTCAAGATACCAGCCGAGTCGATGTCTGCCTGTCGGCCAGAACATGAAGTCGCCGGCAACCTCACCCGCAATCGAGTGCGACGTCGCTCCTTTCTGGCGAAGACAGACCCACTCCGGGCCTATGCCCAGCATGAACTCGGCCTTGCGCGTCAAGGTCCACGGCTTCTTGAAGAGCAGGTCTGTGTCCCACTCGGTCGCTTTCCTCGTTACGAACGGCGATACCCCTGCCTCCAGCTCCAGCCAGTTTTCGATCGGGGTCGTCTCTGCGGCGAGGTTAGGCGCGAAGCTCGCGGCTCCGCCGGTGGTGTTCCAACTCGCAGCCGCACCAAGCTCCAGGATGACGCTGGGGTCGTCATCCATCGGCTGCTGTGCATATGCCTGTGCGCAAGCGCAGGATGCAGCAGCCGCCATCGCGAAAGAAATCACAAAGAGCAGCGTTGACCGGCTCATACCCACAACGCTACAGCCTATAGTGGCTATAGGGTCAACCATGAGCGGAACCATCAAGATCGGCGATCTGGCCAGGCACACCGGAGTGAAAGTCGTCACCATCCGTTACTACGAACAGGCAGGCTTGCTACCCGCCTGCGAGCGCTCTGCCGGCAACTACCGCGTGTATGCCTCAGAGCATTTGCACCGATTGCGATTCGTTCGGCGGTGTCGGGAGCTTGGCTTCTCCATCGAGCAGATCAAGAACTTGTTGTCGCTCTCCAACGCTGAACTGCCATCCTGTGCAGACATCTGTGAAGTAGCCGCGGATCACCTTCGCCACGTGGAGTCAAAGATCGCCGACCTCACACGCCTTGCTACCGAACTGCGACAGATCCGCAGCTCCTGCAACAGCAAACGTCCGAGCAGAGCATGCAGGATTATCGCCACGCTGGTGGGCAGCTAGGAGTTTCTCGCGCCGCCACTGGATGCGGCGCTGGTCGGTAGCGCTCAGTCGCCCTGGCGTCAGCGAGCCACAGCACGGACAGGAAAAGCGTTCGTCCGGAGTGAGCGAGTCTGAGCGTCCGCAGTGCCGTTGGTAGCCGACTGCTGCAAGAGCGTCGCCACCGCGCCCGTGCCGGAGGATGTCCGACCCGGATGTCGTTGTGGTGCGCACCCCGGGGACCTCCACAAAACTTTTTCCCTTTGCCGGGGAAGCAGAAAATACCTCGCGGCCTTGTGCAATCGGGACAACGTCATCCTCCGTGGCCTGCACCCCCAGCAAAGGACTCGAGACCTTCGCGATCTCGCGCACATTCCCGTAGATCGGGCTCACTGCAGGGTCGATTGCGACCTTGGCAATTCCGCGAGTCAGGCGTGGCACATCATGCTGCGATGACCAGGCTGCAAATTCCTCCGCGCCAGCGGGGGGCGCCTGCAAGATCAATCCAGCAACATGCCTTTCGGCGGCTACATGCACCGCCAAGCCCGTCCCGATAGACCAGCTATAGGCGACGAGTGGGAGTCACTAACGTAAACGTTATGGCTGCTGCAATAAAAAAGGGAAGGATTCATTCCTCGAAGACGGCGCAACCCCGTAATGCGTCCAACCGGGGACTTCAGCTCCCAACTACGGATATGTCGGCCGAGCAGCCTCTGAGATGGTTGCGTGGGTCTGCTAGCTGATCAGGATCAGCGGTGGCTCGGGCTTTCGGTGGGGGCCAGGGAAGTTCGCTACTGTGCGCCGGCCGCGCCGGCGGGGATGCTGGACGCTAGACTCCCCGCGCCGACTTGCTGGTCGATCTCGCGGTAGATCTGCTCGTTGCGGATGATGGCCTGGACGTAATCGCGGGTTTCGGTGAAGGGGATGGATTCGACAAACTCGTCGAGGCCCGTGTAGCTCGAAGCTGACTGCCAGTCATTCACGCGGCTGTCGCCCGCGTTGTAAGCGGCGAACGCGTACTCCTGGTGGCCACCGAACTTTTCCAGGGTTTGCTTCAAGTAGACCGTGCCGAGCTTGATGTTGATCGAGGGATCGAGCAGCGCTTCGGCTTCCAAATGCGAGCTCACGCCCTCCTGCTTGGCCATCTGGCGGCCGACGGAGGGCAACAGCTGCATGAGCCCATAGGCATTGGCCGGAGAGATGGCGCGCGGGTTAAACTCGGACTCCTGGCGGATGAGCGAGGCGACCATGTAGGGGTTGAGCCCGTTGCGCTGCGCCTCGACCTTGATCGTCGGCCAGTAATCCTGGGGAAAAAGGATGCGCCAGTAGGCAAGCGGAAGCGCCTCGATGGGCGCCGAGGTGTAGAAGGGGATGGCCCGCTTGAGCGAGCGCATGGCCCGGAAGGCTTCGCCGTAGGAGGCGTACAGTCGCGCCTCGGCGAGCGAGCCCCAACTGTCGGAACCCTCGGCGGCGTGGATCTCCTGGCTCAGGAAGTCGTTCAGTCCGGCGTTGGCCAGCAGGCGCGCCTTGGCTAGGTGCGGATCTTCCTCGGGAACATCTTCAGTGAGGGTGGGGATCTGCTCGGGTTCCATGTTCGTCAGCATGTTGACGCTTGCCGGGGTGACGGCGCCGAGCCCGGTAAGCCGCTCCTGCGCGATCACGGCGTAGTAGTAGTGGCGATAGACGCGGGTTTCGGTCGCGAAATAAGCCGCGGCCATGGCCGGCTGGCGCTCCTGGTCAAGGTAGAGCCGGCCCCGCCAGTAGAGCGCGGCCGGAATCTCCTTGCCGCCGGCGAACTGGGCCAGATGTTCGTCCATCAAGCGGGCCGCCTCGGAGTAGTTGCGGAGGCGGTAGTTGAGCCAGGCGGCCCGCCAGTGGGCCGGCCCCGCATGGTCGGAGTGCGGAAAGCGGCGCGCCTGGTCGGTGTAGTAGGCAATCGCGCTGGGGAAATCTTTGCGCAGCAGGTACATGTTGCCGCTCGAGTAGAGCGCCTCGCTGAGCCAGTTGCTGGAGGCAAAGCGCTGCTTCATCTGGTCTACGATCGCCGACTGGGTAACGGTGTCGTTATTGCTGCGCGCAAGCTCCATGAGCAGGTACTGCCGATGCGCACCGGTCTCGTCGTTCGAGTCGGCCACCCGGTCCAGCTCTTCCTTGTTCAGGCGTTTGAGCTTGAAGTCGCAGGAAGCGGCAGAGATGAGCAGCGCGTTGCGCTCGGAGGGGTTCAGCTGCGGGTGCACGGCCAGGGCGCGGAACTCCTCGCCCGCGGGCGAGTAGCGGCCTGCGTTGAACAGCGAGTCGGCGTGGTGGCGACGCTCTTCGATCGAAAGCGCCTGCCACTGCCCGCCCTGGGTCAGCTGCGCCTGGGCGATGGTTGCCTCGTTGGACAAGGGCGCCCCGGCCACAACGCGGCGGAAGAGCGCAGTGGCTTCGGCAGGCTGGCCTGCCATCTGCTGCGCTTTGGCCATCGCGAGCAGGTAATCCGGCTTGCCGGCGACCGGCTCCTCGGCATGCGCACGCAGCACCCGCAACGCGGACTGCGGATCGCCCTGCTGCAGGAAGAGGTTGGCCTCGAGTACCGGCACAGCCGCATTGAAGATGCTGTCGGGGTACTTCGCCGGGAAGCTGCTCAGGATCGTATCGGCCGCGGCGAGCTGATTGGATTGCAAATCGGCCTGCGCGGTAAAGTAGGCGACGTAGTCGTCGAGCGCGTTGCCCTGAGCACTGGCCTGGCGCAGCGCGGCCAGCGCCTCATCGAACCTGTGATCGAGCAGGTAGGCGTGGCCCAGCGCCAGATAAGCAGTCGAGCCTGCCTCGCCGGTATGTGCGTGCGCAAAGGCGGACACCCCGGCATAGGCAGCCGGCGAGCGGTAGTTGCCCAGCTGCTGGGCCATCGGCCGCAACTGCGAAGAGGCGATAAAGGCCTGCTGGATCTTGTGCGTGCGCGCCAGCGCCTTGGCCGAGAGCGGGTGCTTGCGGCTGTGCTTGCGCAGCACCACGCGGGCTCGCGCAACCCGGGCGCCCTTGGCCTGCCCATGTGGGTTTGCCGCCGTGCGGCTCTGGTGCCCGCCCGCCTTCGACTTGGCACCCTTATGCGCAACCACTGCTGCGTGTGGGTGCTTGCGGGTCTCCGCGACCGCGCTTCGAGGAGCGCTCAGCACGAGCGCCGCCAACGGCAGCCAGGCAGCAGCACGCACCAGGCGCTGGCTCATTGACTTCAAGCAATGGGGATTCAAGATCAGCAGACTCCTCTCTCAAACTCTAAGACGAATCCTTGCTCCGGGGCGGGGCAAAATGCCGCCGCGTTCCGCTCTGGTCCACACTAAGGTACGCAAGGTGGCCCTGTTCGGGCTCAGAGGCGCGTGGCGGCCCGCCCGTGCCGGCCGAATCCGGGCGGGCTGATTCCAATCCGGTTCGGTCCGGACCGGCCGCGCCCGCCCGCGCCGAACCACGCTATCGAAGCCCACGACCAGCGCCCCTGCCCACCTCGCAGGAATGGCTTTTGCCGGACGCGACCGGCGAGGGGCCAAACACCGTGCTCAACCCGGGAGGGGGCGGCATGACACATTTTCAGAGCATTCAAGACCATGTTGCCCGGCGGTGGTATAACGCCGGTATGTCGACCAGCCATCGAGCGCACCCCGTTTCGCCGGCCATGAGCCGCCGCCGCTTCCTGCAGCAGAGCTTTGCCTTCAGCGCTGCCGCCACGCTGGGGAGCCTGCGAGCGCTGCCCGAGGCGCCCGCCCGGCAGGCCGCCATTCCCGCCACAGCTCACCTGCTGATGATCGGCGACTGGGGCCGGGACAACTCGCAGGATGGTCAGCGCGCCGTCGCCGCCGGGATGATCCGCAGCGGGATCCACCCCCAGGCCCTGCTCCTGCTCGGCGACAGCTGGTACGGCGAGCTGGCCGGCGGGGTCGACTCGCCCCGCTGGAAGTGGCAGTTCGAGGACATGTACCCGGCCGCCGCCTTCCCGGGTCCCGCCTGGTCGGTCCTCGGCAATCACGACTATCAGCGCTTTCCCGAGAGCAAGGTAGACGCCGAACTGGCCTACGCCCGGACCGGCAGATCCCGCTTCAGCCTGCCCGCCAAGTGGTACACCTTTGACTTCCCGGAGCACGATCCGCTGGTCACCTTCATCGCGCTCGACAGCAACATGCCCGGTGGACACGGCGCCGATGATCGCGGCAAAGACTTCACGCTGACCGAGGCCGAGCGCGTCGAACAGCTGGCCTGGTTTGAGAGCGAGCTCAAAAAGCCGCGCACTACCCCGCACCTGGTCGTGATGGCGCACCATCCCGTCTACTCCGATGGTCCCCACGGCGACCACAAGACGCTGATTCGCGACTGGGACCCGCTGCTGCGCAAGTACAACGTACCGATGTACCTGGCCGGCCACGACCACGACCTGCAGCACCTCGAGTTCGCCGGCCACCCGACCAGCTTTGTCCTCTCAGGCGGGGGCGGCGCGGACCTGTACGACCTCAAGATCGCCCCTTCGGAGCGCGGACCCTACGCCGAGAAGGTCTTCGGCTTCAGCCATCTCGCCGTCACCCGCGACCGCCTGACGCTGCGGCATCTCGACAGCAACTGCCGTGTGCTGCACGCGTTCACCAAGGATGCGTCGGGCAAAATCACCCTCACGGCGTAGGCTGGCCCGCACAGGCCAGCCTACAGAGCGGCCGCAAACACCGCCGGGAACACGGCCGGCCAGATCGCCCAAGCCCGCGGGCTTAGAGGACGGCACAGCCCGCGACGGGGCACACCGGGACCCGTGTACCTGCAGCATCCGGGCGTGCTCTTTCCTCCAGGTCACCCCTTCGACATTTTCGCTGTTGACGGCTCTTCCCGGAGGATTCATCATGAGTCACCCGGAGGCAGTGTCCCTGCGTTCGCCCGGGCTAGCATACTCATGCTGTCGAATCCCGGCAAAAACGTCTGGCACGGCAACCGGCTCCCCCGAAGGAGCCCTGATTCCAGGAGGCTCACCTCATGAAAGGCACACGCTACGCGCTCTCCCTGCTCTTGCTCGCTGCTCCGCTGGCCGGCTACTCGGCCGAACAACTCATCCCGGCCGGCTCGCTGATCCAGTGCACGGTCTCGGAACCGAAGCTCTCCTCCAAGACCGAAGCCATCGGCGATCCGGTCCTGTGCCAGGTGAGCCGGATGGAGAAGTTCGGCCGCTCGACCCTGCCCTACAACAGCTATCTCGAAGGCCGTTTTGAGGATTACCGCGACCCTGGTCACCTGGTCGGCAAAGGCTGGATGGAGCTGAAGTTTGACCGCATGGTCATCGGCTCGGACACGGTCATTCCCATCAACGCCAAGGTGGTCTACGTACCCGGGTACCCGGTGGATCGCGAGGGCCGCATCCTGGGCAAAGGTCACCCGGTGCGCGATACCGTGGAGTGGATGATCCCGGTGCTCTGGCCGATCGACCTGATCAACCTGCCCCGTCGCGGTCCCCGGCCTACTCTGAAAGAGGAGACGCGGCTCACGCTCAAGGTCATGGACGACTTCGGGGTACCGACCGCGCCCGAACCCACACGCGAACCCTCCGGTCTGCTGCAGCGCCCCTCGGCCTACGAGCAGCCTGCTTACCAGCCGCCTCCGCCGCCCCGCCAGATTACCTACAGCTATCCGCAGACCTACGTGTACGTGCAGCCGCCGCGGGTGCCGGTGGTGATCTACCGCAACGGGTACGTTTACAACACCTACGTTCCCCGGTACTGAATT
>CAZZYH010000107.1:0-11988 GCA_964658225.1 Vulcanimicrobiota bacterium | reverse complement strand
AACCAGGCTGCCCGAAACAAAGAGCGGCGATGCACCACCATCTTGATCGAGATTTCGGTAGAACGACGACTGACCAGATTCCTATGAAGGATGCACACGACCACACCGAAGCCCGGGTATCTGTATCGATCTCTCCCTTTCGCTTCCTAGGACGCCAACCCATCCTAGACCCCGGCAGAAATGTCTTCGGCCACGAATTCCTCTTCCGGTCCGGCTTTGCGAATGCTTTTTCGGGCGATGCCGAGGATGCCTGCCGAGACGTAATCGATCAATGCCTGCTCCTCACACCCAAGACCGGCACCGCGTTCTCCTTTGTCAACTGTACTCGAGCTGCTCTCATGAATCGCATCATCACGCTGCTGCCTGCTGCAAGGACCGTCATTGAGATCCTGGAGACGGTGGACTGGGACCCTGAACTCATGGAAGTGTGCCGGGATCTGAAAAAACAGGGATACCTGTTCGCACTCGACGATTACCTGCCCGGCGACTCCAGGCACCCTTTCCTTGAACTTGCCGATTTTATCAAGATTGATTTTCAGGCTTCCGACGCCGAGAACCGGCAGGAGATTTACGCGCAAGTCGCGGCAACCGGCGCAAAGCTTCTCGCGGAAAAGGTAGAGACCGAGCAGGACGTGCGACAAGCAGCTGCCGAGGGATGCACACTCTTTCAGGGATACTTTTTCGCCAAGCCGCTTATTGTGACGACCCGCCTAGTGCCTCAGGACAAGGCGACTTATCTCCGCCTGCTGGCCGCCTTGACGCGCTCTCCGGCAGATCTTTCCGAGGTACAGACCCTCGTCATGGCGGAACCATCGCTCTGTTACCGGCTGCTCCGACTGGTGAACTCCACGGTGTTTGCCCTGCCCTCCCCTGTAGAGTCGATCCGAAGCGCTCTGCTCTTGGTAGGTGACGACACTTTTCTGAGAATGGTCATTGTGGCCATGGCAGGTGTTGAGGCTACAACAAACTCAAAGGCACTCGTACGGATGGCGCTTGAGCGCGCGAAACTGTGTGAACTGCTCGCCCCGGTCATGCATGAGTCCGCCTCCCGGCTTTACCTGCTAGGCATGCTTTCGCTGATCGACGTCATCCTGGCGATGCCCATGTCCCAGGTCGTTGAGTCGTTGCCTGTTGATGGCGAGATGAAAGGGGCGCTGCTGGGAGAAAAAAACTGGCTCTCCAAGGCTCTCGATTTTGCTCGTTGCCACGAGTCCGTGAACTGGCAAGCTTATCAAGAGATTGAAGATGTGCTGGGAATCTCGGACGAAGCAGCCTCGATGGCTTATGTGCAGGCCCTGCAATGGGCCGATGGGGTAAGCCGGGTGCTCGAGGGATAGATCCGCTCTCGGGGGAAGAGAAAGGAACAGGATTGCCGCGATGCCGGCGCGGGTTGGCCCGCAGGTTCTATATGTCTTGAGTAGGAGGAGGACCATAACTTCATGTATCCCAAGCGAGAGCTTTACACCTGGAGCGGAAAGCATTTCGGAACGCAGCAAGGAGACTCCCTCTTTACGCATCGAGGAGTGAAGGTAGGCTACTTTGTCGGCGATGTGGTTTATAGCAACGATGGGCTCTACCTGGGTGAACTGAAGAGCGAGAGGCTGGTCGCCGATCAATCGAGAACCGGGCCACCGAAGCGCGGCTTGAACGCGCGTGCGGCCGCAGATCAACGAGACGTGATCGGTGGCCATGCCCCCCTGCCGCCGCCTGGGTTTGACGATTTTGCCGACCCGGACGACTTCCGGTAAGTTGGCCCCGGGTTGTACTTGCTGGGATCGCTACGGCCTTGCATGCGACAGACCCGGGATGCGGATGCATCTTGAAAGGAGATTGCCTCTTCGATGCGGCGGGCAAGGTGTTGTTGCCCACCAAAGCACACGGCCATTTCGATCTGGCTTCCTCGATTCCTCGTTGCCGTATAGCAGCGGATTCGTCATGGACTCCCAGGTCCCCTGGCGGAAGCGCCGGCGCTGAGGGGAACCGCGTGGCAGTCGCGTCCCCAAGAAAGCGCCCCTTGTACTGTGTCGATTGGCTGCTCAGGCAGCCTCTCGCCTCTTTGCGGACACTTGTAAACAGCTTCTGCTTTGTGGACTAAGTGCTTCCTGATGGATCTTCCGGGAATCTAGGTTGGTTTCTCGATGCAGAACCAGAGGTTACTGCGACTGTACCGAACCTCTTAGCCTGCGTCCTGTCGAAAGGATTCTGCTCTGATGAGGATAGTGCTGTGCGCTGCCCTGGCGGCAAGGAGCAAAACGGGTTCCGGTTGTTTCGCTACTAAGTGAGTCCTAGCGGCGAAGTACACACACTTACCGCGTTGCAGCAGGCAGTTAAGTGGACGAACAGTCTTGAAACGGGATAGGGAGTGACCGTCGTAACTCGTCTTCCCTACTCTACTCCGCTTCAATGGTCGATAGAAGCTAACGAGGAAAATTATGGGAACAGCACTGCTTGCGACCACCCCCACCGGCGTACCGGCCACTTCTGATGCACGCATTGGAAAGTACCTGATCTTCAAACTTGGGCAGGAGGAGTTTGGGACCAGCGTTCTCAAGGTGAAAGAGATCATGAAGATGCAGGAGATCACCGTCGTGCCCCAGGCCCCCTCTTCGGTACAGGGCGTGATCAATCTTCGTGGCAAGATCATCCCCGTGATCAATCTGCGTCGCAAGTTTGGCCTGGATGAACAGCAGCCTACCGATGTGACCTGCATCGTTGTGGTGCGCATTCGTCTCGATGGCGGCGAACAGCCAATGGGCATTGTGGTTGATGGCGTCGTCGAGGTGCTCACGCTCACCCAGGAAGACATCGAGGATAGTCCCGACTTTGGCATGGAAGCGTCCGCTCCGTACGTGATGGGGATGGCAAAGATCAAAGGCAAGGTCAAAATCCTGTTGGACATAGACCAGGTCCTGAGTGGCCTCGAGGGCGAAAGGCTTGGCGGGGATCGCTTCTAGTCGGCCGTTGGCACTTTCGAACATCCGGTTTCTACGAACTCTTGATTGAAGGCGAAAATGACGATCAGCAAAAAGCTTTACGGCAGCTTCGGTGCGGCGGTCGCGATCACCCTGGTGATGGGTGTGGTCGCGATTAGCAACATCGGCAAACTCGGCGAAGATGTGGATGGGCTTGGGCATCGCTCGGCCCGCTGCCTCTACCTCACCGGAGACGTGAACAACCTTACATCCGACCTACTGGCGCAGTTACGAGGCATGCTGCTGCGCGGACACATGCATGAAATGGATAAGGTCAACGTGAGGTATAGCTCGGCTCTTGCCGATATAGAGAGGCTCAGGAAAGAGAACGCCGAATACATGGGGACCGCGTATTCCCCGGCGCTGCGGGAGGAAGCTCAATCTGAGGTCCAGGACAAAATCGCTCCCGTCACGGAGATGATCCAGCAGACCTATACGGCAATCCAGAGGGGCGACCTACCGGCCGCAGACCAGCTGGCGGATAGCAGGATGGCGATCGTGGAGCAGATGAGCACAGCCGGGGACAAGCTCTTCCAGGAGGAAGAGAAGTCGGTCGGAGACAGGGCTGACCTGGCCTTCAGCAAAGTCGGTCCCGCTCGAAACCTGAGCATCCTGATGATCGCACTCTCGCTTGGTGTGGGAGGGATCGTGGTCTGGATCGTCCGTTCCATCAATGTCAATCTTCAGACCAGCGTGACCGAGTTGGGTGAGGGAGCCGATCAGACCGCCAACGCGGCTTCGCAGATCTCCTCGTCCAGCCAGTCTCTTGCCCAGGGAGCGTCAGAACAGGCTGCCTCGCTCGAGGAAACATCGGCCTCGGCTGAGCAGATCAACTCCATGGCCCGGAAAAACATGGACAACTCACGCTCTACTGCTGAGCTGCTTGGACAGTCTCAGCAGAAGGTTGGGCTGGCCAACCAGCATCTTCACGACATGGTCCGCTCCATGGAGCAGATCACGGAGTCAAGCGGCAAGATTTCAAAGATTATCAAGGTCATCGATGAGATCGCTTTCCAGACAAACATTCTCGCCCTGAACGCGGCCGTCGAAGCGGCGAGGGCGGGCGAGGCAGGCATGGGCTTTGCGGTTGTCGCCGACGAAGTGCGTTCGCTCGCCCAGCGCAGCGCCCAGGCGGCCAAGGATACGGCGGTGCTGATCGAGGACTCGATCGCCAAGTCAAACGAGGGCAAGATCAAGGTCGACCAAGTCGCGCTCGCCATCCAGGCGGTCACCGAGGACTCGGCCCGCGTCAAGGTCATGGTCGACGAGGTCTCGCTCGGCAGTGAGGAGCAGTCCCGGGGCATCGACCAGATTGGGCGCGCGATTTCGCAGATGGAGCAGGTGACTCAAACCAGCGCCGCCAACGCGGAGGAGAGCGCTGCGGCTGCTGAAGAATTGAACGCCCAGTCCGAAGCATTGAAGGATATTGTAGGTCGCCTGCAGACGATGGTCGGCGGCTCTAGCGAGGCCTCCGGGTGGTCACTTCGCTCCATCACCCCGGCGCGTAAAGCAAACCTTCTGCGCGCGTCTTCCGCGCCTGCACGCTTCCCCACCCATGCAGCTACCAGCAAGTCGCTCCAGTCCAGGAGTAACTATGCGCCGGCAGCAGCGAAAAAACAAACTGGAGGAGGCGAGGAGTTCCCTCTGGAAGAGAGCTTCCAGTCGTTCTAGATCCATCTCCTGCAGAAGTGAGGCGGCTCGCAGGGTCTGTGCTGTGTTTTCACAGGTGAGCCGCTGCGGACCCTCGCCGGCTCTTACCTTGCCGGGAAGATCGTCCAGCTCGCCTCCTGCTGTCGATGCGGCTGGCTCGGGCTGGTGCTTGTGCGCCTTCGGTGCAGGACCCCACGCAAGGCCGGGTTAGAGTGCGAGCGGCTGGAAGCTTCCGTCGCACACGTTCTATGTCTCGTTCCCGTTCGTCCTCGCAGGGGAAGGTGTTGTCAGACGTTTCAAGACAGCTGATCGAGCTTGTCTGCTTTCAAGGCGGGGAGGGCGACACCCTGTACCGGTTGGAAGGGTAGGCCCACACAGCCGCAAGATCACGGGCACCTGCCTGGGAAAGGCGCCAACTTGCAACAGGACCAGATCGTTGCCACGAATGAAATAGCTTGGGAGGCAGCTATTGATCAGCTCGCTACGCGGGTGATGGTTGGTGGCATGGATGCCGGGATCATCGCAACTCTGCGCTCGCTTGGAGAGCAGGCTTCGCACACCGGTTTTCCAGAGTGCGCGAGTCTGGCTCTTACGGTTGCCCAAAACCTGGAGGCCACTGATGCTGAGAATATCGAAGCGTTGCTCAAGGACTCCTTCACCCAGCTCCGCTTAGCCAGGGCGCGGGAGGCTAGCGGTGGATCTGCGAATCTCACAGCCTCCTACGCATCGCTTGGAGACGATGCCGAATTAGTCGCCGATTTTCTCGTCGAGGCTCGCGAACACCTTTCCCAAATTGAGGGTCAGATGCTGGCCCTTGAGCGCGATCCAGGCTCGATCGAGGTGGTGCATGCGGTCTTTCGCGCCTTCCACACCATAAAAGGACTCGCCGGATTTCTCGGCTTTTCGGTCGTGCAAGAAGTCTCGCACGAGATAGAAACGCTTCTCGATCTGGCCCGCAACGAAAAACTCACGGTGGATTCATCGATCGTGGACGTCGTGCTTGAAAGCGGCGACTTCTTGCTGAACGAGATGGCGTCGATTGATCGAGTGCTTTCTGGTGGAGCTCCCCTGGCTGCGGCAGATAACCGGGCATTGATCGAAAAAATCCGCAGGCTCGCCGTCGCTCACACTGCACCGGCGCCGTCCGAGCTCGCCGCTCCCTACGTGAAGTTAGTCAATGCGGCGTCCGTCGAAGTCGATGAGATGGCGCTGCTCGACTCCGGAACGCCAGAAACGAAACAGGAAGAGCTGAGCGGAAAAGCCAGACCGGCAACGCCGAAGAAACCGAAGAGCGCAAAAGCTACGCCGGCAGGGGCATCTTCGAGCGAAGGAAAGCCGAAGGCTTTTCCCGCCGCCAAAGAGCTTACACAGGCGCTGGCGGAGCCTTCCGCCTCTGAGACGGCAAGTTCGGCCGACCTTTCGACGGAGGCTACATCCTCATCGCAGAAGCCAGCTGCGAATCAAACCGCGTCGCCCGTGCGCCGCCCAGCACCTTCAGCCGTCTCTGAGCCGCGCCCAGGAGCCCCGGCCACGCGCAGCGGAGAGCCTGCCAAGACTGCTGATGCAGGCTCCGTGCGGGTGGAGACCGCCAAGCTCGACCATCTGATGGACATGGTTGGCGAGATCGTCATCGCGCAATCGCTGATCCGGCACAGCCCAGCCCTGGCCGGGGCCACCGATACCCGCCTGATTGGGGATCTTTCCCAACTCGCCCGCGTCACCGCCGAGGTGCAGCGTGCCACCATGAGCATGCGGATGGTCCCCGTCGGGCAGCTCTTTCAGAAGATTGAACGTGTCATCCGGGACCTTTCCCGCAAGGCGGGCAAGCAGGTGGTACTGGAGACCTCTGGCACCGATACGGAAGTGGACAAGACCGTTGCCGAAGAGCTCTCCGATCCCCTGCTGCACATGGTGCGCAACTCCGTCGATCATGGTATTGAGCCTGCGGCCGAGCGGATCGCCGCAGGCAAGGAACCAGCGGCGCGGATTCGGCTGGCTGCCTACCACCAGGGCGGCCAGGTGGTGATCGAAATCGCGGACGACGGACGCGGACTGCATGCCGGAAAGATTCGGGCCAAGGCCGAGCAGAAAGGGCTTGTCGCGTCCACAACCCAGCTCAGCGACGCGGAGGTGTACCAGCTTATCTTTGAGCCCGGCTTTTCAACCGCGGAAAAGATCACCGATGTCTCGGGCCGCGGCGTCGGCATGGACGTGGTTCGACGCAATGTGGAGAAGCTGCGCGGTCGTATCGAGACCCAGTCCCACCTGGGACGGGGCACCACTTTCCTGCTCAAGCTTCCGCTTACCCTTGCCATCATCGATGGTCTGGTCGTCGAGGTGGGCTCTCACCGCTACATCATCCCGCTCGGAGTGGTCCGCGAGATCTTCCGCCCGCTGGAATCAACACTGTTTACGGTGGAGGGTCGGGACGAGATGGTGCTGGTGCGCGAAAAGCTGTTGCCGATCGTACGGCTCAACCAACGCTTCCAGATTGAGAGCAAAGCCCATCTACCCTCCGA
Source organism: Vulcanimicrobiota bacterium (assembly GCA_964658225.1). GTDB lineage: Bacteria > Acidobacteriota > Terriglobia > Terriglobales > Acidobacteriaceae > EB88. The sequence goes on along the minus strand of CAZZYH010000107.1, from coordinate 4,847 downwards.
TGGACTGCTGGTCATCATTGAGTCCGAGAACAAACTCTTCTGCCTACTCGTCGATGACCTGGTCGGCAAGCAGGAGGTCGTGATTAAGGGTCTCGGTGAAATTTTCGCCGAGGTTTCCGGTATCTCGGGTTGCGCGGTTCTGGGCGATGGTCAGGTAGGGCTCATCCTCGATACCGATGGTATCTATCGCGGGCGGCGTCGATGAACCCGGGCCAGGGTCAGGAATCAGCCATGCGTCCGCGCGATTTTGATCGGATCCGACAGATGGCATACGACTTCTGCGGCGTCGATCTCGACGGAAAGCAGGTCCTGGTCTCGGCGCGGCTGGGCAAAAAGGTGCGGGAACTCGGTCTTGGCTCATTTGAGAAATACTGCGAGCACGTAGCGAAAGACGCGTCCGGCGTCGCGTTTACCGAGATGATTGATGCTTTGACCACCAATCACACCAGCTTCTTTCGCGAGCCGCGACACTTTGACTTTCTCCGCACCGTGATCCTGCCCAACCTGCCCCGGACGGCCCCGCTCCGCATATGGAGCGCGGCTTGTTCCACCGGCGAGGAGCCTTATACCATCGCCTTTTCGCTCGTCGACGCCCTGGGCCAATCGGCCTTTTCCAGGGCCTCGATCACCGCAACTGACATCTCTACGCGCGTTCTCAAGAAGGCCGAGCGGGGCCTCTATCCGCAGACTGCGCTTGGCTCGCTCACTCCCAGCATGATCAAGCAGTGTCTGCTGAAAGGAACAGGCCAGTACGAGGGCCAGTGCCTCATTAAACCCGAGGTTCGCAAGATGATCGAGTTCCGCCAGCTGAACCTGCTCGAGGATTGCTCCTCGGTCGGGCCCTTCGAGGTGATCTTCTGTCGCAACGTGATGATCTACTTTGATATTCCGACCCAGCAAACCGCGGTCAATCACCTCATCTCGCGACTGGTGCCAGGAGGCTATCTGCTGATCGGCCACGCCGAAAGCTTGAATGGGGTCGAGCATCCGCTCCGCACCCTCTGTTCGGCTACCTTCCAGAAACCGGGCCGCGGCACGTCGCCCAAAGACGCACGCGCGCGGAAACTGCGATGAGCATTGTGCACACCGTTGGCATCAGCGATTGCCTGGTCTCCAGTGATCCGCAGGCTGTGCTCACCACGCATGCTCTCGGCTCATGCATCGGCATGGCCATTTACGATCCCGTAGCCGGGGTCGCCGGCCTGCTTCACTTCATGCTTCCTGACTCGGGCTCAGACCCTAACCGGTCTCAGGAAAAACCCTTCATGTACGCCGATACGGGCATACCGCTTCTCTTCCGTCTCGCGTACAGCCAGGGAGCCAGCAAGCAACGGCTGCTGGTCAGCGTGCTCGGCGGTGCCCAGGTGATGGCCGGCAATGATGCTTTCAACATTGGCAAACGCAACTGCCTCCAGATGCGCAAGATTCTCTGGAAGGCAGGCGTGATGATCCATGCAGAAGACTTAGGCGGAACGGCTCCCCGCACGGTGCGCGTGGAGGTGGGCAGCGGCAGGGTCCTGGTTTCCTCAGGCGGGATCCAGAGGGAGCTGCAGTTGATCAAACGAGCGACTGGCCTGGAGAGAAACACGGCACTGGAGAGGAGCACCCATGGCAGGTAACGTACTGATCGTCGACGATTCCCCCAGCATGCGCAAGGTCATCCGCCGTGTGCTGATGCTGTCAGGATTCGAGACGGGCGTGTGTCTGGAAGCAGGGGACGGTCTGGAGGCGCTGGCGGTGCTGGAACGCGAATCGATCGACATCGTGATGACAGATATCAATATGCCGAACATGGACGGTGAGCAGTTGCTGGAGCGGCTGGCCGCCGACCCTCGCTTTGACACGATACCCGTGATGGTCATCTCCACCGATCGCAGTGAAGTCCGTCTGCAGAGAATGATGGCTCTCGGTGCCAAGGGATATGTTACGAAGCCCTTCACGCCGGAAACGCTCGGAGCGGCGATGGCCGGGCTGATGGAGGATGCCTGATGCCCAGTATGCACGCAATCGATTTCGATCCGTGGATGGAAACGGCTGTAGGCGAGGTTCTTGAGTCCATGTGCTTCCTGTCCACGGTCGGTCAAAGATCGGGAGAGCCCGGGGGCGAGGACTGGATCGCATGCCGGCTGAATTTCGTTGGAGACCCGAATGGAGGATTTGGCGTGCGTGCTCCGGAGGCGACCTCACGACTGATCGCGGCGAATTTTCTAGGTGAGGAAGAGCAGGACCTGAGCTCTGAGCAGGTCATCGAGGTGATGTGCGAGATTTCAAACATCATGTGCGGGGCCATCCTCGGGCAGCTGAATCCGAAGCGCACCTTTTCGCTTTCCTCCCCGGTGCGGGACCCCCGGATGAGTGCGCCGCAGCTGGGAGCGGATTTGGGCGTTGATCGGGTCTGCCGCACCTACGCTCTGGACGAAGGCACACTGCATGCCTGGTTTGACGTCGAGGCGGATCGATGACAAACGGCAGCAAGATCAAAGTGTTGATCGTCGACGATTCGGCGATCGTGAGAAAGATCCTCGGGGAAACGATCTCGATGGAGAAAGACATGGAGGTCGTCGGAACAGCGCCCGACCCCTTCGTAGCACGCGATAAAATCCTCGCACTGCAGCCTGACGTCCTCACGCTCGACATCGAGATGCCGCGGATGGATGGGCTGACCTTCCTCAAAAAGCTGATGCACTTTCGGCCGATGCCGGTCATCGTGATTAGTTCCCTAACCCAGAGTTCGTGCGAGATTTCGCTCGAGGCCTTGCGGGCGGGCGCCGTGGAGGTGATGGCGAAGCCGGGAGGACCTTATTCGATCGGTGAACTGCGTGAGGCGCTGCCGCAAAAACTGCGCGCGGCCGCGGCTTCAAGGGTCGCCCGCCCGAAAGATATGCCCGCTGTAGCCCGGCCTGCGCCACCAAGAACCAGCTTGCCTCCTTCCGTATTTGCATCGAACGCGCTGATTGCGATCGGCGCCTCAACCGGCGGGACCGAAGCCATTCATGACGTGCTGGTCGAGCTGCCGGAGAATGTACCGGGCATCGTCATTACCCAGCATATCCCCAAGCTTTTTTCGGCTTCTTTCGCCCGGCGACTCAACAGCGTCTGCGCCTTCGAGGTCAAGGAGGCCGAGGATGGCGACGAGGTCGGGCCAGGCCGGGCCCTGCTTGCTCCGGGAGATTTTCACATGGTGCTCCGCAAGAGCGCAGGTGCAGGATACCGGGTGCAGATCCAGGACGGCCCCAAGGTCTGCTATCAGAGACCGGCGGTCGACGTCATGTTCAGCTCCGTCGCCCAGGCTGCCAAAGAGCATGCCGTAGGGGTGCTGTTGACAGGCATGGGAGCCGACGGCGCGCAAGGACTGCTCAAGATGCGGCAGGCCGGCGCCCGCACGATGGTGCAAAACGAAGCCACTTGCGTGGTCTACGGAATGCCGCGTGAAGCTGTTCGCATGGGCGCGGCCGAACAAATTCTTCCGCTTGACGCGATACCGGCGGCCATACTCAAGCAAGCGGGAAAACGGTTCCAAAATTGAACCTGCGCACGGAGGATCTTGCCAAAGAATGAGCCGGGGATCGGTTAAATTTCTCAACTCTGCCGATGGATACCTAGTTCGCGAAAGATGTGATCGCGCAAACCCGGAGGTAGGAGTTGACGATTCAGAAACAGCAGCTGTGGAGATGCTTGTTGGCAGGTTCAGCCTATCTGGCTGGTTCGTGGATGCCAGCCCTCGCCCAGCAAGCAGATGCACCCCAAACACTGGTTGAAGCGCCGGAGCCTGTCTCGACCGAACGTCCCACCGTGGGTCCTTCAGCCGATCTGATCCCAGCCGGTAGCATGCAGATCGAGAACGGTGCAAACCTGACCGCCCAGAAGAGCCAGTACGTTGCTGATCTACCGGAGACTCTGCTGCGCATAGGGGTGAGCAAGCGCTGGGAAGTGCGCATGCTGGCCAGCAACCTGATCTATCAGAGCAGCCATTCCATCGGCACCCCCCGGTTAGCGAGCCAGGATTCCGCCCTGAGCACCAAGGTACTCGTCTCCGGACCGAATCGTCTGCTGCCGAAGTCCGCCATCCTGAACCTGAGCATGCCCACGGGCGGCAAAGGAATCACGTCGGGTAGCTACGATCCAACAGTGGCCATGATCTGGACCCAAAGCAATCGCCACGGCTATTTTCTCAATGAAGTGGCACAGGCCACGCTGACGACTTATTATGGCGCGCGCCGCCCCATCTGGGCGCCGAGCGTGGCGGGTGGCCGCAGTCTCACCGCACGCCTGACCGGTTTTGCGGAGTATGCGCCTACGCCACTCCCGGATCACACGGTGCCTTATGCGGTCGATGGCGGCCTGGCATACGGTGCGGGCAAGCTGCAACAATTCGACTTCAGAACGGGTTATACCAAGGATGCAGATGGGCTGCACGCGTTGATCTCGCTCGGGTATTCGATTCGTCGCGACCGGCTTCTCCCCTGGCTCCGCTGACGCGCCGGCGCTGTTCTGTCCGCGTCGATCCGCACGCGTCTTACTCCCGCTCTGCCTTGCGCTGGAGTGTTCTTCGAGGGCCGGCTCCAGCGGATCCTTCTTGAACTCGCATGTGGTAAAAACTTCTGCGCGCTCACAGTCTTTGCTCTTCGTGTTCGAGGCGCCCGGATCGGTGAGCGCCTCAGTTCTTCGGACCGCGCCGAGAAGCATCGACGGAGCGCTTGGCTCTGAGGATGCTCAGGCATCAGCCCAACACCAGAATCTTAAGACGAGCGCGTCGCTCTTGCAGGGCGCGCAGCTTGGCGCCGCAATCCCGCCGCCAGCAGATCCACTTGCCGCTAACCCCGACTGAGGCGTCCTAAAACCTCGCC
>CAZZYH010000106.1:0-12291 GCA_964658225.1 Vulcanimicrobiota bacterium | reverse complement strand
GCTTGCCCTGGGCATCGTACGGGTCGAAGCGCTCGGGGGCGCGCTCGAGTACCCGGGCGGGACGGCCCAGGTGCTCCAGGCCTCACCCCCAGGCAGCTAAAGGAAAGAGGAACCGAGGATCATGGCAGAGAAAGAGCCCGCATTCGTCGTCGTCGATCGCCGCAAGTTCACCGCCCAGGGCGAGATCCGGGAGGGCTACGTCCCGCCGCCGGCCGTCGAGCAGGCCGCCCCGGAGACGCCGCTATCGCCACCGCATGCGGAGCCCTCTGCGGCAGCCGCACCCAAGGTCGTCACCATGCCCACCCGCTCGACCGTCGAGGCCGAGGACCGCGGGGCGGCCAACGATCCCGGCGAGGAAAGTCTCGGCGGGGCCGGCTACGATGTGGATGGCGATGGACTCTCGAGCGATGAAGAGGCCTTCAACGCCGAACAGGACATGCTTCCCGGGCCCGCCCCGAGCGCGGCCGAGACAGCCACCCAGCACCGCGCCTACCAGGCGGCCTCGCGCGACATGGACGCGCTGCTCGCCAAGGCGAATCCCGGCATGAAGCCCTCGCACACGGTGGGCTTCGAGCACATCGTACAGAGCTTTTACCTCTCTGCCATCATGGCCATGGGCGCCGGCGCCGAGCCAGGCCAGAAGCCGCGCATCGATATCCTCGGCGCTCGTCAGTCCATCGACATGCTCACCGTGCTCGCCGATAAGACCCGCGGCCAGCTTGACGAGAAGGAACAGCGCCTGCTCGAAGGCGTGACCTTTGAGCTGCGCATGATGTTCCTCGAGCTTTCCAACGCCATTGCCGCGCAGGCCCAGCAGGCGCCCCCGCTGGGCAGAAAGTAGAACAGCGAGCCCTGAGACGCGACCCAGAACGCGATCCGGAACGCGGCGCCGGGCTGCCCGGGCTGATCACCGTGCTCGGCAGCGGCACCTCCATGGGCGTGCCCACGCTCGGTTGCCGCTGCCCTACCTGCACCTCGCCCGACCCGCGCGACCAGCGCATGCGACCCTCGATCGCCATCACCTGGGGCCCGCCCGATGCCTACGGCGAGCCCGCCCACCGGGCCGTCATCGACACCGGCCCCGAGTTCCGCCTGCAGGCCCTGCGCGCCTCGATCCATCACCTCGACGCGGTCTTCTACACGCACGCCCATGCCGACCACACCCTCGGCCTAGACGACCTGCGCCCCCTCAGCTACCTCCATCGCGCCCAGTCGCCCACCCGGGCGTGCCTGCCGCTCTACGCAGACGAGACCACCGCCACCACGCTCGAGCGCATCTTCGACTACACGTTTTCGCCCGCCTCGACCTACCCCAATCGCGCCCGCGTCACCCTGCACCGGATCGCCGGCGACCAGTCGATCGAGGTCGCCGGGGCCCGCTTCCAGCGCATTCCCCTGCTGCACGGAGAGCTCGAGATCGCCGGCTACCGCTTCGGCAATGCCGCCTACCTGACCGACATGAGCGCGGTTCCCGCGGCAAGCCTGGCCTTGCTCGAGGACCTGGACGTGCTGATCCTCGACGCCCTGCGCATCGAGAAGCACCCCGCTCACGCCAATGTCGAGCAGGCGCTGGGCTGGGTAGAACGCATTGCGCCCCGCCGCGCCTTCTTCACCCATATGTCCCATGAGTTGCGCCACGCCGACACCGAGCAGGGGCTGCCGCCCGGGGTGCGCCTGCTCTACGATGGGCTGGAGATTGCCTGTACGCTCAGCCCGGCGCTCGCTGCAGGCCGGCAGGGAGCGCGCTGACCCATGCACGTCTTTGGCGCCATCGCCGACGTGCCGCCGGACTACGGGCCCTCCGTGATCGCGATCGGCAACTTCGACGGCGTCCATCGCGGCCACCTCTCCATCCTCGGCGATGTGTGCGCCCGCGCCCACGCCCGCGCGGCCGCCGCCGTCGCCATCACCTTTGATCCCCACCCCCTGCGCCTGCTGCGGCCCGAGTATGCGCCGAAGCTGATCACCCCGCTCCCGGAGCGGCTGCGCCTGCTGGCCGCGACCGGCATCGATGCCACCCTGGTGCTGCCCTTCACCCGCGCCTTCTCCGAGTACTCGGCCGAAGCCTTCGCCGCGCGGATTCTCGCCCGGACGCTCGGCGCGGTGGAAGTGCACGAAGGCGACAACTTCCGCTTCGGCTACCGGGCCCAGGCCGGCATGGCCGAGCTGCGCACGCTCGGGGAGCAGCTCGGCTTCGCGGCGTTCACCCACCCGGTGCTCACCGTGCGCGGCCTGAGCGTGGCCAGCAGCCAGATTCGTTCGCTCATTGCCGCGGGCGCCGTCAGCAAGGCCAGAGCGCTGCTGGGCCGGCCGTTCCAGATCGTCTCCACCCAGGCGCGCGGTCGCGGCATCGGCACCCGGCTGCTGGTGCCCACCGTGAACCTGGCGCCGTACGACGAGCTGCTCCCCGCCCACGGCGTGTACATCACGCGCCTGCGTATCGGCGATGGCGACGCGGGCGGCGCAGCAGCGCACTGCTTGAACGCGGTCACCAACGCCGGCAACCGCCCCACCTTCGGCGAAGACTCCTATGCGATCGAGTCCTACCTGCTCGACTTCGACCCCGCCACCGCGCCCGAGCTCACCCCCGAAACGCGGCTCGAGCTCAGCTTTCTGGCCCGCATCCGCGGCGAGCAGCGCTTTGCTTCCCCGGAGGCCCTGAAGGCGCAGATCCTGCGCGATGTCGCACGAGCCCGGCGCTACTTTCGCCTGGCGCCCTCACCCGGCAGCGAGCCGGCCTAGCCTGGCTGCGCCTTGCCCGGCGGTTCGGGCGTCCCCGAGCGGGCCGGCTCCCGCATAAAGGCTCTTGGCGCGCCCAGGCTGGTAAACTGGCCACCGGCCCACTATGTTTGAGAACCTCCAGGAAAAGCTCCAGCGCGCCTTCAAGAACCTTCGCGGGCAAGGCACCATCACCGAAGAAAACATCACCGACGCCCTGCGCGAGATCCGCCTCGCCCTGCTCGAAGCGGACGTGAACCTGAACGTGGTCAAGGAGCTGATCGAGCACATCCGGGTCAAGGCGCTCGGCCAGGAAGTGATGACCGCGCTCTCGCCGTCGGAACAGGTGATCAAGATCGTGCGCGACGAGCTCATCGCTCTGCTCGGCAAGGACACGGCGCGGTTCCAGTTCGCCTCGCGGCCGCCGACCGTCATCCTGATGGCCGGCCTCCAGGGCTCGGGCAAGACGACCACCACGGGCAAGCTTGCGGTCTGGCTGCAAAAGGGTGGCCATCGTCCCATGCTGGTCTCGGTCGACGTCTACCGGCCCGCCGCGCGCGAGCAGCTCCGGGTGGTCGCTTCGTCCACCAAGGCCGCCATCTACCAGGGCGACCTGAAGGGCGAAGCAGCGGGCGCAGCACTGGTCGAGCGGCTGGCCAAGGAAGCCCGCCGCGAGGCCATCAACACAGGCTGCGACACGCTGATCGTCGACACCGCCGGCCGCCTCGGCATCGATACGGAGCTGATGGACGAGATGGCGATGCTCAAAACGCTCCTCGCCCCGTCTGAGATTCTCTTCGTCGCCGACGCCATGACCGGGCAGGACGCCGTGCGCTCGGCGCTTGCCTTCCACGAACGGCTCGCCCTCACCGGCACCGTGCTCACCAAGATGGATGGCGACGCACGCGGCGGCGCGGCGCTGTCGATCCGCCACGTGACCGGGCAGCCGGTCAAGTTCATCGGCACCGGCGAAAAACCGGACGCCTTCGAGCCGTTCCATCCCGATCGCATCGTCAGTCGCCTTCTTGGGATGGGCGACATGATGACGCTGATCGAGCGCGCCGAGTCCACGCTCGACCGCAAGAAGTCAGAAGACTTTGCCAAGAAGGCGCTCTCCGGGGACGGGTTTTCGCTCGAAGACTTTCGCGACCAGCTCCGCCAGATTCGCAAGATGGGCTCGCTGCAGAGCATCATCAAGATGCTGCCCTCGGTCGGGCCCTTCCAGGGCATGCAACAGCTGGCCGACCAGGTGGACGAGAAGCAGTTCGTGCGCGTGGAAGCCATCATCAATTCGATGACGCAGAAAGAACGCAACAATCACGAGCTGATCTCCGGCTCGCGTCGCAAGCGCATTGCCAATGGTTCCGGCACCTCCGTGCAGGAGGTCAATCAACTGCTGAAGCAGTACGCGCAGATGCGCAAGATGTTCAAGGGCTTGGGCAAAGGTGGTGGCGCCATGCAGCGCCGCGCCATGAGCATGCTTGGCGGCATCAAGGGCATGGGCGGTCGGTAAGCCGCGGGCCCGCTGCACAACTCTTCCCATCCACCGGGCATCTTTAGCAAGCAGCTAAGTTCCTTGGAGCGCAAGGCGTGTGCGACTGTTTCAGGCTCTAGGCCGCCGCCGGACGGAAGCTCGATGAAACCATCTGCCACACCGCGTGACGATGAGCCCTTCGCCGCTCGAGGAAAGTATCCCGTCTCCGGACCAGCCTCGCTGCCAGGCATCGCCCTTCAGGATGAACTCGACGCAATCACCCGCCGTACGCGCTCGCTCGTGCAGCCTGAGCGCCTCGCCACGGGCGAACGGGCGATCGCTGAACTGCACGCGACCGGCATCGAAAGCCGGATTGTTCCTGTCGGCGCCCCGGCGCCCGGGTTTTCGCTGCCGACCATCGCCGGCCGCCTGGTCCGATCCGCTGACCTGCTTGCACTCGGCCCCCTGGTCATCAATTTCTTTCGAGGGCGCTGGTGCCCTTATTGTGTCAGCGAGCTTGAAGCCTGGCAGCGCATGTACCCTCTGGTGCGCGAGCGGCATGCCCTGCTGGTGGCCATCTCACCGCAGACCGTGCGCCAGAACGACTTCACCGCCATCCAGCATGAGCTTACCTTTCCCCTGCTCTCGGACGAAGGCAACCAGGTCGCGAGCAAGTTCGGCCTGGCGTACCAGGTGCCGCCCTATCTGCAGCAGCACTATCGCAGCATCCTGATCAATATCCCCTTTCTCAATGGTGAGGCGAGCTGGCGGTTGCCGCTGGCCGCAACCTACGTCGTTGCGCGGGACGGCACGGTGCGCTACGCGCGGGCGCATGCCGACTCGCGCGTCCGTCCTGAACCTTCCGAGGTCATGGCGGCGCTCGCTATGCCTTGACGGCATAGTCGGCCATCATCTGTTCTGGTGAGCTCGGCTCGGTCAGGATGGCGAAGACGCCATCGCCTGTTTGGCTTGCGCTGTCTCTCCATACATCACCTCGAGCGTGTCATTGATCACCGAACCGAGCAGCAGCGCGAGGCCGCTGATATAGAACCAGGTAAGAAGCACGATGACCGCGCCGAGCGAGCCATAGGTGACCGAGTAGCTGTCGAAGTAGTGCAGATATACGCGCAGGGCCAGCGAGGCCAGCAGCCAGATCAGGATGCCGAACGCGGCCCCCGGCGTCACCCACTCCCAGGGCTGCTCCGGCAGGTCGGGGGCCTTCCAGTAAACCAGCGCAAACCCGATGGCTACCAGCCCGAAGGCCACAGGCCAGGTAACGAGTCGCACCGCGAAAACCGCCAGGTAGCCGTAGCCGGCATGCTCGTGCACCACCAGCTTGTCGCCCAGAAACAAGGCTACCAGCGCCGCCGCGAACAGGAACCCGACCGCGATCGTGAGCAGGATCGCCGTGAGCCGCGCCCGCCAGAAAGGCCGCTTCTCCGCCACACTGTGGATCGAGTTGAGCGCGTCCTGCACGGCCGAGGTACCGGCGCTGGCAGACCAGATCGCGACCAGCGTTCCCAGCAGCACCTTGCTGCCACTGCTGGCGTGCGTGGTCTGCTTGAACGTGTCGGCCACAATCTGGTAGGCGGTCGGAGGAATGACGGTGGCAAAATAGCTGAGCAGTTGCTCGTTCAGGTCGCCGGCTGACTTGGCCGCGAGACCGATCAGGGCGGAGGCGGCGATGAGCGCGGGGAAGAGGGCAAAGAAAAAATAGTAGGCCAGCTGGGCCGCGCGGCCCGCCAGGTCGTCCTCGAGAATCGACGCGTAGAGCCGCTTGCCGAACTGCTTGATCCCGATCGCACGCAGGTCCCACATGGCGATACGCTTGCGGGCAACAAGCGTCGCCGAGCGATGGCGGGCGGCGGCCGCATCCTGGGGAGCAGGCTTTTCGCTTGAGGATGATGGCTGGCTCATGGCTGTTCCTCTGCTTGCATGGGGTGTTCGCGAGGCCGTCGAGGCGCCGGTCGTGGCGCCTGTGAGGCCCCCCCGGTGTGCTCGGCGGCGGACGTGGTTTCAGAAATAGATGCGGGCTGCGCGCCTGCTGCGATGGGAAAACAGAGACAGGTGCAGACCGGGGCCGATCGCCCGGCAGCTTCTCTTTGCCCGGCGCTTTTCGAGTCCACACGCAGCCCGGTGTGGCACACTAGGGACGTGCACAAGCTCTGCGCACGGCTGTTGCTCGCCCTCTCCGCCTGGCTGCTGGTGGCGCCCTTCGCCGCTGCCTCGGCGGACCAGGGCCTGCTGCCCGCATGTTGCCGCAGGCTGGGCGCACACCATTGCGCAGCAACCATGCAGACTGCAGGCGACCGCGGAGCTGCGAGCTTCCACGCCGCCGGATGCCTGCTTCTGCCGCATCCATCGCTGGCCTGGCTCCAGAGACTGGCCGGCATGGTCGCACTTGCCGGCTTCGCTTTCGTTGGGCGCTGGTTCCCCTTCTTCTCGACCGGCGCATTCCAGAGTTATGCCCGCGCTTTTGCTCTCAAGAGCCCGCGCGGTCCGCCTGCCTGTATGCTGGCCTGAATCTGGTCGCGCCGTCGGCGCAGCAGCACCGGCGCGCGCAAGAGCCCACCAAGCCTTGTGCATCAGACGCGGTTCCCGTGACCTGTTCGCGGGAGTTTGTTCGTCGCCCAAGCCGGCGGTGCACGCTTTCATGAAGCGGCTGGTCCATGCGCTTGTCACGACTGCGTGCACGGAAGACACCCCGCATGCATCCCTCGTTCCCTGCCTGTTCGCCATATTCTTGTTCCAGCACATTGTTATCCGCTGCAACGCGCCTTCGCGTACGCAAGATCCTCTTCCCGACGCTGCTCTTGCTGCTGGGGCCTGCTGCGCATGCAGCGATCTTTGGACGCGTGCAAGGGCTGGTGCAAGATCCGCATCACCGGCCCGTCTCCGGCGCCCAGGTCACGCTGCGCGCCGCCGGCTCCGCTTACGAGCAGACTGCGCTCACCGGGCAGGATGGATCCTTTCTGGTCCCCTCCGTACCCCTCGGCGACTACACCCTCACCGTTACAGAGCCAGGCTTTGCAACCGCCCGCGAGACCCTCACGCTGGCCTCCGATACCTCGCCGGTTCTGCGCTTCCAACTGCAGCTCGGCACCGTTGCCCAGGTGGTCTCGGTCGACAACTCGGTTGAGCCGGCAAACGTCAACACGGTCACGCCCTCTACGCTGATCGACCGCCAGGACATCGCGCAAACCCCCGGCGCCGGCCGCACCAACAGCATGGCCATGATTACCGATTACGTTCCCGGTGCCTACATGACCCACGACATGCTGCACATGCGCGGCGGCCACCAGGTAAGCTGGCAGATCGACGGTGTCGAGATACCGAACACCAACATCGCCGGCAATGTCGGCGCCCAGATTGATCCCAAAGATATCGATTACATTGAAGTCCAGCGCGGCAGCTACACGTCCGATGTGGGCGACCGCACCTATGGTGTCTTCAACGTGGTGCCGCGCACCGGCTTCGAGCGCGATCGCGAGGCCGAGCTTGTGCTCAGCGCGGGCAGTTTTCTTCAGACCAACGATCAGCTGAACTTCGGCGACCACACCGAGAAGTTCGCCTACTACGGCAGTTTGAACGGCAACCGGAGCGATTATGGTCTGGCCCCGCCCATCGGTCGGGTCTTCCACGATGCGGCCAACGGCTATGGAGGCTTCGTGTCCTTGGTCGACAACCGCAGCCCGAAGGACCAGCTTAGGCTGATCACCCAGCTGCGTGGGGATTCCTTTCAGATTCCCTATGATCCCGATCCCAACGACTTTGAGAACCGGCAGTTTGATTCAAGCGGCCTGCGCGATGCGCAGCATGAAGTGGATGGCGTCGTCGCCTTTTCCTACCTACACACTTTCAACGCGTCGACCGTGCTCCAGGCATCGCCCTTCTACCACTACAACCAGGCCAATTACATGCCGGGCGCAAACGACTTACCCGTTGCCACCACCTCCGACCGCGCTTCCACCTATGGCGGCGCGCAGCTCTCGCTGACCACCGAGATCGCGCACCATACTCTGCAGGCAGGCGTGTACTCTTTCGGGCAGCACGACCAATATCTGTTTGGCGCGGTCTTCCATGATGGCAGCTCTTCGAACTTCTCGATCCCCGACTCGGCCTCGGGCGGTGTCGTCGAAGAGTATCTTTCGGACAATTACAAAGCTTCCTCCTGGCTCACCCTCATCGCGGGGCTGCGGCAGACTGCTTTCGAGGGCCAGTTCACTGAAAACCAGACCGATCCTCGTTTCGGTCTGGCGCTGCGCGTGCCGAAGCTGCACTGGGTCTTTCGCGGCTTCTACGGCCGCTTCTACCAGCCTCCGCCACTGCTTACTGCCTCCGGCCCCCTCGTCGCCTTTGCCCAGGCGAACAACACCGCATTTCAGCCCCTGCATGGCGAGCGCGACGAGGAGCACCAGTTTGGCGTCCAGATTCCGTACCGGGGCTGGCTGCTCGATGCCGATACCTTCAAGACGCGCGTCAATAACTTTCTGGATCATTCCAACATCGGCGAGTCCAGCATCTATTACCCGGTTACCGTGGACGGCGCGCTCGTGCGGGCCTGGGAGCTGAGCCTGCGCTCGCCCCGTCTCTGGCGGTTTGGACAGGCACACCTGGCTTACTCGAATCAGATCGCAGAGCAGCGCGGCGCCATCACCGGCGGCCTGATCTGCTATCCCGTCAGCTCGCCCGAGTGCGACGTGGCGCCTGGCTACACGCCCGTCGATCACGACCAGCGCAACACGCTCAACCTCGGGGTGAACGCCTCGCTGCCCTGGCACGCCACGGCTTCCACCAACGTTTATTACGGCTCGGGATTCACCAACGGAGACCCGGACCCGGCGACACCCTATCCGCATGCGTACCTGCCCCAGCACACGACTTTTGATCTTGCCCTGGGCAAGAACATCGGTGAGCACACCACGGTTTCTGTCAATGCCGTCAACGTGGCCAACCGCCGGCTTCTGCTCGATAACAGCCTGACCTTTGGCGGTTTTCATTACAACGATCCCAGGGAGATCTACGGAGAAGTTCGCCACCGGTTTCGCTATTGAGTAGTCGCTCCCGTGGCGCACGGCTTCTCGGTTCAAGCAAGGGCCGGGAGACAGCAGGAGGATGCACCCTCAGCGTCACCCCAGCCCGGCCGCGAGGACCTCAGCCAGGTGCACCGCCCGCCGCCTGCTGCCCTGCGCGATCTGCTCGCGGCAGCTAAATCCATCTGTAACAATGACGGTGTCTTGTTTAGCGGACCGGACAGCAGGCAGCAGCACCCGCTCGCCGAGCTGCTGCGAGACCTCGTACTTTTCCCGCTCAAATCCGAACGGTCCCGCCATGCCGCAGCAGCCCGAGTCGAGCAGCGTGACTTCGGCGCCGCCGGCTCGCAGCAGGCTTAGCTCCGCATCCATCTTACCGAGCGCCTTGTGGTGGCAGTGCCCATGCACCAGCACGTTTGGCGCGCGCGCGTTCCGCGCAGGCTGCCACCCCGGCGCATAGTGGGCCAGCCCGTCAGCAAACAACCAGGTCTGCGCAGCGAGCTTCTGCGCCCGCGCCTCGGACGGGAAGAAATTCAGAAGCTCATCGCGCAACACACTCGCGCAGCTCGGCTCAAGAAACAGAAACGGCAGCCCGGCATCGATTTCGGCCGCAAATCGTTCCAGGATGGAGCGCAGGTAGGCGCGCGCCTCGGCCAGCATACCGAAGTCGTAGAGCGGCCGCCCGCAGCAGACGTGACCTCGCGGAGTCTGCGGGCTGAGTCCTGCAGCCTTCAGCACCCGCTCGGCTGCAAGCAGCGTCGAGGGATGGAAATAGTTATTCCAGGTATCCGGCCAGAGAACCACCGCTTTGCCGCTCGACGCCACCGCCTTGCGCGGCAACCGGCTCTGGTAGCTGCGGCCGGCAAAGCGCGGCAGGGTCCGTTGCGGCGCTATCTGTAACAGTGATTGCGCTAGTCGCGCTGCACCCGGGGTCCGCAGGGCAGCATTGGCCAGCCGCGGCGTGAGTCCGGGCACCATGTGCGCCAGGCGCGCCCATCGATCCATGCGACCAAAGGCATAATCGCGCAAGGCGTGCGGGTGCTCTTCATAATAGTGGGCCAGGAACTCTGCCTTGTAACTCGCAACGTCCACGTTGACCGGGCACTCGGTCTTGCACGCCTTGCAGGACAGGCATAGATCGAGCGCGTGTTTGACCTGCTCGTTCTGCCAGCCATGCTCGAGCACATCGCCCTGCATCAGCTCCCACAGCAGGTGCGCCCGGCCCCGTGTCGAGTGCTCCTCCTCGCGGGTGGCCATGTAACTCGGGCACATGGTCCCCGAGCCCTCCTTGCGACAGGCCCCCACACCCACGCAGCGCATGGTCGCCTCGGAAAAAGAGCCGTGATCGCCGGGAAACTGGAAGTAGGTCTGCGGCGTCGCCGATTTGTAACCGTCACCCAGGCGAAAGCCCTCATCCGGCTGCATCAGGTGCGCTTCCGCCGGGGCCACCAGCTTGCCCGGGTTCATGCGGTTTTCCGGGTCCCAGAGAGCCTTGAACTCCCGGAACGCCTGCATGATCTCCGGGCCGAACATCTTCGGCAATAGCGCCGCGCGCGCCTGCCCATCGCCGTGCTCGCCTGAGAGCGAGCCGCCATGCGCGATCACGATGTCGGCCGCCTCGTCGAGGAACGCGCGGTACTTGGCGATGCCGGCCGCGCTCTCGAGATCGAAGTTGATGCGCATGTGCACGCAGCCCTGTCCAAAGTGGCCGTACATCGCGCTCCAGTAGCCGTAGCGCTGCATCAGCGCGTGGATCGCCCGCAGGTAGCTGCCGAGCAATTCGGGGCGTACGGCGGCGTCTTCCCAGCCCTCCCAGCCATGCGGCTCGTTGGGCACAAACACGGTTGCGCCGAGGGACTGCTCTCGAATCCTCCAGACGCGCACCGCCTCCTGCCCGGCATAGTGCCGCACTTCGGGGCGGGCCGTCCAGGCGCTCGCCGCAACCACAAAGGCTTCTGCCTGGGCCATCGCATCTTCGGCTGTCCAGCCGCCGAACTCGACCAACAAGTGGCCGCCGCCGTCGGGCAGCAGCGGCAGGTCGTCCAGCGCCAGGCGCTTGCGGCGGGTCATCTCGATCAGTCGCCGGTCCATGCCCTCCAGGCCGATCGGCTTTGAGGCGAGCACCCGCGGCACGTGGTCGGCAGCGATGAACTGGTCGTCGAAGGTAAGCGTGACCAGGCGCCGGTGCTGCGGGCTGTCCTTGAGCTCGAGCGTCGCGGCGAGGATGGTCGCGCAGGTGCCTTCGCTACCCACCAGCGCACGGGCAACGTGGAAGCCGTTCTCCGGCAGCAGCTCGTCCAGGTTGTAGCCCGAGACCCGGCGCGGGATCTTCGGGAAGCGCGCGCGGATCTCCGATGCGTAACGGTCACGGATACTTTTCAGTCCGGAGTAGAGCTCCCCGCGCCGGCCGCCGGCGGCAATGATCGCGTGCAGCTCCGCCTCGCTGGTTGCGCCGACAGAGAGGCGCGTGCCGTCATAGAGCAGCACGTCGAGCGCGTGCGTGTTGTCGACCGTCTTGCCCCCCATCAGGGCGTGCGTGCCGCAGCTGTTGTTGCCGAGCATGCCGCCGAGCGTGCAGCGGCTGTGGGTTGCAGGATCGGGAGCGAAGGTAAGGTCGTGCTCCTCGGCTGCCTCGCGCAGGCGGTCGAGCACCAGGCCCGGCTCGACGGTGGCGCGCTTCTGGTCGGCGGAGAGCGAGAGGATGCGCCGCATTTTTTTCGAGTAATCGAAGACGACGGCGGTGTTGCAGGTCTGGCCGGCAAGCGAGGTTCCGGCGCCGCGGGCCAGGATCGGTGCGCCATGGGCGCGGCAGACCTCTATGGCGGCGGCGACATCGTCGGCGTCTTCGGGTATGACGAGGCCGATCGGGGGCTGTCGATAGTTGGACGAGTCGGTCGCATACAGGGCGCGCGCGGCGGGGTCGAAGCGGACCTCTCCCCGGATTGCGGCGCGCAGGGCCTGGGCAAGCGCGGTGTGGTCGTCCGGGGGTGCGGGGCGCCCGGCCTGCTGAAGGATGGGGAAGGTTGCGGAGGCACTCACGGGCTCATCCTAGCAGGGCCGCGGGAC
>CAZZYH010000105.1:2290-12333 GCA_964658225.1 Vulcanimicrobiota bacterium | reverse complement strand
GGCCGACCCCGCGGCGCCGGCTCACGGCCAGCTCCTCCTTGTGCTCCCTTTTGAAAACCAGGCCTCGCAGCCGAATCTGGACTGGATCGGCGCCGCGGTGCCGGAGATCCTCAACCGGCGGCTCGCCTCGGCAGGCTTTCTGCCGATCAGCCGTGGCGACCGCGCCTACGCGCTGGACCATCTCGGCCTGCCCCCCGACTTCCGCCCCTCCCATGCCAGCACCCTGCGCCTGGCCCAGTCGCTCGACGCAGATTATGTGGTCGTTGGCACCTACCGGGTCGACGGCACCCACATTACCGCGACCGCCCACGTACTCGATATACCTGCGCTCAGGATGAGCGCCCCGATCGTCGAGCAGGCTGAGCTCGCCCGGCTCGCCGACCTGATCAACGCGGTCGCCTGGCGGGTCACTCGCCAGCTTGATCCCGCCTACTCGGTGGCCGAGCCGACCTTTCTCGCTGCCGATGCCAACCTGCGGCTCGACGTCTTTGAGAACTACATGCGCGGCCTGCCCGGCGCGCCCGGCTCGGTCGAGGACCGCCTGCGCCACCTGCGCGAAGCCGTGCGGCTGGCCCCGGATTATTCCCCGGCCTGGCTCGCGCTGGGCCAGACCCTCTTTGCCGCGCAGGATTACGAGCCCGCGGCGGCCGCCTTCGGCCACCTGACCCGCAATGATCCGAGCGCGCTCGAGGCCGATTTCTATCGCGGTCTGGCCTACTTTTACACCGGCAAGTACCTTCTGGCCGAGGATGCCTTCGCCTTTGTCAGTACGCGCCTGCCCCTCCCGGAGGTAGTCAACAACCAGGGCGTGGCTGCCAGCCGCCGCGGCAAGCCCGGCGCGCCGCTCTTCCAGCAGGCCATCACCGCCGACCCGAAAGATGCCGACTACCACTTCAACCTGGCCATCGCACTCGCCCGCAGCGCCGATGCAAACGGCGCGCTCAAAGAGCTCGACCAGGTGCTCAAGCTTCGGCCCCTCGACTCCGAGGCCCAGGGCTTCAGCACGAACCTGCGCAATCCCGCCTTCGTGGCCACGCTCGTCAAGGCTGCCGCCGCGCCTGTGCCTGGCCCGACCGAGGCCACCGGCGCCCCCCTCGCGGTAACGCCCGTCAATCTGCCCTTGGAGCGGATCAAGCGCTCCTACAACGAATCCGGCCTGCGCCAGGCCGCCTTTGCCCTGGAGCAGATCGAGGCGCAGGATGCGGCCGCGCTGCCCAGTACGCAGCGGGCCGAGGCCCTGGTGGCCAGCGGAAACCAGTACCTGAACACCGGCCTGCTGGTCGAAGCGGAGCGCGAGTTCGGCCGGGCGCTTCTCGCCAACCCGCAGTCGGCGACCGCCCATGCCGGCCTCGCCCAGATCCGCGAGCGCACCGGCGAACGCGATGCTGCCCGCAGCGAAGCCACCCGCTCCCTCGAACTGGCGCCGAACGTGCCCGCGCACCTGGTGCTGGCCCGGCTCGATCTGCTGCAGAGCCAGCTGCCGGCCGCGGCCAGAGAAGTCCAGGCCGCGCTGAAGATTGCCCCGACCGATGCCAACGCACGCGGGCTCAAGCAGGCGGTGGAAAGCCGCGGACAGCAGGTGCTGCAGTGAGCCGGGCCGGGCGGCTCCCAGGGCTTGGCGCAGTTCTGCTTGCGCTGCTCGCCTTCGCCGGTGTGTCCGCGGGCGCGCTCCCGCCTCCTGCCGTGCGGGTGATCGTCCTGCACCTGGACGACACGATCCAGCCCGTCAGCGAACAGTACCTGCTCCGCGGCATTGCCGCGGCCTCGAGCGAACACGCCGACGCCCTGCTCATCGAGCTGAACACTCCGGGCGGCCTGCTGACCTCCACCCGCACCATGGTCCACGCCATCCTCGACTCGCCCACGCCGGTCATCGTCTACGTCACGCCTTCCGGCAGCCGCGCCGGTTCCGCCGGGTTCTTTCTGCTCGAGGCGAGCGATGTCGCCGCCATGGCGCCCGGCACCAACGCCGGCGCCGCGCACCCGGTCGTTGAAGGCGGCACCCTCGATCCGATCATGAAGCAGAAGCTGGAGAACGACACGACCGCGTTTCTGCGCTCCTATGTCTCGGTCCGCAAACGCAGCGTCGATGCCGCCCAGGATGCGGTGCTCAACTCCAAGTCCTACACCGCCGACGAGGCACTCAAGCTGGACCTGGTCACGCTCGTCTCGCCCGACGATGCGACGCTGCTCAACACGCTCGACGGCCGCCGCGTGACCCGCTTCAATGGCCTGACGACGCAGCTGCACACCCGCAACGCGCAACTGGTCCCGCTCGAGCTCACCACCCGGGAGCGCATCCTGGACTGGCTCGTGGACCCCAACATCGCCCTGCTCTGCGCGCTGCTCGGTGCCCTGCTCATCTATCTCGAGTTCAACACGCCCGGCACCATCATCCCCGGGGCGCTGGGCACGCTGCTGCTGTTGACCTCCCTGTTCGCGCTCAACCTGCTGCCGGTCCGGCTTACCTCTGTCATGCTGCTCGCGGCCGCCATCGTGCTGCTGCTGCTCGAGGTCAAGGCGCCCTCGCACGGGGTGCTGGCGACCGCGGGCGTGCTGTGCCTGGTGGTCGGTACGCTCACCCTGGTCGCCGGCCCCATCCCCGAGCAGCGCATCCGCATCGCCACCGCGGCCGGCACCGGGGTCGGCTTCGGGCTGATTACCGTGTTCCTGGTGCGCATCGCCTGGCAGGCCCGGCGCAACAAGCTGCTCACCGGGCCGGAGGCGATGATCGGCGCGATCGCCGTTGCGCAGGAGTCCTTCCCCACGCCCGATGCGCAGCGCGGCCAAGTCGCTCGCGGGCAGGTGATGGTGCGCGGCGAGCTCTGGTTTGCCGAGGCCGACCATCCGCTCGCGCCCGGGGACCGGGCCCGGGTCACCGCTGTCCGCGCACTCACTTTATTGGTACAGCGGATTCCGGACGACGGCCTGCCGCGCGAATCCGCATAAAAGCGTGGGTGCGCTGCGGTACACTCACGAGCGAGTGAGGCCCCACCATGTCTGTCTTTGCCCTGGCCACGATCGCCATCGTCGTCTTCTACTTCTTCACCTCGGTCATCATCCTTCGCGAGTACGAACGAGCCGTCATCTTCCGCCTGGGCAAGGCGCTCGTCCCCCCCAAGGGTCCAGGGGTGATCTTCGTCTTCCGCCCCTTTGACCAGATGGTCCGCGTCTCGCTGCGCCAGGAAGTACTCGAAGTCCCTCCGCAGGATGTGATCACGCGCGACAACGTGACCTTGAAGGTCAACGCGGTCATCACCCTGCGCGTGCTCGATCCTTCGCGCGCAGTCATCGAGGTGACGAATTACGTCTACCAGACCTCGCAGTTCGCGCAGACCACCCTGCGCTCGGTGCTCGGCGAGGTCGATCTCGACGGCCTGCTCTCGCACCGGGACCAGCTCAACCAAAGAATCCAGACCATCATCGACGCGCGCACCGAACCGTGGGGCGTCAAGGTCGTCTCGGTCGAAGTCAAGCAGGTCGACCTGCCCGAGTCCATGCTGCGCGCCATGGCCCGCCAGGCCGAGGCGGAGCGGGAAAAGCGTTCGAAGATCATCAATGCCGATGGCGAATTTGAAGCAGCCCAGCGGCTGGTGGATGCGGCCGCCCTGCTGGCCGAGCAGCCGACCACCCTGCAACTGCGCTACCTGCAGACCTTAAAGGATATTGGCACGGAGAAAAACACGACGATCATCTTTCCGCTGCCCATCGAGATGCTCTCGCTGCTCCACCGCGCGGTCGCGGCCGCAACCAAACCCGAACCGGCGCCCACGCCGGGGGTCGCTCCTGGAGAAGACGCATGAGAACGCTCGACCACCCGATGGATGCTGACTTTGAGGACGGCAGGGAGCGAGAGAGGGGCCGCGATCTCGATCGGGGCATGGGCCGGGGCAGCTCCCGCTCCATGGACGCGGCGGACGCGGCGCCTCACGAGCCGGAATCCCGCGACCTTACGCTTGGCCTGACCGCGCTGATCGGGATATTCTTTGCCGTAGTGGTGGTGTGCGCGGTCTTTTTTGGATTCGGCTACTCGACCGGGCGCACCCTGCATGGGACCAGTTCGGCGACCGCGCCGGCACCCTCGGCCAGCCCTGCAGACGGCAGCCTGGCGCACAGCATGCCCGCTCCCGCGCTCCTATCCCCCCAGCCGCCGGCCAAGCCCTCCGCAGGCGCCCCGGCGAGCGCAGAGACCGCGATCCCGGGGAAAGGCGCATCGCAGGCGCTTGCAGATTCTGCCGCCGCCGTGGCCGGTCGTCACCTCGCGCAGCCTGCCGCTTTGCCCGGCATCGCATCCTCAGACGATGCGCCCGCGCGCGACGCGTCTGTGCTTCCCGCCGGAGCCTTGATGGTCCAGATCGCCGCCGTGATGCGTCCGGCCGATGCCGACATGCTTGCCCGCGCGTTGCGCGCCAACGGCTTTGCCGCGGTCGTCCGCACCGAGCCTCGCGACAAGTTTCTCCACGTACAGGTGGGTCCCTTCGCCACGCGCGACCAGGCAAAAGCGATGCGCGCCCGTCTCGAAGCCGATGGTTACAACGCGTTTCTCAAGCCCTAGCGCCTGAGCCGAGCCTCGATACCGGTCGCCCTTCGCGTGGCTTAGCAGGACGGCGTGTCCTGGGAAGCCATCCAGGCACAGGAAGCGTCCTCGGGAAGTGTCGCTGCCGGGAGCCCGGACGCGATGGCCGCACGCACCGCCGCCAGCAAGGCGTCCCTCGACCCAAATTGCTTCGGATCAAGCGGCGCATGGAAGCAGACCCGCGCGGTCCCCGGCCGCAGCCGCAGGCTGCCCTTGGCCAGCATCGCACCCGTCCCCGCGATGGTAACCGGCACCACCGGTACCCCGGTCTGCATCGCGAGAAAGAAAGGCCCTTTCTTGAACGGCAGCAACTGCCCGTCGGGCGAGCGCGTGCCCTCGGGAAAGATGGTGATCGAGAGCCCGGACTGCAGCACCTCGCCCGCGGCCCGCAGGCTCTGCTTGGCACTCTCCATGCGCCCGGAACGCTCCACCGGCACACACCCGCCCAGACGCATCGCGAGGCCGAGAATCGGGATGCGCATCAGCGATTGCTTCACCATCATGGCAGCCTTGCCAGGCTGCACGCCGACCAGCAGCGGGGGGTCGAGATTGGACTGGTGATTCGCCATGTAGACACACGGCCTGCCCCTCGGGACAAGCGCCAATCCCTCCACCGCGACGCGCACCCCACCCGCACGCAGCCCCGCCCGCATCACTGCCAGGCTAAGCCGGTAGAGCAGGTTCACGTTTCCCGATGCGATCGTCCAGGGAATGGCGATGACCGCTACCGGCAAACCGAGCGCCCCCCAGACCAGGAGCATCACCGCATAGGCTAGCAAGATGCGCTGCCCTCGGCGAGGCCGTCGCCGGCCAGTGCGAAGCGGGCGCGCAGCGCGGCGGGAAGCTTTTCATAGATGCCATCGAAGCCGCCGTTGGAAAGAATTGCCACCACGTCGCCCGGCGCCAGTTCTGGAACGATGGCTGTGACAATATCGTCGGCGTGGGCGTAGAGCGCGGCCTCGTGCCCGGCATTGGCAAGCGCCATCAAGACCGCTTCCGGGTGCAGCCGCTCGTCCACAGGAATGCTCTCCTGCTTGAAGACAGCGGCAAGCACGATCCGGTCCGCCAGCGAAAGGCTCTCGACCAGCTCCCGCTCAAAGACATTGCGGCGCAGCGTGTTCGAGCGCGGCTCGAGCACCGCCCACAGGCGGCTCTTCGGATAAGCCGCACGCAGGGCCCGCAGGGTTTCGCGGATCGCAGTCGGGTGATGGGCAAAATCGTCGATGATCGTTACCCCGTCGATGACTGCGCGCACCTCGAGCCTCCGCTTGACGCTCTGGAAACTGGCCAGCGCCTGGACGATCGCCTCTGCCGGCACGCCCTGCCCGGCGGCAAGTGCGGCCGCGGCGGTTGCGTTCAGCGCGTTGTGCTCTCCCGGCATCGGCAGGGTGAGCGCGGCCCACGGCTCGCCCCTGCGGAGCAGCTGCCAGCGCGTGCCTCCCTCTTGATGTTCCAGGTCCTGCACACGCCAGGTTGCGTCCTCGCCGAATCCGTAACGCTCCACGTTACACATCGCCTTTTCAAGACATTCCGTGACGTTCCGGGAGCCATCGAAAGCCACGATCGTTCCCCGCCGCGGCACAAGATTGACCAGCCGCTTGAACGCCGTCTTCACCGACTCCAGATCGCGATAGATATCGGCGTGGTCGAACTCGACATGGGTCAGGACCAGCGCGTCCGGGAAGTAGTGCATGAACTTCGGCCCTTTGTCGAAAAACGCCGTATCGTATTCATCGCCCTCGATCAGAAAAGGCCGCGTGGGGCGCAGCTGAAAGCTGGAGCCAAAGTTCTCGACCACGCCGCCAACCAGAAAAGAAGGGGCGAAGCGAGCATCGCCCCGCGCCGCGACCTCGTAGATCCAGGCCAGCATGCTCGTGGTAGTGGTCTTGCCGTGCGTGCCGGAGACCACCAGCGACGCGCGCCCGAGCAGAAACTCTTGATGCATCACATGCGCCGAGGAGGTAAACGGGATGCGCTCGTCGAGCACATGTTCAAGCTCGACATTGCCGCGGGAGATCGCATTGCCAACGATGACCAGGTCTGGTCGCGGATCGAGATTCGCGGCGGCAAAGGGCTCCGAGATCGGGATGCCCAGCGCGCGCAGCATGTCTGACATGGGCGGATACGCCGCCTGGTCCGAGCCCGAAACGCGGTGCCCTTTGAGCTGCAGCAGGCCCGCAAGCGAAGCCATGGCCGTGCCGCAGATGCCGATAAGGTGGATGTGTTTTCCGGGTTGCATGCTGTGCGTTTATACCAGTACCGCCGGCTCGCGCATGCGCAGCACCGGCTCCCCTTCGCTTTCTAAGTCCAGTTCCGCCTTGATGTTGAGCGGCAGCGTCACATTCGCGCGCGATACATGCCCGGACCGCAGGCCGATTGCGATCGGCCCGGTAAATCCGCCAAGCGCGCTGGCAATCGCCTGCTCGAGCAATCCCGGGTCCGCGCCTGGCGAAAGACAATCCAGCATCTCTCCAAAGATGATTCCGCGGACGCCCTTCAGCTTGCCCGCCAGCACCAGTTGGCGCAGCATGCGGTCCACCTGGTAAGGCTTGGCGCCGACGTCCTCGACAAAGAGCAGCTTGCCTTCGGTCTGCGGCGCGTACGGGGTGCCGAGCGAGGATGTGAGCAACGTCAGGCAGCCTCCGTAGAGGGTACCCTCGGCGCGTCCCGCCCGCAGCGTGCGCAATCCGTGCGAGGCGTCGTAGCGGATCAGCTCCCCGCCCAGCGCGGCCGCGAAACTTGGGTGGTCCACGCCGTCGTCGCGGTAGAAGTCAGCCGCAAGCATCGGGCCGTGAAACGCCACCAGCCCGGTCTGATCCATCAGCCAGGTCTGCACCGCGGTCAGATCGCTGTAGGCAAAGAAGGGCTTCGGGTGTTTGCGGATCAAGGCTAAATCGATCCCGTCGAGAAGATAATTCGATCCGTAACCGCCACGGGTACACATGACCATCGCCACCGCATCGTCGGCGAAGGCCGCATGCAGGTCAGCAAGGCGCGCCTCGACGGTGGCCGCAAAATAAGGCGCGCACCGGCCTTCGGCATGGTTCCCGAAGCTGACCGTGTAGCCGCGCGCGCCCAGGGATCTGGCTCCCTCGGCAAGCCGCGAGGCCCGCGCGTTGCTGGCCGGCGCAAGGATCCGCACATGCGGCGCCACCGCGCCCGGCCTGATGGCGTGCGGCTTTACGGTCACGCCCTGGCCTTCGCGGGCCCGGAAATCAGGGCCTCGCCGTGGGCGATGATCGATGCCGGACCGGTCAGCAGCATCTCGTCCTCGCCCCCCTGCCACTCGGTGCGCTGCACGCCGCCCGGCGCCTCGACGATCAGCTGTGCGGCGCAGCCGCGCACCGCGATGGCAGCCGCAGAGCTTGCGCAGGTGCCGGTGCCGGAAGAACTGGTAGGCCCCACGCCCCGCTCGAAGATGCGGATGGCGATCTCGCCCGACGAGCGCAGGTGCACAAATTCGACATTGGTCTGCTCGGGAAAGTCGGGATGCAGGCAGATCGCACGCCCCAGCTCCCGCCAGTCCAGGCCGAAGGCGCGAAAGCTCTCATCCTCCACGAAGAGGACGAAATGCGGATTCCCGGTCGAGACCACGACGCCCTCGGCAGCGATCGCTTCTTCGTCCAGAAAAACAGTTCGGGGGCACAGCCTCGGCACACCCATCCGCGAGGCGATCTCGTACTCGCCCTCGGCCGGCCTCGCCGTCAGCCGGCAGGCCCGCGGCCCGGCGTCGGTTGCAAGCACCAGCGTCTCCCCCGGCTGCGCGCCTCGCACATGCGCCATCCAGGCCGCGACGCAGCGCGTGCCGTTGCCGGAGATCTCAGCAATGGAGCCGTCCGCGTTGTAGAGCCGGATGCGGCCCGCGCGCTCCCCGGTCCAGGCCAGGTACTCGACGCCATCGGCGCCCACGCCCGTCGTGCGGGCGCAGAGCGCAACGGCCAGGGCGCGATCCTGCCCGGGGTCCTGTCCGGCGTCTCGCTCCACCACCAGGAAGTCGTTGCCACAGGCGTGCGCCTTTGCAAAAGCGATCATGATCTCCTATTCTCTCGCCTCGCGCCAAGGCTCAGTCTTCTTCTACGTCGTGGAAGGTCAGCACCGCGTCGATCTCCGGCGCCTGGCGGATCGCCGTGAGCAGTTGCCCATGCGCACGCCGGGTCGCGACCACGTCAAAGTTCAGCCGCGTCAGCGCGCCAATCGTATCTTGCTCCATGGCGGAGAACCGGTGCCCGAGACGATCCATCTGCACCAGCAGCGCCGTCTTGGCCAAGGTAAGATCAGCCGCGCGCACCTCGTAGACAAGCGTATACGCCTTGAGGTTCAGGCGCTGTTCCATCGCGCCGATCGCCTCGAGCGAGAGCAGCACGACCAGGGTCGCGAAGACCGCGAGCATCTCGAGACCGGCGCCGCAAGCCATGCCGATCGAGGCCACGACAAACACGGTCGCCGCGCTGGTAAGTCCGTTGACCCGGTCGCGATTGTGCAGGATGAGCCCCGCGCCCAGAAACCCGATCCCCTGGACGACATTGGCCGCGATCTGCCCCTTGTTATTGCCCAGCTCGCCGGCAAGCACGGGGGACAAGAATGTAAACATCGCCGCGCCGAAACAGATCAGCAGGTTCGTACGCACCCCGGACGGCTTGCGGTGGTAGGCCCGCGCGAGGCCGATCAAGCCCCCCAGAAATGCCGCGAGCAGCAGCCTCGTCGCCACGCCCTGGGTGAGTGCGGCCTGCTGCAGGGTGCTGAAGTTCATCATGCGGCCGCTCTGCCAGAAGAGTGCAAGGGCCGGCGAGTTGGCAGCGGCGGTCATTTTGTCGAGATGCTACCAGAGCGCGGCCGCTGTGCGCTCTTTGCTTCATGGCTGACGGCCCCGGCAGGTTGGCTCGAGCCGGGTGTGCTCGCGGGGTTGCGCTCGGTCGTGTAGATGCGCGCACATGGCTGGCCGGTAGAGCAGATCACATCCAGCAGCCGCAAGCCTTCCGGGTGCGCGGCCACCGCGCGGGCGAGCGCATCGCCATCGAGCGCCACCACAAAGCGCGCCGCCTGCGCAGGATGCGTGAGCGCCACGGTCCAGGCCAGATCGTCTGAGTCGTTGATGGTACGGCGCAACGGAATGCCGGCCTGCTGCACGGCGCCAATGTGGTCGGAGG
This sequence comes from Vulcanimicrobiota bacterium, assembly GCA_964658225.1. Classification (GTDB taxonomy): domain Bacteria; phylum Acidobacteriota; class Terriglobia; order Terriglobales; family Acidobacteriaceae; genus EB88. The sequence continues at coordinate 2,610 of CAZZYH010000105.1, read as the reverse complement.
TGTACATCAGGATTGAGCCCCGGGCGGGCAGCGAGGACAACGCCCGCGCGAGCGCGGCCTCGAAAGGAATGCGGGTGCGCGCGTTGGTCATCGCCTCTGCGAACACCAGGGGCCGGGCCCGCAGCAGGGCGATGCCGTTGAGCAGGATGAGCACGGCGGCGGCAGCGAAGGCGACATCGCGCCAGCCTGGCGCCTTCGCGCGCAGCTGGCCTAGTCCCGCATCCACCGCAAACCCCAGGCCCAGCGCCAGGGCCGGGAGCAGCTCGAGGCCGTAGCGGGTGTTGTAAAAGGAAAAGGGCGGCCAGGGCGGGATAAAGATC
>CAZZYH010000105.1:0-2280 GCA_964658225.1 Vulcanimicrobiota bacterium | reverse complement strand
CGAGTTATAAAACGAGTGTGGATACAGTTGCGGGATAAAGATCGGTACCGACCCGTAAGCGACCGAGTAGGCATAGAAAGGCAGCGGCAGCCAGAACAGGGCAAGCGCCGCGCGTGCCTGCCCGCGCCTGCAGGCAACCGCTGCGCCGACAAGCGAGAGAGCGAGGAGAACATTGGTCAGTCGCGGCAGGGTCGCGCCCAGCTCGGCCGCCTTCAAGAAGTAGTGGCCGGCCATCGGCATGTCATGCCAGCCGGGATAGTGCGAGGCGCCCGGGGGCGTGCTCTTGATCTCGATGGCGCGCGCCGAGTAGGGCCCGCGGATAAAGTCCAGCGGGTCGTGGAACTGCCTGGCGTTGTAGGTCAGCCAGAAGAGCGGGGCCGCGAGCACGATCGCGGTAAAGAGTACAAAGGCGCCGCCCGACGGCCGCCGCAGGCTCCGCGTAGCAACCGCCAGCCACGCGGTCAAGCACCACGCGAGCGCGGCAAAGATCCAGCCGTCATAGCGGGTGAACACGGCCGCCGCGAGGACCAGCGCGAGCGCGAGCAGCAGGCGCCGGATCGAGCGGTCTTCCGGTCCGGCAGGAACGGCTTTGCGATTCGCCACAGCGACAGGCACACTTTGGCGGGAGTCGCCGATCGTCGATGCTTTGTCTGCGCCCAGGCCCGCAACCGCGCGCCCATAGGCCGCCAGGAGCAGCGCCGCCCAGATCATCTCTGCCAGGAAGAGCGGCTCGTTCATGGCGGTGGTCTGCATGTAAAGCAGGCCTGGATTGAGCGCGTAGAACGCCGCGGCAACGGCAGCGCCGCCGGGCGCAAGCCAGAAGCGCGCCAGCCGGTAGAGACCCGCGGTGCCGAGCACATAGGCCAGCATCGAGGGCGGTGCGCCGGCCAGCCCGCTCTGCCACCAGGCCAGGTTCTGCACAAAGGGCAGCAGCAGCAGGTGGGGCAAAGGCAACCACACAGAGCCCAGCTGCCGGAATCCGGGATTGATCGAGTCGATGATGCGCCGCGCGATATGCAAGTGGGCAACCGCATCGCCGTAGAGCAGGGTCAGCCCGCGGGGCAGGCAGTAGGCGAGCGCGAGCAACGAAAGCATCGCGGCTACGCCCGAGACCAGCAGGCACTCCTGGCGCAACGCCTGCGCGGGCGTCCACCAGCTTTGTTGCCGCGAAGCGCGTCGCAGACGGCTCGTGACGGCTTTCGAGGTTCGCGGAGGGTGCGCTTCAGTCAAGGTGGCTCAGTGCGCGCAGCTCGGCGAAGCGCGTGTCGATCTCTGCGCGGGTCAGCTTCTCCACCCGCTCGGTGCCAAAGCTTTCGACGGCAAAGGAGCCCATCACCGCACCGTAGAACATCGCGGCCTTGAATGCCGCGGCCGTGACAGCGGGCTGCGCGGCCAGATACCCGAAAAATCCCCCCGCGAAGGAGTCTCCTGCGCCGGTCGGATCGATGACCGAGGCCAGCGGCAGGGCGGGCGCGCGAAACGGCGGACTGCGGTGCCCGGCGCCCTCCGCCCCGGCCAGGGCGCCCGCGCCGAAGAACGCGCTCGCACCGTACTCGCCATGCTTGACCACCAGGCTCCTGGGGCCCATGGCGAGAATCTTCTGCGCCGCTTGCAGCAGGTTGGTCTCGCCGGCCAGCGACTTGGCCTCGCCGTCGTTGATCAGCAGCGTGTCGAGCCCGGGCAGGACCTTCATCAGGTTCTCCCGATGGGCGCCGATCCAGTAATTCATCGTGTCGCCGCAGACCATGCGCACGTGCGGCATCTGGGCGCGCACCCGCGCCTGCAGGACCGGGTCAATATTGCCCAGGAAAAGAAACTCCGAGTCGGCATAGGCTTCCGGGATCTTCGGGGCAAAGCTCTCAAAGACATTGAGCTCGGTCGAGAGGGTCTGCGCTTCGTTCAGGTTCTCGAGGTAGGAGCCGCGCCAGAAAAAACTCTTGCCCGGCGCATGCTCGATCCCGCGCGTGTCGATGCCGCGGTTCGTGAGCCGCGCTTGCTCGGCGTCCGTAAAATCTTCGCCAACCACCGCGATGATGCGCACCTCGGTGAAGAAACTCGCCGCCAAGGAAAAGTAGGTGGCGGCGCCGCCTAGGCAGCGCTCACGCTTGCCCGCAGGCGTTTCGATGCCGTCAAAGGCTACACTGCCGACTGCCAAAATGGACATGCTTGCTCTTTCTTCCCACTGCTTTTTCAGTTACGGTGGCGGTCACCGTCTGCTGCTGCGCTCGAGCGATGGAGCTGTCAGTTGATGGTTCGATGGTTGATGGATCAATCGGCTCA
>CAZZYH010000104.1:0-12393 GCA_964658225.1 Vulcanimicrobiota bacterium | reverse complement strand
CGCTGTCATCTGCTGGATCTGCAGGCTGACCAGCGATTGCTGGTCGCCGAGCAGGGTCGTCTCCGCGATCATCACATCCAGGTAGGGATCAATCCCGGTCTTGTAGCGGTCGTATTCGAGATTCGCATAGTTCTGCGCCGCCTCCGTGGCCTGGCGCTGCTTCTCGATCTGCTGCGAGAGGATGCGCACCTGGGCCAGGGCATCCTCGACCTGCTGAAAGGCGGTCAGCACCGTCTGCCGGTAGCTTGCGACATCGGCATTGTAGGTCGCCGTGTACTGCTGAATGGTGGCGCGGCGGAGGCCTGCATCGTAGACCGTTTCCGAGAACGATGGGCCGATCGACCAGAGCCGGCTGGACCAGTCAAACCAGTGCTTGAAGGTCGAACTCTCGAAGCCGCCGCTCGCGCTCAGCGTGAGCGAGGGATAGTAGGCGGCAGTTTCGACCCCGATCTGCGCGTTCGCCTGGGCCATGGTGCGTTCGGCTGCAGCAATGTCGGGGCGGCGCTCGAGCAGCTGCGAGGGAACGCCGACCGGCAGCGCGGGGGGCGCGGTGGTGACCGCACGCACGGGCATCGAAAAATCGGAAGCAGGCTTGCCGATCAGCAGTGCGATGGCATGCTCGTACTGCGCGCGCGCCACACCCACGTTGATCGCCGATGCTTCCGCGCTCCGCAGAGTGGTCTCCGCCTGCACGACGGAGATACGGTCAGCGATCCCGGTCTCGTACTGGACCTTGGTCAGCTCGTAGGAGCTCTGGTCCGCCTTGACCACATTGTTGAGCACCTGCTGCAATGCATCTTCGCCCCGGAGCTCGAAGAAGGTCTGCGCCAGAGTGGCCTCTTCGGTGAGCTTCTCGTTCTCGAGATCGGCAGCACTGACCTGGGCGGAGTACTGGTCTGCGCGTACCTGGTTGCGGATGCGTCCCCACAGGTCCGGCTCCCAGCTGATGTCCACCGGCGCATCCCAGATGGTGCTCTGCCGGCCGGTCGCCGTGGCCGTACTGGTGGTGGTCGTGCTGCCCGAGCTGGTGGTCGAACCGATGGTGCCGACGGTGTTGCTCAGGTTGGCCGAAGAGCGGGAACGATTGAACGAAGGACCCAGGGTGACGCTCGGGTAGAACTGCGCGCGCGCCTCGCGGATCAAGGCCCGCGCAGCGAGGAAGTTTTCAAAGTAGACCTTGATATTTTGATTGTTGATCTCGAGCTGGTCTTCGAGGCCATTCAACTCCGCATCGTTGAACACGGTCCACCACTTGCCGCGCAGCATGGCATCGCTGGGCTGCGCGACCTTCCACACGCTGTCTGTATCAGAAGGCGAAACGGCAGCATTGGGATTGGCCGGCGCGGGCGCGCCCCCGGGGGAACGCGCCTCCTTGTAAGCGGGCGCGACCGGCACGGGCGCAAGCGGCGCATGATACTTCGGCCCGACGACGCAGCCGGAGGCAAGCGCGAGCACGGCCGTGGCCGCGACGAGCAGGCACCGCGTACGGCGCCGGTGGTGCAGGGATGCGGCCATAACAGGATTCCTCATGAGACGTGCTCCAGCGGCGGAGGATGAAAGGTATCCTCAACGCGCTTGCCGGACATGCGGATGCGCAGCCGGTCCATATACAGGTAGATCACAGGCGTGGTGTAGAGAGTCAGCAACTGCGAGACCAGCAGGCCTCCGACGATGGAGATGCCGAGCGGCCGCCGCAGCTCGGAACCGGTGCCCGTACCGAAGGCAAGCGGCAGCGCGCCGAACAGGGCTGCCATGGTGGTCATCATGATGGGGCGAAAGCGCAGCATGCATGCCTCGAAGATCGCATCGGAGGTCGATTTGCCATGTACCCGTTCGGCCATCAGCGCAAAATCGATCATCATGATCGCGTTCTTTTTGACGATGCCGATCAACAGCACGATGCCGATAATCGCGATCACGCTCAGGTCTGTGTTCGTGAGCATGAGCGCGAGCAGCGCGCCGACGCTGGCCGAAGGCAGCGTGGAGATGATGGTGACCGGATGCACCAGGCTTTCATACAACACGCCGAGCACGATGTAGACCGCAAGCAGCGCCGTCAGGATCAGGATGGGCTCTGACTTGAGCGAATCCTGAAAGGCCTGCAGCGTACCCGAGAAGAAGCCGCGCACCGTCGCCGGGGTGCCCAGGTTCTCCTGCATCTGCTGGATCAGGCGCGTGGCGTCGCTCAGCGCGACCCCCGGCGCGAGGTTGAACGAGACCGTGACCGAGGGAAAGAGCGAGGTGTGATTGAGCGAGATAGGCGTGGTGGTGGTGCGCGCCTGGGTGAACGCGTTGAGCGGCACGGCGCTGTGATTGCCCGAGCCCTTGAGGTAGATACTGTTGAGCCCGGCAGGCGACTGGTAGTACTGCGGGTCCACTTCAAGCACGACATAGTACTGGTTCAGCTGCGTGTAGATGAGGGAAACTTCGGACTGGCCGAACGCAGAGTAGAGCGAGGAATTGATCGAGGACGGCGTGAGCCCGAGCCGGGCCGCGGTTTGCCGGTCGTAGTCGAGAAACTCGGTCAGGCCGCTGCTCTCCGCATCGGAGTTGACGTCAGAGAGTTCCGGCATCTTTTTCATCTTCGCCAGCAGGATGGGTCCCCACTTGAAAAGCAGCGGCAGCGAGTCGGCCTGGATCGTGTACTGGTACAGCGCGTTGCCCCCGCGGCCGCCGATGCGGATATCCTGGGCCGGCTGCAGGAAAACCGAGGCCACCGGCAGCTTCGCAAATTTCGGCCGCATGCGGTTGATCACATCCATCGCGCCCACCTTGCGCTCGGCCAGAGGCTTGAGGGCGATGTAGACGAAGCCGCCGTTGGTCGCGCCCTGGCCGCCGGTGTAGGCATTGACGTTGGCCACCGCCGGATCGTGGGTGATGATATCGACGATCTGATGGACGGATTGATCCATCGAAGGAAAGGACTGATCCTGGGAGCCCTGGAGGCCGCCAACGATCGCCCCCGTATCCTGCTGGGGAAAGAAGCCCTTGGGCACGCGCACAAACAGCATCACGTTGAGCGCGATCGTGAGGATCAGGACCACGATCGTGATACCCGGATTTTCGAGCACCCAGACCAGGCTCTCTCGATAGATCCGGAGGATGAAGTCGAAGCCGCGTTCGCTGGTGCGATAAAGCCAGTTATGCCGGGTCGTCTCGGCCGGCTGATGCTTGAGCAGGTGCGCGCACATCATCGGCGTAGTGGTCAGCGAAACCACCATCGAGACCAGGATCGCGGTCGAGAGCACCACCGCAAACTCACGGAAGAGCCGGCCGACGATGCCGCCCATCAGCAGGATCGGGATAAAGACCGCGATCAGCGAGACGCTGATCGTAAAGACCGTTGAGCCGATCTCCTCGGCTCCTCGCAGCGCTGCCTGCACGGGCGTCATGCCTTCTTCGAGGAAGCGCGAAATGTTCTCCATCACCACGATCGCGTCGTCGACGACAAAGCCGGTCGCGATCGTCAGCGCCATCAGTGAGAGGTTATCGAGCGAGTAGCCGAGCAGGTACATGACGGCGAAGGTGCCGATCAAAGAGACCGGCACGGCGACCGTCGGGATCAGCGTCGCGCGGGGATTGCGCAGAAAGACAAAGACCACGCCGATGACAAGAATGATGGAGAGAATCAGCGTGCGTTCGACATCGTTGACCGAAGCCTTGATGGTGGTAGTGCGATCGAGCACGATGGTGCTCTTGATCCCCTGCGGGATCGACGCCTCAATGCCGGGCAGCGCGTCACGGATGCGCTGATTGGTTTCAATGATGTTGGCCCCGGGTTGACGCGAGACAAACAGCGTGATCGACTTGACGCCGTTCAGGTAGCCGGCCGCGCGCACATTCTGGGTCGCATCCTGCACGTTGGCCACGTCCTCGAGCCGCACGGCCGCGCCATTGCTGTACCCGATGATCAGCGGTTTGTACTCTTCGGCCTTCGAGATCTGGCCGTTGGTGATGATGTCGGTGCGCACGATCGTGTTTTCAAAGTGACCGCGCGGCTTGTCCGAGTTCTGCAGGCTGAGTGCGGATTGGATACTGGCCAGCGTCAGGCCATAATGCTCCAGCTGGGTCGGGTTGGCGTCCACGCGCACCGACGGCAGCGCACCTCCGCCCACCCCTACCTGCCCTACGCCCTCGATCTGCGAAAACTTCTGCTGGATCACGGTCGAGGCCACGTCGTATAGCTTGGCCGTGTCGTACTTATCAGAAGTCAGACCGAGAATCATAATCGGCGCATCCGCGGGATTGACCTTGCGGTAGGTCGGATTGCCGGGCAGGTTGGCGGGCAGATAGGTCCGCGCCGCATTGATCGCCGCCTCCACGTCGCGCGCCGCGCCGTTGATGTCGCGACTGAGGTCAAACTGCAGGGTCACGTTGGTGGAGCCGAGCGAGCTCGAGGAAGTCATCTCGGTCACCCCGGCGATGTGCGAAAACTGGCGCTCGAGCGGGGTCGCGATCGAGGACGCCATGATCTCGGCGCTCGCGCCCGGCAGCCCGCTCTGCACCTGGATCGTCGGAAAATCCACCTGCGGCAGCGGCGAGACGGGCAGCACCGTGTAGCCCACGATGCCGGCAATCGCAACCGCCACGGTCAGCAGCGTGGTTGCGACCGGCCGGTGGATAAAGGGCGCCGAGAGGCTCATACGCCCGCCGCCACCCTTGGTTCAGCCGAGGTGTTCTGCGGTTCATTGCCGGTGCGCGGCTCCCGCGGGCTCTTGCGGAAACGATTGGCAAGCGAGTCGAAGAAGATGTAGATGACCGGCGTGGTGTAGAGGGTGAGAATCTGGGAGACGAGCAGGCCGCCCACCATCACGATGCCCAGGGGCCGACGCAACTCGGACCCGATGCCGTGTCCAAAGGCCAGCGGCAAAGCGCCGAGCAACGCGGCCATGGTCGTCATCATGATGGGACGGAAACGCAGCAGGCTCGCTTCGTAGATCGCCTCGGTGGAACTTTTCCCGTGCACCCGTTCCGCCTCGAGCGCGAAATCGACGATCATGATGCCGTTCTTCTTGACGATGCCAATGAGCAGGATGATGCCGATAATGGCCACCACGCTCAGGTCTTCGCCGAAGAGCGTGAGCGCGAGCAACGCGCCCACGCCGGCCGAAGGCAGTGTCGAGAGGATCGTAATGGGGTGAATGAAGCTCTCATAGAGCACACCGAGCACGATGTACACGGTGACCAGCGCAGCCAGGATCAGCAGGCCCTCATTGGCGAGCGAGTTCCGAAAGCTGGCGGCGGTGCCCTGGAAGTCGGCCTGCAGGCTGGCCGGAAAACCCATGCCGCGCGCGACCTTGTCGATCTTGGTAATGGCATTGCCGAGCGCGGCGGTGGGCGCGAGATTGAACGAGACGGTGACGGCCGGAAACTGGCCCTGGTGATTGATGGAGAGCGCCTCGGTGGTGCGGGTGATGTGCGCAAAGGCGGTCAGGGGAATCTGGTGCGGCTGGGCGCCGCTGGTGCTGGTGTTGGCGCTCGTACTGGTTGAGGTCGTACCGGTCCCGGTGAGCGATAAGGCATTGGCGGGCGCGCTGAAGACGCCCGAGGAGGGCGTGTAGAGCACGCTCGAAGTCAGTGCGCTCGAGCCCGCCGAGGCCGAGCTCGAGGAGGAGAAAGACGAGGTCGCGCCCGAGCCGGTCGCGTTTGCAGAAGCATTGGACTGGATATAAATGTCGTCCAGGTGAGCAGGATCCAGCTGGAACATGGGCTGGGTTTCGAGGATGACGTGATACTGGTTCAGCTGCGTGTACATGGTCGAAACCTGCCGCTGGCCGAACGCATCGTAGAGCGTGTTATCGATCGTGGTCGGCGCAATGCCCAGTCGCGACGCGGTGATGCGATCGATGTCAAGCGAGGTCGCGAGACCGCCCGTCTGCTGATCGGTCGCCACATCTTCAAGCTCGGGCAACTGCTTGAGCTTGGCCACAAAGCGGTTGGTCCAGGTATTGAGCTCGTCGGCGCTCGGGTCTTCGAGCGTGTACTGGTACTGGGTGCGCGTCACCCGATCGTCGACCGTGATGTCCTGCACGGCCTGCATGTACAACCGGATGCCCTCGACCTTGGTGAGCTGGGTTTGCAGCCGGCGAATCACGTCAGAGGCGCTGCGATCGCGCTGCGCAAGCGGCTTGAGATTGATCTCGAAGCGTCCGCTGTTCAGCGTCGTGTTCGTGCCGTCCGGTCCGATGAACGAGGACAGGCTCTCCACCGCCGGATCGGCAAGAATGACGGCCGCCAGCGCCTTTTGCTTGGCAGCCATGGCGGAAAACGAGATCGACTCCGGCGCCTGCGAAATCCCCTGGATCACGCCGGTATCCTGCACCGGGAAAAAACCCTTGGGAATGACAATGTAGAGAAAGATCGTCAGCGCGAGGGTGAGGACGGCAACCAGCAGGGCGACCGGCTGGAAGCGCAGCACAAACCGCAGCGTGCGCCCGTAGAAGGCGATCATGTTGTCAAACACACGCTCGGAGGCGCGGTAGAGCCGCCCCTGCTGCGCCCGCGGCTGGTGCTTGAGGATGCGCGCACACATCATCGGGGTCAAGGTCAGCGAGACCACCGCCGAGATGATGATCGTCGTCGCCAGCGTCACCGCAAACTCGCGGAACAGCCGCCCCACCACATCGCCCATGAACAAGAGCGGGATCAGCACCGCGATCAACGAGATGGTGAGCGAGAGAATCGTAAAGCCGATCTGCCCCGCGCCCTTCAGCGCCGCCTCCATCGGCGGGTCGCCCTCTTCGAGGTAGCGCGAGATATTTTCGATCATCACGATCGCATCGTCGACCACGAAGCCGGTCGAGATGGTCAGGGCCATCAGCGATAAGTTGTCGAGCGAATATCCCAGCGCATACATCGCGCCGAAGGTTCCCACCAGCGACAAAGGCACGGCAACGCTCGGGATGACGGTGGCCGCGAGCGACCGCAGAAAGATGAAGATCACCATGATGACCAGCGCAATGGTGAGCATCAACTCGAACTCCACATCGTCCACCGAAGCCTGGATGCTGGTCGTCAGGTCGGTGAGAATCGTAACCTGCAAGCCCGCAGGCAGGGTCGCTTCCAACTGCGGCAGCAGGTTCTTGATGCTCTTGACCACGCTGATCGTATTTGCGCCCGGCTGGCGCTGCACGTTCAGGATCACCGCCGGGGTCTGGTTCATCCAGGCCGCCTGCTGGGTGTTCTCGACCCCGTTGACGATGCTGGCCACGTTTTTGAGAAACACCGGCGCCTGGTTGCGGTAGGCCACCACCACGTCCTGGTAGTCGCCGGTGGTCTGCAGCTGGTCGTTGGCGTCGATCTGGTAGTCCTGGCGGGGACCGTCGAAGCTGCCCTTGGCAGAGTTGACGCTGGTGTCGGCCAGGGCCGTGCGCACGTCTTCGAGATTGATGCCGTAGGAGGCGAGCGAGGTCGGGTTGACCTGGATCCGGACCGCCGGTTTCTGCCCCCCGGAGATCGATACCAGCCCCACGCCGCTCAGCTGCGAGAGCTTCGGCGCAAGCCGGGTGTCGATCAGGTCCTCCACCTGCGGCAGAGGAATCGTCTTCGACGTGATGGCCAGCGTAAGCACCGGCGCGTCGGCAGGATTGGTCTTCGAATAAACAGGCGGCGTGGGCAGGTCGGAGGGCAGAAAGCTCTGCGCCGCATTGATCGCCGACTGCACTTCTTCCTCGGCGATATCGATGTCGAGCGAGAGTGAAAACTGCAGCACGACCACCGACACGCCGCCGGCGCTGGTCGAGGTCATCTGGCTCAGGCCCTGCAGCTGGCCGAACTGCCGCTCGAGCGGCGCGGTAACGGTGGTGGCCATGACATCGGGCGCCGCGCCGGGGTAAAAGGTCAGCACCTGGATCGTCGGGTAGTCGACCTGCGGCAGCGCCGAGACGGGCAGCTGCCTCCAGGCGACGATGCCCACCAGCAGGATCGCCACCATCAGCAGCGCGGTCGCCACCGGCCGCAGGATAAATGGGCGGGACAGGCTCACGGTGCGCCCGTCTCCTCGTCGGAGCTGCCCAGCTTCTGCTTTACCACCCGTACCTTGGCGTGGTTTTGCAGCTTTTCGAAGCTGCTGTCAGCGATCTGGTCGCCTTCGTTGACTCCCTCCACCGCGGTCATCATGCCGTCCACGTTGCCTACCTTCACGTTGACCATGGTTGCGATCATCGCAGGCCCGGCGTCGCGGGAGGCGCCGTCGGCAGGCGGGCTGTTCCCTGCGCCGCCCGCCTTTGCTCCCTTGGCGGCGCCCATCTTGGCCGCCTCGTCGGGGGCGGCGCTCGGCGGCGCGGTGTCCTTGGTGATCCTGTACACAAAGGCCTGCTGGCCGTTGCGCTGGATCGCCGAGCTCGGCACCATGGTCTGGTTCTGCAGCACGTTGGTGAGCAAACGGGTATTGACGAACTGGTTCGGGTAAAGCGCCATGTCGCGGTTCTCAAACCGTGAGCGCAGCTTGATGGTGCCGGTTGTCGTATCGATTTGATTGTCCAGCGTGAGCAGCTTGCCGATGGCCAGCTGGTGCTCATTGGAGCGGTCGAACACATCGGTGGTCAGGCCGCCGGGGGTCTTGCGCATCGCGGTCTGCACCTGCGCGAGGCTGTCTTCAGGGATCGTAAAAACGACCGTGATGGGCTGCACCTGGGTGACGACGACCAGCGCGGTTGTGCTGTTCGCGGTCACGATGTTGCCCGGGTCTACCAGCCGCAACCCGACCCTGCCCGAGATGGGCGAGGTGATGTGGCAATAGGCCAGCTGCACCTGGTCGGTCTCCACCGTACCTTCGTCGGACTGCACCAGCCCCTTGTCCTGGTCCACCAGCTTGGCCTGGTCATCCAGTACCTGTTTGGCGATGGCGTTGCGCGACCAGGCCGCCTGGTAGCGCTCCAGATCCATCTGCGCCTGGGCCAGCACGGCGCGATCGCGAGCCAGGGTGCCGAGCGCCGTGTCGAGCGCCGCCTTGTACTGCCTTGGGTCGATGTCGATCAGCGGGGTGCCCTTTTGGACCGTCTGCCCCTCGCGGTAGTGCACGCTCAGGACCTGCCCGCTTACCTGGCTGTTGATGGTCGCGGTATAGGTGGGGGTCACGGTGCCGATCGCATCCAGCTTGATGGCCATTTGCCCGCGGCCGACGGTGACCGCATTGATCGTGACGGGCCCCTGCTGACGGCGGCCCGGGGCAGCCTGGGCCGAGACCGTCGGCTTGTGCCGCCACACCAGGAAGAAGGCCAGCGCAAAGATGGCCAGCAGAGGGATCCATATCCACCGCCGCTTCTTGCGGGGGCGCGGATCCGGGGGAGCCGGCGCGTTTCTTGCCCGGGTACTCTCTGCCAGGAGCGGGGAAGCAGGTGGTTGCTGTTCCATCAGATTTGGGTCGCCTCGGTACTTGGCATCATCAGGGGACTTGCTGCGCCGACACGGCGGGGCTGCGACAGCGGAACCTCTGGTTGGTTGAAAGTGGCAGGTGGAGTCTGGGGTCCGCCACCGCTCATCAGATGGGTATCTTGCTTGCGTGCGCCATGCTTGCTGCCTACCTGACGAGTGCCGGACCCGGGAAGACGCAGATGCGCTCCTGCGCGCCGTCGCCCTCTGGAGAGAAAGCCTGCCCGTGCTTCCAAAGCAGGCCATGTCCGGACCGTGCTGTGGCCGCTGGGCATCCTTCACCATAGTAATGCAGCCGGCAAGCCTGCTCGCCGCGCATCCTGCTTCTAGACTGAGAGAGTGAAAGGCCTGGTGGTGGCTCGGGAGACAGGAGGCTGGCGAGGCGCACTGGCGACCTGCCTGGTGCGATGGCACCTGTGCAGCCTGGATGCGCCTACGGTAGCGGTCGCCTGGGCAGCCATCCTGGCCCGCCTGGTCAAGGTTCCGCTCTGGGCCTCGGAGGGTTTGGTGCTGGCGCTCGGTACCTGGATCGTGTACGTGCTCGATCGGGTGCTCGACGGCGTGCACCCCTGCGCAGGAGGCTGCCACGCCGATCCGGGCGCGGCCTGGAGGGTGCGCCATGCGCCCGGCCATGCGCCGGGCCATTTGCAGGAACGCCACTACTTTCATGCGCGCCACCGCTCCCGGCTGCTCTGGCTTTGCTGTGCTGCGGGCGCGCTGCTGGCTTTGCTCTGCTGCTGGCTGCCGCGCCGGCTGGTGCTCCTCTACCTGGCGCTGGCCCTGCCGGTGGGGGCCTATAGCGTCTGGGTCCACGCGCCACGCAAAAGCCCCGGACGCCCCTCACCTGGCGGCCGGGGCAATGGCCTGGCCAAGGAAGCCGCCGTCGCCATCCTCTTTACGGCGGCAGTCGCCGTCCCGGCGCTCGCAGGCGCCGCAGGCAGCGACCGTCGAGCCTTGTGGATCCCGCTTCTGCTGCTGGCGGGGCTCTGCTGGCTCAACTGCACCCTGATCAGCCATGCGGAGGCCTCGGTGGGCGGCAACTCTCGGTCCAGACCCTGGGAACGCCTCCGGCTGAAAGGGCTGGCCCTGGCCCTGCTGCTCGCAGCCTCCTGGCTGTGCGGCCTCGATCCGGGCCGGCGTGGGCAGGCGAGTCTCTCGGCTGAGCCGGCCGCGGCGGCCATGCTGCTCTCGTGCGTGGCTCTGCTCGGCCTGCTGATGCGCTTGGGCGGCCAGGACCAGTCCCCGGTCGAGGCCCGCCGGCTGCGTGTGCTGGCCGATCTCGCCCTGCTGACGCCCCTGCTCTTCCTGCTGCCTCGATGGGCCTGAGCCGTCGAGCCGGGGAGCGCGGTTCGGGCTTCGACCGCATCGCGCAAGCCTACCGCTGGCTGGAGTACCTGGCCTTCGGCCGCGCGCTCGAGCGGTGTCGCTGCTTCTATCTCGACGCGGTCGATCGCAGGGCCGGTTCCGCGCTGGTGCTTGGCGACGGCGATGGCCGCTTCACTGAGCGCCTGCTCTCTGCGCGCCCAGCCCTGCGCGTGGTTGCGGTCGACAGCAGCGCCGCCATGCTGGCGCTCTTGGCCGGTCGGGCCAAAGCCGTCGGCGCCCCAGACCGGCTGGAGACGATCGAGCGCGATGCGCTGGGGTTCTGCGCCGACGAGGCGGCGCGCGCTCCTGAGGCGGGCGCACGCTTTGACCTGGTCGTCTCCCACTTCTTTCTGGATTGCCTGTCCACGGTCGAGGTGCAGCGCCTGGCCGGTCTGCTCGCCTCGCGCGTCAGCCCTCGCGCCCGCTGGTTCGTCTCCGAGTTTGCCACGCCTTCGCCCTGGGCCCGGCTGGTCGTGGCCCTGCTCTACCGGGGGTTCGCGCTGCTGGCCGGGCTGGAGGCCAGGCAGCTCCCACTCTGGCAGGCAGCCCTCTCCAGCGCGGGCTGGGAGCCGGTCGCCGAGCAATCCTTCCGGCGCGGGCTGCTGGTCACCACCGTCTGGCGGCTCGCCCCGCCCGCCCCAGGGACACTCTGAAGCAACCAGCCCACCCACCTGCCCTTCCCACCAGCATGACAACGCGGCCCATCGCCCTACCCTCACCTCTGCCATTCCTTCCCTACCGGATGGACACGATCCCCGGCATCGACCCCGGACCCCTGCCCTCGCCGGTGCCCGGCTTCGATCCCGACTTCGACCCCGAAGTCGATCCCGACCCCGTGTTGCCCCCCGGCCCGGAGTCTCCCGGCATCGATCCCGGGTTCCCCGGAGGTCCGCTTTCCGATCCTCTGCCGGTCACCTAGGCCGACCGCTCCTCGCCGATTGTTACAATGGGATGAATGCGGACAGGATTGTCCGCACTAGGATGCTCCCGCTGTGATGAATCTGTACGTTTTGCGCCACGCAAGCGCCGGAACCCGGCGCTTGAACCCCACCATCGATGTCAAGCGCCCTCTGGACAAGGAGGGCAAACAGCAGTGCATGCTCATCGGCAGCTACCTGAACGCCCTCAAGGTGCACTTTGACCTGATCGTCTCGAGCCCGCTGAAGCGCGCGCTCCAGACCGCTTCGCTGGTCGGAACCGAGGTGGGCTACGACATGAAGATCAAAGTCAGCGCCGCGCTCGCGCCCGAAGCCTCCCTGGCCGACTTCCAGACCATGGTTGCCGAGTTGAACGGGAGCGAGAACGTGCTCATCGTCGGGCACAATCCCAACCTGCCGCAGTTCCTGGGCTCGCTCATCTCCACGCCGGGCCGGGCCGCCATTCGCGTTCGCAAAGGCGCGATCGCGCGCATTGACTGCACCCGCAGGCCTGGAACCCTGCACTGGCTGGTGGACCCGCGCATCCTGCGCGGCGTCTATGGCAATGCCACCAAGGACATCCGCCGGCGCGTGGTGGGCAAGCACAAGACGGCCGGCTAGGCCTGGTCCGGACCAGGCTTGTCTCTCGGTGGCCCTCGGCTCGTTCCTTACCGAAGCCTCGAGCCAGCCGGGCCGCTGCTGACCTGGGCCCTGCAACCCCGGCCGCACGGTCCGCATG
>CAZZYH010000103.1:0-12394 GCA_964658225.1 Vulcanimicrobiota bacterium | reverse complement strand
GGCTTTTGGAGTGATGCTTTTGGAGTGGTGCGGCCCCTGGGGTGATAGGGCGGAACGTGGAGTAGGCGCGGCACGGAGCTGCACCGGCACGGGAGCGGTCAACGGGGAAGCCAAGCGGGCCCGAGAGTGTCTCCGGGCCGGCATTGGACAGAGTTTTACGGGGTTTTACGGGCGAACATCGCAACAGAAGCGAGGGTGATCGATGAGCACGCAGACGACAATTTTCTCCCCCGCGCTGGCCGCGCGGCTGGACAAGCTGGTGACCATCTACCCGGTCAAGCGCTCCGCCCTGATTCCCATGCTGATGTACGCGCAAGACGAGATCGGCTACTGCTCAGAGGCGGTGGTGGCTGAGGCTGCCGAGCGCGTCGGGATCTCGGTGCTCGATGTGCGCAACGTGCTCTCCTACTACTCGATGCTGCGCACCGAGCCGGCCGGCAAGTACAACATCCAGGTCTGCACGAACATCAGCTGCATGCTGCGCGGCGGCTATGAAATTCTCAACCACTGCCGCGAGAAGCTGGGCATCACCGAGAACAAGGGCGTGAGCGCGGACAAGCTGTTCTCGGTCGAAGAGGTGGAGTGTATCGGCGCCTGCTGCTGGGCGCCCGCGGTGCAGGTGAACTACGACTACCACGAAAACCTTACCCCGGCTGCCATGGACAAGGTGATCGCGTCCTACGCCGCCAAGCCTCAGTAAGCAACCGGACAGCCCGGTGGCCCGGGCTTTGTGCCCGGGGCCGCTTCACAGCAAGACTGGAGGCACCATGTATCTTGTATCCCATCCTGATGAAGTCAAGGTGATCTCGTTCCGCTTCGGCCAGGGCGCCGCAAAGATCGACAAGTACATCGAGCTCGGCGGCTACGAGCAGGCGCGCCGCTGTATCGACCTCGGACCGGAGGGCATCATCAACGAGATGAAGGCCTCGAACCTGCGTGGCCGCGGAGGCGCCGGCTTTCCGACCGGGCTGAAGTGGTCCTTCGTGCCGAAGACCGCAGACCGGCCGAAGTACATCCTGATCAATGGCGACGAGTCCGAGCCAGGCACCTGCAAGGATCGCCCCATCGCCCAGGAAGACCCGCACTCGGTCATCGAAGGCACCATCATTGCCGGGCTCGCGGTCGGCGCGAAGATGGGCTTTATCTACATGCGCGGCGAGTACCGCTACCTGCTCGACATCATGGACCGTTGTATCGAGGAGGCTTACGCCAAGGGTTTTCTGGGCAAGAATATCTTCGGCATCGAGGGTCTGGATTTCGACTGCATCACCCAGACCGGGGCCGGGGCCTACGAGGTGGGCGAAGAGTCGGCGCTGATGGAGTCGCTCGAAGGCAAGCGCGGCGTACCCCGGATCCGCCCTCCCTTCCCTGCCGTGGTCGGCCTCTACGGCGGCCCTACCGTGATCAACAACCTCGAGACGATCGCGAGCGTGCCCCACGTATTTCGCCTGGGCGGGGCGGAGTACGCGAAGATCGGCACCGAGCGCAACGGGGGCACGCGCCTGTTCGGTATCTCCGGCCACGTCGAGCGGCCGGGCGTCTACGAGCTGCCGATGGGCTACTCCTTGCGCAAGGCGATCTACGAGGTTGCAGGCGGGATCCTCGGCGGCAAGAAGCTGAAGGCAGTGGTGCCCGGGGGGTCCTCGACCCCGGTGCTCCGCGCGGACGAGATCGACGTGGGCATGGACTTCGACCAGCTCGCGAAGGCGGGCACGATGCTCGGCTCCGCCGGTGTGGTCGTGCTCGACGAGACGGTGTCGATGGTCGAGTTCGCGCTGCGCACGATCAAGTTCTACCAGCACGAGAGCTGCGGCTGGTGCATCCCGTGCCGCGAAGGTACGGACTGGCTCAAGAAGACAATCACCCGCGTCTACCAGGGTCATGGCGTCTCCAAGGACCTGGACAACATCCAGTACCTGGCCGAGAACATGATGGGCCGGACCTTCTGCCCGCTGGGCGATGCGGCGGCGATGCCGACGATCGGCTTCATCAAGAAGTTCCGCCACGAGTTTGAGGCCTACCTGGCGGGGGCGACGCCGACGCCGGGATTGGTCCTGCAGCAACCGCCGGAGCTGGTGCAGATCGGCGCTGGGGCGCACTAGAGCCGGACTCTGAGAGCATCTTCACCTTCTTGTGCTGCAAGCGGGAACGGTTTCCCGAGGAGAGCGATTGCACCCGGTGGCCGGGTGGAGTTGGCGTGGAGTGAGTCGTCCTCAACAAACGCGCTACCCTCCTCGATCGAGACCCATCGACGAGGGGGTGCAGCGCATGGACGAATGGACGGGCGGAATCGCCGAGAGGACGAGATGCGGATCGGTTTGGGCCGCCCAGATGGCAGAATCGCCTCTGCACGCGCTCTGCCCTCCCGGGCTTTCAAGGTTTGCACGAGCAGCATCTCGATGAGCAGGACATGAGCAGGACAGTGGTTCCATAACCGGGACGGCGGTCGGACTGGCGGACGAGGGCTTCTCCTTGCTGCACTCGCTTGACGCCCGGCCATCCCTCCAACAGAGCGTATGAGCAAGGACACTATGGCTGACGTAACCTTTACCGTCGACGGCAGAACCCTCACCGCACCCGCAGGTACCCTCCTCATCGATGCCTGCAAGAGCGCCGGTATCGAGATCCCTGCCTTTTGCTACTATCCCGGCCTCTCGCTCCAGGCAGCCTGCCGCATGTGCGTGGTCCGGATTGACAAGATGCCCAAGCTGCAGACCGCCTGCACGACCCCGGTGACCCAGGGCATGGTCGTGGTCTCCGAGTCGCCCGAGATCGCCCAGGCGCGCAAGGGTACCCTTGAGCTGCTGCTCGGCAACCACCCGCTCGACTGCCCGGTCTGCGATGCAGGCGGCCAGTGCGAGCTGCAGGACATGACCTTCAAGTACGGGGCCGCAGGCTCGAACTACATCGAGACCAAGAATCACCGCGAGGAGCAGCAATGGTCGCCGGTGGTCTTCTTTGATCGCCCGCGCTGCATCCTCTGCTACCGCTGCGTGCGGGTGTGCGGCGAGGGGATGGATGTCTGGGCGCTGGGCGTGCAGAACCGCGGTTCCTCGGCCGTGATCGCGCCGAACGAGCAGGACCACCTGGACTGCGAGGAGTGCGGAGCCTGCATTGACATCTGCCCGGTCGGCGCACTCACCTCCGGCTCCTACCGCTACAAGACCCGGCCCTGGGAGATGACCCACGTGGCCACCATCTGCACCCACTGCGGCGATGGCTGCAAGACCACCCTGGGCACCCGGCGCGAGGCAGAGGGCTCCGAGATCGTGCGCGGCGACAACCGCGACAAGAGCGGCATCAACGGCGATTTTCTCTGTATCAAGGGCCGCTACGCCTTTGACTTCACCAACCATGCCGAGCGCCTGCGTCAGCCCCTGGTGCGCCAGGCCAACGGCCAGCTCCAGCCGGTGACCTGGGAGGCGGCATTGGCGCGGGTCGGCGCGAAGTTCAAGGAGATTCGCGATGCCCGGGGCGGGGCGGCGATCGGGGTGATCGGCTCCAACCGCACGACGAACGAAGAGAATTACCTGCTGCAGAAGTTCGCCCGCACCGTGCTCGGCACCAACAACATCGATCACCACCGGACCGCGGATTACGCGAGCCTGGTCTCCGCGCTCAAGGGCAGGCCCGGGCGTGCGGCCAGCCTGCGTGAGTTTGCGACGGCCCCTGCGATCCTGGTGATCGGCAACGATCCGACCGAGCAGCATCCGCTGCTCGCCAATGCCATTCGCACCAACGTGCGGCTGAACCGGGCGCGCCTCTACGTGGCCAACCACAGGGAGATCAAGCTGTACCGCCAGGCCAAGGCCGCCCTGCAGATCCCGGCAGACGGGTACCGCGCGCTGATCGGTTACCTGGCCGGCACGAGCGCGGAGTTTGTCGCAACCGAGGCGGCGGAGCGCTTCAAGGCTGCGCTCGCCGCGGAGGAGTCGCTGGTGGTCGCCTTCGGGGCTGAGCTGCACGGCTCCGAGATCGCCGGGTTGCTGGCCTGGGGGCTGGCGCACCCGAACATCAAGTTCGCAGCGCTGGGCGACTACAGCAACTCGCGGGGCGCGGCCGACATGGGCCTGCTGCCTGACCTGCTGCCCGGCTACACCCCGGTCGGCGCGGGATCGGCCTTTGCAGAAGAGTATGGCGCTGCCCTGCCCCAAAGCCCGGGCCTGAACCTGGTGCAGATGCTGGACGCCGCCGAGGCGGGCACGCTCGGGGCGCTCTACGTGGTGGGCTCGAATCCGGTCGCGCGTTACGGCATCGACCCCGCGGCGCTCCAGGCGACCTTCCTGGTGGTCCAGGATATGTTCCTCACCGAGACCGCCGCGCTGGCCGACGTGGTCCTGCCGACCGGCAATCTCTACGAGAAGTCGGGCACGGTCACCAACACCTACGGGGACATCCAGCTGGTCAAGAAGGCCTCCGACACCCCCGGGGTCCGCACCGACTTCGAGTTGATCGTGCGGATTGCCGACAAGATGGGCGTCAAGCCGCTCGGCCTGGTGCCCTTCGGCAACGGGCTGCGCGGGGATCTCGGTCAGTCGCGCGGGGCGCAGATGGGCGAGGCGGACCGGCACATGATCTGGCTGGCGGCCAACAACCTCGAGATCAAGCTGAGCCCGTTTGATCCCTTCGCGACCTTTGACGAGATCCAGCGGCTGGTGCCGGCCTACAACGTCTCGCGCTTCGAGCTGCTTTCCGGTGGCGATAAGCCCATGCGCGCCGACCTGGTCCAGATCGAGTCCGCCGCGGAGCGGGCCGACCTCGTCCTACCCTCCAACGACACGCTCTTCAGCTCCGGAACCCTGGGCCGGTACTCGAAGATCCTGCATTCGGTGCTCGAGTCGCGCAAGACCCCTCACCCTACGGAAGCTGCGGCAGACTGAGTGAGGTAGTCTGGGGAGACGAGGCATCTACTGAACCACGGAAGGCGAACGCGTGACGACGGTCCTGATCTTTATCCTGCTCAGCATTCTCAAGATTGTCGTGGTGCTGGTGATCACGCTCACCGCGGTTGCCTACACGGTGCTGCTCGAGCGCAAGCTGGTCGGCCGTATCCAGAATCGCTGGGGACCCTCGCGGGTGGGCCCCTTCGGTATCCTTCAGCCGCTGGCCGACGGCGTCAAGCTCTTCCTCAAGGAAGACCTGCTGCCGACCGCGGTCTACCGGCCCTTGTATATCGTGGCGCCGATCATCGCGCTGGCCTGCGCGCTGATCTCGATTGCGGTTGTGCCCTTCGGCGCCCGCATCACCGTGCACGGGGTCGATATGTTCGAGATCGCCGATCTCAATATCGGCCTGCTGGTCATCCTCGGGGTCACCTCGATCGGCGTCTACGGCATTGCGCTCTCCGGCTGGGCTTCCAATAACAAGTATTCGCTGCTCGGCTCGCTGCGGGCGAGCGCCCAGCTGATCTCCTACGAGCTGGCGCTGGGGCTCTCGCTGGTGGGGGTGGTCATGCGTGCAGGGTCCCTGCGGCTGCGCGACATTGTCGATGTCCAGGCGACCCACGGGCTGCTCAGCTGGAACTTCTTCGGCGGTCTGCAGTTTGTCGGGTTTTTCATCTACCTGATGGCGGCCTACGCCGAGACCAACCGCACGCCGTTTGATCTGCCCGAGGCGGAAAGCGAGCTGGCCGCCGGCTACCACACCGAGTACTCCTCGATGAAGTTCGCCATGTTCTTCATGGCCGAGTACGCCAACATGATCACCGTTGGCTGCGTGGCCACCCTGCTTTTCTTCGGCGGCTGGTCGAGCCCCTTCGGCCACCTGCTTCCGGATGTGGGCGGCATCGTGGTCACGGCGCTGCTCCCGGTCTGCTGGTTCGTGCTCAAGGTCTTCTGCTTCCTGTGCCTGTATGTCTGGGTGCGCGGCACGCTGCCTCGCTTCCGGTACGATCAGCTGATGAGCTTTGGCTGGAAGTTCCTGGTGCCGCTGGCCATCGCCAATATCCTTGCCACGAGCCTGTGGTACGCGTTCCGTGCGGCCTGATATCCGAGCAGCGTGGGTTACAATTTGTCTTCCGCGATAAAAATGACCGGTGAGTGAACAAAATCCATGTATCTGGTACTCTTCTTCATCTTCGCGGGCTTCTGCGTTGCCGGGGCGCTCAACCTGCTGCTACAGCGCCACCCGATCAACAGCGCCCTCTCGCTGATCGTCGTCATGACGTCGCTGGCCGTGCTTTACCTGTTGCTGGGGGCCGAGTTCCTGGCGGCTGCGCAGGTGATCGTCTACTCGGGCGCCATCATGGTGCTGTTCACCTTCGTCATCATGCTGCTCAATGCGGGCGAAGAGGAGCGCTCGCTCGGCACGAGCAGGATGGCCTACTACGTCGGCGTACCCGGGGTAGCGGCGCTGCTGGGCCTGCTGACCTATGTCTTCCTTGCCAACGAGACAGCGCTTGGCGGCTCGCGGCTGGGCGACTCGATCGTGACTACCGCCGACCTGAGCAAAGTCCTGTTCCGGGACCTGCTGCTGCCTTTTGAGGTAACCTCGGTGCTCATCCTGGTCGCAATCCTCGGGGCGGTGGCGCTGGCGCGCAAGGAAGCGCCGGGCGAGACCGCCGGCCTGACCGCGCCGGGGACCGCGCGGGCGAGCAGCGTCGGGATCCCGGCTCCCGCGGGTACGCGCGGGGCCGCGGTCGCCATGGCCGCCAAGGAGCCGCACGCATGATGGTACCGACTTCCTACTACCTGGTGCTGAGCGCGATCCTGTTCTCGATCGGGGTCGGCGCGTTCCTGTTCAAGCGGAACATCATCTCGATCTTCATGTCGATCGAGCTCATGCTGAACGCCGTCAACCTCACCTTCGTCGCCTTCTCTCACCAGTGGCACCAGGTGAGCGGTCAACTGTTTGTCTTCTTTGTCATGGTCGTCGCCGCGGCCGAGTCTGCGGTCGGCCTCGCGATCATCATCGCTGTCTTCCGCGCGCGCAACACCTTGAACGTCGACCAAGTAGACTTGATGAAACTATGAACGGGACCTCTCTGCACTTACTCTGGATTCCGCTGCTGCCGTTCATCGGCTTTCTGATCAATGGTCTGTTCGGCCGCCGCTTTGCTCGGCCGGTGGTTACGGGCGTAGCCTTGCTGTTTACCCTCGTACCCTTCGTGCAGGTCGCAAACCTGGCGCTGCACTTTTCCTCGCTGGCCACCCCGCACCTGGAGTACGTCGCGCCCTGGATCGTGGCCAGTCACTTCCACGCCGACTTTGCCTTCGCGCTCGACCAGCTGACCATGGTCATGCTGCTGGTGGTCACCGGTGTGGGCTTTCTGATCCACCTCTACTCTGCCGGCTACATGGCCCACGAGCCCGGCTACTGGCGCTTCTTCGCGTACCTGAACCTGTTCATGTTCTTCATGCTCACGCTGGTGCTGGCGGAGAACTTCCTGCTGTTGTTTGTCGGATGGGAAGGCGTAGGCCTGGCTTCCTACCTGCTGATCGGCTTTTACTTTGATCGCGACTCGGCCGCCAACGCCGGCAAGAAAGCTTTCGTCGTCAATCGGATCGGCGACTTCGGCTTTCTCCTGGCGATGTTCCTGGTCATCGTGCACTTTGGCACCTTGAGCTTCCACACGGTGCTCGCCTCGCTGGCCGCGCAGCCGGCGCTGCACGGCGGCTGGCTGACGGCGATCGCCCTGTGCCTGCTCCTCGGCGCAGCCGGCAAGTCCGCGCAGATTCCTCTCTATGTCTGGCTGCCGGACGCCATGGAAGGCCCCACCCCGGTATCCGCGCTGATCCACGCCGCGACCATGGTCACGGCCGGCGTGTACATGGTCATCCGCACCCACCCGATCTTTGATCGATCGCCTTTCGCCTTGTCCCTGGTAGCTGTCATCGGCGCGGCCACCGCCCTCTTTGCCGCGACCATCGGCCTGGTGCAAACAGACATCAAGCGCGTGCTCGCCTACTCGACGGTCTCGCAGCTTGGCTACATGTTCCTGGCCTGCGGGGTGGCTGCTTACTCCTCCGGGCTGTTCCATGTCGTGACCCACGCCTTCTTCAAGGCGCTGCTCTTCCTCGCTGCCGGCTCGGTGATCCACGCGCTCAACGGCGAGCAGGATATGCGCGTGATGGGTGGCCTGCGCACCAAGATCCCCATCACGTTCTGGACGATGACCGCCGGCGTCTTTGCCATCTCCGGTTTTCCCGGACTGTCGGGCTTTGTGTCCAAGGACGACATTCTCTTCCAGACCTTCAACTCGCCGATGCCGGGCGCAAAACTTCTCTGGCTCGTGGGCCTGCTCACCGCGGGGCTCACCGCCTTCTACATGTTCCGGCTCTGGTTTCTGACCTTTTTCGGAGCCAGCCGCGCCGTGGCCCCTCAACCCCACACCCCCGAGCCGACCCACCACGCGGAAGACTCGCACGGCCTGTCCGAGACGACCACGGCCCATGCCACCGGTCATCCCGCTCACGGGCAGGCTGGCGAGCCGCATGAGAGCCCCTGGGTGATGCTCGGACCGCTGGTCGTCCTCGCCCTGCTCGCAGTCTTTGGCGGCGCGCTTGGCTGGCCCGCCGCGCTGGGCGGCTCGAACTTCTTCGGGCACTTCCTCGCACCGGTGACCCAAGTCGCCGTCACGGCCGAGCCGGCGGAGACCGGTTCCGGTACCGAGATCGCCCTGGCGCTCGTCTCTACCTTGGTCGCGCTCTCCGGCATCGCAGTGGCCTACCTGTTCTACGTCGCCAGGCCGGCGCTCCCGGGCGAACTGGCCGGCCGCATGCGCGTCCTCTACGCGCTGCTGCTCGACAAGTACCGGGTTGACGAGCTCTACCAAACGGTCTTCGTCTCGCCCCTGCTGCTCTTCTCCCGTTACGCCCTGATGGGGCTGGTCGACACCGGCCTGATCAGCGGCAGCGCCGCCGGCCTCGGGTTCGCCACGCAAGGCCTCGGCTCGATCGCTCGACGCATGCAGTCCGGCAATATCCGCACCTATGCCGGCTGGCTTGCCTTCGGCGCCGGCGGCCTGCTGCTCCTGGTCTTCTTCGGATTCGGCGCCGGCCCGGGTACCCACTGGGGGCTACGCTGATGCACACTCGACGCACACGCACGCAAAAGGGATCGGACCAGTGCTGAACGACAACATCCTGAGCATCCTCACCTTCATCCCCGCACTCGGCGCGATCCTGATCGCGCTGCTGCCCCGGCGGGGCAAGCTGATCCCGTGGACGGCGCTCGTGATCTCGCTGGTCACCTTTCTGGCGACGCTGCACCTGCCTGCGCACTACCTCTACGGGCACGCTGGCTTCCAGTTCGTCGAAAACAGGCCCTGGATCGCGACGCCCCGCATCCGCTATCACCTGGGCGTGGACGGCATCTCGCTCTGGCTGGTGGTGTTGACCGGTTTCCTGGCCCCGCTCGGCGTGCTGGCCAGCTGGACCGCCATCGAGACGCGCCAGAAGGAGTTCTACTTCTTCTTCCTGCTCCAGCAGACCGCGATGCTCGGCGTCTTCGTCTCGCTCGATGTCTTTCTCTACTACGGCTTCTGGGAGCTGTCGCTGGTGCCGATGGCCGTCCTGATCGCGATGTTCGGCCGGACCAAAGGCCCGCAGGCGGCCATCAAGTTCTTCCTCTACACCTTCATTCCCTCGGCGCTGTTCCTGGTCGCGATCCTCTACCTCTACGGCAAGACCGGTACCTTTGACTACGTGGAACTGCAGGCGGCGCTGAGCGCGGGCCTGGTTCCCATCACGCCCCACGCACTCTGGTGGGTAGCGATCGCGTTCCTGTTCGCCTTCGCGGTCAAGGTGCCGGTCTTTCCGCTCCATGGCTGGCTGGCGGATGTCTTCTCGGAGGCGCCGACCGCGATGGCGATGGTGGTCGCAGGCAAGCTGGGCCTCTACTCGATCCTGCGCTTCAACCTCGGGCTCTTCCCCGCAGAGGCACGGATGTTCGCGCCCTCCATGATCGCCCTCGCCGTCATCGGCGTCCTCTACGGCGCACTCGGTGCGCTTGTCCAGCGCGATCTGAAGCGACTGCTCTCCTTCGCCACACTCTCGGCTCTTTCGTTCGCCACCCTGGGCATCTTCAACTTTACCCTTGCCGGGCTCAACGGCGCGGTCTACCAGACGATCAACGAAGGGCTGACCGGTGGCGCGCTGCTCATCCTCGCCGGCATCCTCTATGAGCGCTATGGCACCTATGAGCTCGCGGCCTACGGGGGCCTGGCCGCCAAGCTGCCGATCCTGGTCACGCTGTTCGTCGTTGCGACCCTGGCGCTGATCGGCCTGCCTATCCTGAACGGCTTTGTCGGCGAGTTCCTCGTTCTCTCCTCGAGCTTTGCCACGCATCCGGGCTGGGGCGCGCTAGCCACGCTCGGCGTGATCCTGAGCGCGGCCTACATGCTCGGTATGATCCAGAAGATCTTCTACGGGCAGCCGTCGGCCTTGGTCGCCAACCGAGCGGTCCCTGACGTCGTCTCCCGCGAGTACATCGCGCTGTGGCCGATGGCCATCCTGATGCTGGTCATGGGTGTGGCCTCGCCTTACTGGATCAAGGCCATCGAGGGCGGCGTCTCCGGGCTGGCCGACCGCGCACCCGCGGCTCAGGGAATGCTCATGCACCCCCGCGCAGCCGATCAGCCGGGCCGCAGCGGCGGCCCGGCAGTGGCCCTGGACGCGCACACCCCCCGGCAGGAGGCCTCCCGATGAACAGCATCGCTCGCCTCCTGCCTGAAACCCTGCTCACCCTTACCGGCGTGCTGATCATGCTCATCGAGCCGGTCCTGCCGAGGACGGCAAGCCGCAAACCCATCGGCTGGCTGGCGGTGGCAGGCACGCTGTTCGCGCTCCTCGCCTCGCTGGCCCAGCTCAGCAGCCCGGCCGGCAGCGCCTACTATGGCCTGGTCCAGACCGACGCCTTCAGCGCCTTCTTTCACGTCACCATCGCGTCGATCGTCCTGGTCTCGCTGCTGGTCACCCTTGACGCTGCCTCGAGCACGACCGAGAACCTGAGCGAACTCTTCGCGCTGACCATATTCGGCGCAGTCGGCTCGATGCTGATGACCAGCGCGCAGGAACTGCTGCTGGTCTTCATCGGCCTCGAGATCTCCTCGATCTCGACCTACATCCTGGCCGGCTTCCGCAAGCACTCACCCAAAGGCCCGGAGTCGGCGCTCAAGTACTTTCTGCTTGGCTCTTTCGCAACCGCGTTCTTCCTCTACGGCACGGCGCTGGTCTTTGGCGCGACCGGCACCACCGAGATCCCGGCCATCGCCCACATGCTCTCCATCACCACCACGCCCATGCTGGCCACCCTCGGCCTGGGCATGATCCTGATCGGCCTCGGCTTCAAGGTTTCCGCCGCGCCGTTCCACGTGTGGACGCCGGATGTCTACGAGGCTGCCCCTTCGCCGGTGGTAGGCATGATGTCCACCGCACCCAAGGCTGCTGCGTTCGCCGTGCTGCTCCGCATCCTCTACGTCGCCTTCCCTGCCCTGCAAGCGCACTGGGTGCCCCTGGTCTGGGTCATGGCGGCGCTCTCGATGACGATCGGCAACCTGGCCGCGCTGCGGCAGCAGAACGTCAAGCGCATGCTGGCCTACTCCTCGATTGCCAATGCGGGCTACCTGCTGGTTGCCTTCACCGCGCTCTCGGCCGATGGCATCGCCGCGGCGAGCTTCTACACCGTTACCTACGCCGCGATGAACGTCGGGATCTTCGCCGTCATCTCCCATGCCGGCCGGTACGAGGACAAGCTGACGCTCATCTCCGACTATCGCGGTCTCGGCTATCGCTCGCCGCTGCTCGGCGGCGCGATGGCTTTCTTCCTGGTCTCCATGATCGGCATTCCGTTTACGGGTGGCTTCTTCGGCAAGTTCTATGTTTTTGAGGCGGCGATCCACTCGGGAATGGTCTGGCTCGCGATCCTGGGCCTGCTCAACAGCGGGATCGCTGTCTTCTACTACCTGCGCCTGCTGGCCGCGGTCTACGCCAAGCCGCAGGAGAACACCCCGTTGCAGTCCATGCCCCGGGTGCAGTTCTCGCTGCTGCTCGCCATCGTGCTGACGGTCTCGGCCACGCTGATCCTGGGCATCGTGCCCGGACGCATCCTTGGAGCGGCGCGCGCAGTTTTCATCAGCAGTGCCCGGAGCCTCCACGGCAGAGATGCCGCTTTCGCGCTGAGGCGGGCGCTGATCTCGCTCGCGCCGTTTCCTCCGGTGCGTCGCCCCTGCACACGGATCGGTCGCGATCTTTCTTGACGGAAGCGTCGCGACCGCCGTGGCTGGTCTCGCGAACCCCGGGCGCTCCCGGGCGTCGCCCCGGCCCGCGTTTTCCGGGCCTGTCCCTTGCGCGACCTGCCACTCCCTGCAATCTCCTGGACGGAGCCTGACGCAAAGAAACAGCCCCCGGCGCGATGCCGAGGGCTGTTCGTTTGCTCCCAAGTTCTTGCTCCCAAG
>CAZZYH010000102.1:11972-12574 GCA_964658225.1 Vulcanimicrobiota bacterium | reverse complement strand
GCTCCCGGCCCCCGGGGCCAGTCCCAAGGGCTTACCGGCCGGGCAGAGCTAGCGCGCCCAGTCCTTCTCCGCCGCCCTGCGACCGGTCTCCGTGCCGGATCCACCCGGCTTCGCTTCTCCTGCGCAAACAACAGGCAGACACGCGGTCCTTTAGAATTCTCTCTCCGCCCAGCCTCCCCGCAGACTCCTTCCCGGTTGCTTTGCGCGCGACTTCCTCGTCGTGCTTCCGGTGTGGTATTACTCGTGGTCTCAGCAAGCGGGTCACCCCGGCGATCTCGCCCGCGGCTTCGGCCGTGGCGGGCGCGCCATTCTAAAGGCTGTGGATAACCCGGGAACAAAATAAGCCATCCTTGGTGTCTAACGTAACAACAGAATTTTTCTCCACCTTTTCTCCACCGAGGTAAGGCCATGTTTGAAGACTCCCTGATGGAATCGGGCGGCAAGATCAAGACCAAGAGCAAGTACTACACCCTGATCGGGATGGCCTTTAACTTCTCGATCCTGGCTGCCTTGATCCTTGTCCCCCTGCTTTACCCCGAGGCGCTCCCGAAGGGCGCGATGACGACGATGCTGGTCGCTCCGCCGCCGCCGCCCCCACCCCC
>CAZZYH010000102.1:10513-11962 GCA_964658225.1 Vulcanimicrobiota bacterium | reverse complement strand
GCCGCAGGTCAAGATCATTCCCCAAAAGGTCGTGCCGCAGATGGACCCCATGAGTGCGCCGACCAAGATCCCCAAGGTCATCAAGATGCACGTTGAGGAGCAGCCCGCACCGCCGCCCAGCGCCGGTGTCGCTGGCATGGAAAACATGGGCGGCTCGCCCGGGGGCGCCGCGGGCGGCATCCTCAATGGACTTGGCACTGGCTCGGCGCCTGTGGTCAAGCCGGCTGCGCCGAAGAAGGTTGCTGTCTCGTCTGGCGTGATGGCAGGCAACGTCCTCGTAAAGACGCAGCCTACCTATCCGGCGATCGCAAAGGCTGCCCGCATTCAGGGAACGGTCGTGCTCTCCGCGACAATTTCAAAGACCGGGTCGATTGAGAATCTTACCGTCGTGAGCGGTCCGCAGATGCTGGCGCAGTCGGCTCTCGACGCAGTCCGGTCCTGGCGCTACAAGCCCTACCTGCTCAATGGTGAGCCGGTCGAGGTGCAGACCCAGGTGAACGTCACCTTCACGCTCGGGGGCTAGGTCTCGAGGATGGATGGAACCTTTCTGCTGGGCGGCTGCGTCGATCCAGTCTCCGGTGGGCCGGCACGATGACCGGCTTCACTCAACCTTTTCTTGACCGGCACCGCGTGTGCCCTGCACTTCCATAACCCCAGGAGGAAAGACCTCAGTGATTCTCGCTCACGTTGCACACCTCGTAGCAAACCCGGCTGCTCTCGGCTTCTTCTTTCAAGACCAGGCAGCACCAACGGTCGGCTTCTCGCCGATGGATCTCTGGGGCAACATGGGCTGGCTGGCCCGTGGCGTCGTCATCCTGCTCTTCATCATGTCGATCTGGTCGCTGGCCGTGATCATCGATCGCGCCCTCTACTTCTCGGCGGCCCGCAAGCAGTCGCGTGAGTTCGCGCCCAAGGTCGCCGGTGCGCTGCGCGAGAACAAGCTCGACGAAGCGATCAAGGTCGCCGATCGCAACAAGAAGTCGCATCTGGCCGAAGTGGTGCAGGCCGGGCTCCAGGAGTTCCGCAACTACGGGTCCGGCGGCGCCATCACCGTCGAGCAGATCGAGTCGTCCAAGCGGGCGCTGGAGCGCTCCGAGGCGATCGTGCATGCCAAGCTCAAGCGCGGCCTGTCCGGGTTGGCGACCATTGGATCGACCTCGCCCTTCGTCGGCCTCTTCGGCACGGTCGCCGGTATTTTGAAGGCCTTCCAGGAGATCGCGACGCAGAAGACGCCGGGTATCGGCGCGGTCGCCGGCGGTATCTCGGAGGCGCTCGTGACCACCGCCTTCGGCCTGCTGGTCGCCATCCCCGCCGTGATGACCTTCAACTACTTCACGAGCAAGGTCGAGGCCTTCGACGTCGAGATGGATAACTCCGCCTCCGAGCTGCTCGACTACTTCATCAAGCAGAATCGCCGCTAG
Organism: Vulcanimicrobiota bacterium; assembly: GCA_964658225.1. GTDB lineage: Bacteria > Acidobacteriota > Terriglobia > Terriglobales > Acidobacteriaceae > EB88. The sequence goes on along the minus strand of CAZZYH010000102.1, from coordinate 10,541 downwards.
GGCACGGCCACGTCGCTCGCACCCGGCA
>CAZZYH010000102.1:0-10503 GCA_964658225.1 Vulcanimicrobiota bacterium | reverse complement strand
GCGGCCCTTGAACACCGAAGCGTAGAGAGCAAGGCTGGACAAGCCACGCAGGAGCACACCAAATGGCACTGGTCCATCGGGACGAAGGCAAGAAGGTCAACTCCAATATCAACGTGACCCCCATGGTCGACGTGATGCTGGTGCTGCTGATCATCTTCATGGTCATTACGCCGATGCTTACCAACAAGGTCAACGTGAACCTTGCGCGGACGAGCAATGCGACGACCATGGACGACGCCAACAAGGAAGACGCGGTCATTATCGCGGTGACGCGCGACAGCAAGATCTACCTGGGACAGGACCAGACCACGCTCGAGTCGCTCGGCTCCCAGGTGAAGGATCGGCTGGAGAACAAGCCGAACAAGGTAGTGTACTTTCGCGCCGATGCGCGCGCCCACTACGGCTCGGTCGAGGACGCGATTGACGCCGTTCGCACGGCGGGCGTAGAAGAGGTGGGATTGCTGACAGAGCAGCGCATCGGCGCCGCGGCCGGCAACTAGCCGCTGCCCGCGCCTGGGTCGAAGAGCAACAAACGCGCACGCAGAAACACGAGGAGCTGACTTATGGCAATGGGTGGTGGAAGTGGTCCGGGTGGACTGAACGCCGATATCAATGTGACCCCGCTGATTGACGTACTGCTGGTACTGCTGATCATCTTCATGGTCATCGTTCCGGTCACGCCGAAGGGCCTGGATGCGATGGTGCCGCAGCCGCCCAAGAACCCCAATCAGGCGCAGCCGAACGATGCCACCATCGTGGTTTCGATCCTGGGCGGATCCGGCGGCATGCCAACCTTCAAGATCAACGAAGATACGGTGCAGAAGACGGAATTGAGGAACCGGCTGGACGGGATCTATGCCTCCCGCGCCACCAAGATCATGTTCGTCAAGGGTGATCCGGACCTCAACTTCTCCGAGGTGGCCGACGTGGTCGATATTGGCCACGCAGTGGGGGTAGACCATATCGGGCTTATCACTCCGAAGATTTTAGCGGGCCAGTAAGGCCCGCTTCAGGCAAGGCTTTTGGCCGGAAGACTTTCCCAGACATTGCATGCCGGCGGAAAGCAATTACAATCGCAGCGCGGAGAGTTTGTCTCCTGATTTGAAGATTGCGAAATGCCCGTAGCTAGGCCAGACCTGGCGATCGAAGGAGAAGAGACACAGAATGAATCGAATCGCACGTGTTCCGGTGCTGGCCGCAGCAGCTCTTTCGCTGACGCTCCTCTCTGCCGGGTGCAAGCGTCTGGAAGCCCGTGATCAGTTGAACAAGGGCGTGCAGGCGTACAAGGCTGCCAGGTACGAAGAGGCAATCGGTCACTTCCAGAGAGCTGTCAACCTTGATCCCACTTACCCCATGACCCGCATCTACCTGGCCACGGCCTACGCCCAGCAAGTGGTGCCTGACCTGACCAGTCCTGAGAACCTGAAGAACGCGCAGCTTGCTATTGACAGCTACCAGAAGGTGCTCGACGAACACCCCAACGACATCAACAGCCTGAAGGGGATCGCGAGTCTCTACCTGAGCGAGGACAAGTTCGCCGAGGCGAAGCAGTGGCAGATCAAGGTGCTCGCCGTCGATCCGAAAGATGCCGAAGCCGCTTACACGATCGGCGTAGTCGACTGGCGCGAGGCTTACAAGAATGCCATCACCGCGCTGAAGGAAGCCGGGCTGCAGGACGACGGCGTCGGCAACGCGAAAGCTCCCAAGGGGGTCTGCGCGGCCATCCAGAAGCAGAATACGGAGCTGGTGACAGAAGGGCTCAAGTACCTCAACCAGGCTGTCGAGGTGCGCCCGACCTATGACGCGGCGATGAGTTACCTGAACCTGATGTATCGGCGGCAGGCGGACCTGGAGTGCGGCAACGATGCCGCACGCAAGGCGGACGTGGCGCAGGCGGACTCCTGGCGCGAGAAGGCCATGGGCACCCGCAAGGCCAACGAAGAAAAGAGGGCTGCCGCGGCCGGTGGCGGGATCGTTATGGACCAGAGCAAGTAAAAAAGCGCACCCTGCTTGGCGCCCCGGCTTCGGCCGGGGCTTTTTCTTTGCGGCCAGTCGAGTTCCAGGCGCTCGACCGGGCGAACCAGCGAAGAACCTGGATCGGCGGCTGCGGCTAGAGTCCGATCCGGCGGCCCTGCTGCCAGCTCTGGTACGCCGCGTCAAGGACACGCTGATTGGCCAGACCTTCGTCGGCCGGCGCGAGGTACGCCCTGCGGCCCTCCGAGCCGGACTCCGCCCTGGCGGCCCGCGCAAAGCTGTCCAGCATGTCGGCAAACGCGCTTGCGTTGGAGAGCACCTCATCGGAGATCACCCTGCCGGACTGGGAGTGGACCAGGTGCACCGGGTGATCGATCGTCATGGCGTTCTCGCAGACCAGCACGCCGGAGGCGCCCGTCACCTCGATCAGGCTCCGGTAGGCGGCGCGGGTGGTCACCGTCACCGTCGCCATGGCCCCGCCCGCGTATTCGAGTGCGAACGCACCATGCGACTCCACTGCGCCGGAGGCCTCGTCGCGATGGGCAAGCGTGGTCACTGCCGTGATCTGGGTCGAAGGCTGGCCCAGCACATAGCACAGCGCATCCATGCAGTGGATGCCGACATCGCCGATCGGCCCACCCCGGGCGAGCGCAGGGTCATTGATCCAGGTGCGCGGGCTGCGGCGAGACTCGTAGGCAAACTGCGCGTGGGCCAGTTGCGGCGCGCCGATGCGGCCTTCGCCAATGGCCTTGCGCATCTGCTGCACGCTGGCGTTGTAGCGCATGTTCTGGGCCACGCCGAGCAGCACGCCTGCCTTCTCCGCCGCGGCGAGCATCTGCTCGGCCTCGGCGGCACTCATCGCAAGCGGCTTTTCGCAGAGCACCGCTTTGCCATGCGCGAGCGCCAGCAGCACATGTTCAAGATGCAGCGCATCTGGCGATACGACGAAGACCGCATCGATCTCTGGCGAAGCGCACAGCGCTTCGGCGGTCTCAAAGACGAAGGGAATCGAGAAGTCCCGCGCATTCGCCGCGGCTTTGCCCAGGTCCCTGCGGTAGAGACCCTCCAGGCGCGCCTCGCGGGCGAGTCGAAAGGAGGGCACAAGGCGCTTGGCCGCGTGATGGCCGAAACCGAGGATGCCATAGCGGGTCGCGGCTCTCTGGTCGAGCTTCGTCATCGTTTCCCTTACTGCGCCCCGTGTTTGAAGACATCCTCGGCGAAGTAGTTCTCGACGCGGGCCTGGTCGCGCAGCATCTCGAGGTAGGCGTTCTTGAGCAATTGGGAACGGGTGTCGCGCAGTTGCTGGCGGATGGCCTGCTGTACGCGCGGATCGTTCAGATCGCGCTGGCCGGCGGCCTCCTTGTCGATCAGCCGGTAGATCGCGTAGCCGATCGTCTTATGCTGGTTCGGGTCGACCAGCGGCAGGACTTCGGTGATCTGCCCCGCACGGAGCTTTTGCAGCGCGTTGTAGACCTCGGGGTCGACGTGCAGCTGCGACTCGGTGACAAAGCCCATGTCCCCGCCGCTCGAGGCGTTGTCGGTTCGCTCGGAGAAGTTGGCGGCAAGTGTGCCGAAGTCTTCGCCGCTTTCCAGGCGGCTGTGCAGCATCTCGATCTTCTTCTTCGCCTCGGCATCGTTGGAGGCCTTGCTGTTTTGCAGGTTGGCGCCCTGCTGCTGCGACGGCGCGGAGTTGGTCACCACGATCTGGGCGAGGTGGTAGGTCGGCTCCGGCAGGTTGTACTCGGCGCGGTGCGCGTTGTAGTACGCCGAGATGTCCCCGTCGGTGACGTTGATCTTGGAGTTGATTTCCTTGTTGTAGAGCTTGTCGGTGGTCTTGGCCCGGCGAATCTCGTTGCGCAGGTCGGCCAGCGTGATGTGCTGCGCGGCCAGGCGCTTGTCAAAGCCCTCCTGGGTGAAAGGCGCCTTCATCTCGTTGACCTGGCTGTCGACATCTTCATCGGTGGCGGTCAGGTTCAGCTTGGTTGCGCGCTGCGCAAGGATCTCCTGGTCGATCAGGCCGTGGATGATGTTGAGCCTGAGGATGTCGGCCTGCTCCTTGGAGGGGGCCGGCGCAGGCTGCTGCTGGTCGCCAAGGTTGTTCTGGTAAAGCGTCTCGACATCTTTCTGGAGAATGGGCTTGCCGTTGACCTGGGCAACGACGTCCGCCTGGTGAGCGTGGGTGCAGCCGGCAAGCGAGAGGGCGAGTGCGCACGAGGCGGCAAGGGTGATCGAGGGACGAAAGGGCAACAGCATCTCCTTCATGCGAACGGCCAGAGTCCGCAATCTTTGCAAAGGCTAAGCCGCTCGCGAGCCATCATCGGCCGCCAACGGGCTTCGCCGGCGAGGATGGCTGCGGATTTGCCGGCGGCGTGATGCCCTGGGCGCGCAGAGCGCGGTCGATCGCCGTCCACACGGCGGAGACAGGCTGGGCGCCGGCGATGCGCTCACCGTTGACGAACAGCGTCGGGGTGCCGTCGATGTGCAGGCTGTCGGCTTCCTTCATGGAGGCGCGCACCGCCGACGGGTCCTGCTTGGCAAGGCAGGCGTCGAGGGTGGGGGCCGCGACCTTGCTGCGCGCGCCTTCTTCGCGGGCCAGCTTGTCCAGCAGAGCGGCGGACTTGGCGGCGTCGTGCTCGGGCCCACTCACGTCTTCCCCATGCGAGTGGAGATAGTCCACGTAGTTCCAGTACGCGGCCGGACTCTGCTCCGCCAGGCAGTTCGAGTCAATGGCCGCATGCAGCGCCCAGGGATGGATCTCGACCAGGGGGTCATCCTTGTAGACGATCTTGACCAGTCCCTTGTAGTGGTCGAGCGTCTCGGGAAAGAGCTCGGCATGCATCCGGGCGCAGTAGGGGCATTCGAGATCGTCGTAGTTGACGATCTCGACCACCGCCTTGTCGGCTCCCCGCACCGGGCGCCCGGCCACAGTGATCGCATCGGCGGGGGTCTTGTTCAGGTCCCACTTGGACAGGCGGGCGAGCGTGGCGCCGTCTTTGGAGAGCAGAAACTCGAGCTTCTCCGAGTGCGCGGGATGTGCGGGGTCTGCCGGCGGGGTAAAGACCAGGGTCACGTCGTCATAGCCGGCGGTGGCGCTCGGGGTGCGGCTGCCTACCGCGATCTCCCAGTCACCGGGCACGCTGAGCTGCGAGCGCACCAGCACTTCGATCTTGCGATTCAGTGTGGCCTGCGCGGCAGGCGACGGTGTCTGCGCCCGGCTGCCGGCGAGCGCGCAGGCGAGCAGGCAGCCCAGCAGGAAATGGGAACGGTCCACGGGTCTGGCACCCCTTTCAGCCTCTCTATTATCGCATCGCCCGGCAGCCGAGGGGCCCAAGTATCGAATGCCGGGCTACGAACGTGCGCTCCGCGCGGCAGGCGCGGCAGCCTGCTCCAGCAGGGAGGCGAGCGCCGCTCCGGGATCGGCCCGGCGCATGAGCGACTCACCGATCAGCAATGCATCGAAGCCGGCAGCCCGCAGGCGCTCGACATCGTCCGCCGTCCGGATGCCGCTCTCGGCGACATGCACCGCGTTCTTGGGCAGCGATGCGGCGAGCTCGAGCGAGGTCTCGAGCCGTACGGCAAAGCTCGCCAGGTCGCGGTTGTTCACCCCGTATGCATCGCAGCCGAGATCGCGCACGCGGTGCAGTTCGGCTGCCGTGTGCACCTCGCAGAGTACGTCGAGCCCGATCGCGTGCGCGGCGCCGGTGAACGCGGCAAGTTCCCGGTCAGAAAGGGCGGCGGCGATCAGCAGGATCGCGTCGGCGTGCCAGGCCTTCGCTTCGAGGATCTGGAAGGCATCGACGATGAAATCCTTCCGCAGGCAGGGCAGGCCACTCACCCCAGAGGCGACGGCCAGGTAATCGAGAGAGCCCTGGAAGAACGGCTCATCGGTGAGCACGGAGAGAGCCGCCGCGCCGCCCTGCTGGAGTGCTCGCGCCAGGTAGGCGACATCAAAGTCAGCCCGGATCAGGCCCTTGGATGGAGAAGCCTTCTTGATCTCGGCCAGGATGGCGGGGCCACCTTTGGCCGCGTTGCCGAGCGCGCGCGCAAAGCCCCGCGGCTGGTGGTCTCGAGCACGGGCCTCAAGCGTCGCAACCGAGGTGTGTTGCTTGCGCTCGGCCACGGTCTGGCGGGTGCGGGCGAGGATGCGTTCCAGGTGCACGCGCTTAGTATAGCGGGCGGTCTGCTCGAGATCGGACCCGAGGCGAGGCGCGCAAGGCGGACCCCCCTTTGAAAGCGGAAGCGACGGCCAGTTCAGCCCTGCCTAGCGCTGGGCAGGATCGCGGCCCAGGGTCGTATGCGCGTTGAGCTGCTTGTTCTTATGAAAAAAATCCAGGCCGAACTTGGGCTCCCCTTTCGTCCCGCTGACCGAAAAGGGCACTTCAGTCCCGGCGCCGTGCTTGTTGAACAATGGATCCACCGGCATCAAGAGCAGGGAGCGCCAGCCCGTCACCATCTGCGAGAGCTTAGCCTGCAAACGCGCCTTGCCATGAAAGTCGAACTGGCTGCCGTCGAGCGTGTAGACGCCATCGAGCTCGACCGCGGCGCCAGGAACCGAGTAGTTCAGCCCGTCCAGCGTCATCTTCGCGTCGGCCAGGTCAAAGTTGCCCACCATCTGCGATTGCACCGAATGCAGACCCGCTGCTGCAGCCTCCTTCGCCTGGACCGGCAGGCCCTGCCCGCGCAGACTGAGCTGCTCCAGGTCGGCCTGGATCTTCTCGTTTGAGAACGTTGCATTGCTGATGGTGAAACGCCCGACCAGGTGCATCCGGTGCGCCACCGTAGCGCCGCCGGGCGGCAGGTCAAGCTTTGCGAACAACTGCAAGGCCCCGCGGCGCAGCACCGGAGGGTCGTTCTTGGCGGCAAGCCGCAGCATGTCGGCGATATCGGCCGGCCTGACCGCAATATCGAGTTGGACGCGGCGACCATACTGCCCAGGCTCTCCCGGCTTGGGAGCCCGCGTCACCTGACCGCGCGCAACGATGTGCGAGTGCCCCAGCACCGCGTACACCGGCTCGAGGTAGGTGTTTCCGTTGAGCCCGTCGACAATCGCATGAAAATGGGTGTGGAGCGGCATCGGGCGGCTGCCGCTGCTGTCCAGCGAGAAGTTTGGCGTCTCGGTCGTCCCGTCGACCGTGATCTGGTTGAGCCGCCCGGCGTAGTGCCCCGTCGAGCTGAGCATCCCGCCGATCCCCTTGATGGTGTTCAGGTCGGCATGCGAGAAGCGATAGTCCCCGCGCACCGGGCTGTTGCCCGGCTCGTGCACGTCATAGGGGCCCAGGTAGCCGGAAGAGTCGATCGCGCCCACCGGCTTGGGGTTGACCAGAATGGCGTGAAAGCGCATCGGCTGCCCGGAGCCTACATCGTCCAGGCTCAGCGACTGCACATGGAACTCGAGCGGCGCCTTGCCCGGCTTGTCGGTGCCGAGCGTCAGCCGGGCGCGATCGACGAAAATTTTCTCGGCATCGATCTCGATCTTGTTCCGGACCCGTTCGCGCCGGGCCTGCTCTGAGGAGGCCGTGGTGGCTGCAAGCCGCCGGCGCTCCTCGCGTGTGGGCTTGTAGACCTCGAGATCGTTCAGCCAGACTTCCGAGATGTGCATCGGCGAGCGCAGCAGGTTCCACCAGTGGGTGCGAAAGCGGAACTGGCCGACGGCGAAGATGGGCTGGTCCTGCGCCTGCTGCTCGGCCCCGCGGCCCGCGGTGAGCGCGCGCGGGTAGAGCTTGAGGCCTTTGCCGGTGACCTCGATCCCCTTCCAGACAGAGACATCGAACTCGGCCAGCTCCACGCGGCTGTCCAGGCGGGTCGAGAGCGTGTTGATCACGCGCGCCCGCAGGATGGGCGCGGCGCGGTGGACCAGGATCTCAGCGGTCGCGAGGGTCGCGATGGCAGCGCCCAGCAGCACGCAGGCCAGCACGATCCAGAGTCGGCGCAGGCGCCGGGCTGCAGGAGGCCGTCCGCCTTGCTCGTGCCCGATCGACATCGCAGAAGCCCTCCTGCAGCATTCTGCCTGCTCAGGGTAAAGCGTGTCTCGACCATAATTGGGAGAAGGACAGGCGTGGACGCGCGGCCAGGAGCGGTTGTCGTCCTGGCGGTGCATTGGTTTACTATTCCCGCAGCGTGAACGGGCTCATGCGCGTGCAGGCATCTGCCGGCGGTCCTGCGAGTGGCGCGACCTGGCGGCAAGCGGAGCGCGCAAAGTGCGCCGGCGCAGGGTGAAATGGCGGTTATGGCAGAGCAGAGCGGTGGGCGGGGCTTGCGCGACCGGGCCGTCGTCGGTTTGGGCGAGTTGCTGTGGGACCTGCTGCCGGGCGGCCGGCAGCTTGGCGGCGCCCCGGCCAACTTTGCCGTGATGGCCTCGCGGCTGGGTGCGCACGGCATCATCGCCAGCCGGATCGGGGAGGATGAACTGGGCCGGGCAGCGCAGGAGTTGCTGGGCGGGATGCCGGCCGACACGCGCTACCTGCAGCGGGATCCGGCGCAGCCGACTGGCTCGGTCTCGGTCGAACTGGTGGCCGGCCAGCCGTACTACACCATCCATGAGCCCGTGGCATGGGACTTTCTGGAGCTGACCTCGGCCTGGCGCGAGCTGGCCGGGCGGGCGGATGCGGTCTGCTTCGGCGGCCTGGCGCAGCGCAGCCCCCGCGCGCGCGCGACGATCCACTCCTTTCTCGCGGCCACTCGCCCGGAGTGCGTGCGCGTGTTCGACGTCAACTTTCGCAAGCCTTTCGTTACCGAAGAGGTCGTGCGCGCCTCGCTCAGGCGAGCGACGATCCTCAAGCTGAATGATGCCGAGATGCCCGACCTGCTGGTCTTTGCCGGGCTGACCCAGGCGCCCGAGGGCGAGAGCGAGGCGGACCAGGTGCGTGTGGATTGGCTGGCACGCTCGGCCCAGCGCTTGCTTGAGGCCTGGCCGATGCGGTTGGTCGCCATCACGCTCGGCGCGCATGGCAGCCTGCTGGTCACCCGCGAACATGTAGCTCGGCATCCCGGCGTGCCGGTGCCGGTCGCAGATACGGTGGGCGCGGGCGATGCTTTTACCGCGGCGTTGACGACCTACTCCCTGCAGGTGGAGGGCGAGCTCGACGCGGCGGCGCTTGCGCGTCTGAACGAGGCTGGGAACCGCTGGGGATCGTGGGTCGCCTCGCAGGCCGGTGCGATGCCGCAGCTGCCCGATGCGGTGCGGGAGCGGATCACTCAGCAGATCGCCTCCAGCAGTTAAGGCCGGGCAGTTCCTCTTTAGACCGGATACCGGCGGGCCCGGGGTCAGGTCGCGTCTTTTTCCCGGGCTGCGTCTGGACGCAAAGCTCCGATTCCGTGCGCCGCATCCGCAGAGCCGGGCGCGGCTTCAGGTGACAGAACCGGCCCGCGCGCGTACAAACTAACCCTATGACGACTGCCCACCGCATGACCCACGCCGAGCGCGTTGCCCTGGGCGCCAGGCGCCGCCAAGAGATGCCTCGGCAACACCACCGGGCCTGGACCGCGCACCAGCGCAAGCACGATCCCCTGGCGCTGCTCGCCGCCTCGGCAAAGGGCCGGGTGCCGAAGCTGGTCTCGCTCAAGTACCGGCTCATGGCGGTCTCCCCCTTCGGGTACTTTCGCGGAGCCGTGCCGGTAATGGCGGCCGACCTGTCCAGCCAGCCCCATACCGGCATCCTGAACCAGATCTGCGGCGACGCGCATGTGCGCAACCTGGGCGCTTACGAGGCGCCGGACGGCAGGCTTGTCTTTGACATCAACGACTTCGACGAGACCACCCGCGCCCCGTTTGAATGGGACCTCAAGCGCATGGCGGCGAGCCTGGTACTGGCCGGTCGCGAAAGCGGGACCAAGGAGAGCGCGTGCCGCGAAGCCGTGCAGGCGTTTGTCTGCGCCTACGCGGAGTTGATCCAGTGCCTGAGCGAGAAGCCCGTACTCGAGGTCGCGCGCTTCCAGGTCAAGCGGCTCGACCACAGCGGGCCGGTGGCCGAGGTGCTCTGGAAGGCGCAGCGATCGACACCGCAGAAGACCCTGGCTTCGCTTACGCGGCCGGCTGTCCTTGGCGATGTGCCGCTGCCCGGCGTCCCGGCAGAAGAGGGTCTGCGCGTCTTCAAGCAGATGGCTGCCGCGCTGCCCGATGCCCCGCCCGTTCTTGACAGGGTGGGAGAAGAGGAAGCGCAGGCCGTGCTCGCCTCCGTCGCTGCTTACCGCAAGACCCTGCTGCCGGAGCGCCGGCACTTCCTGGATCAGTATCGCGCCATCGACGTGGGATTCAAGGTGGTGGGCACGGGCTCGGTCGGCCTGCGCGACTACGTGCTCTACCTGGAGGGCAATGGCCCGGAAGACCCACTCTTTCTTCAGGTCAAGGAAGAAGCGCCGTCCGGCTGGGCGCCTTACGTGCAGCAGATGGAAGGCTTCGGCCATGAAGCGGCGCACCAGGGCCAGCGGGTGGCCGAGGGGCAGCGCGCGATGCAATTCCAGTCCGACCCCTTTCTGGGCTGGACCACGATCGAGGACGCGCGGATCAGGCCGGCCGCGGACTATCATGCG
>CAZZYH010000101.1:5329-12663 GCA_964658225.1 Vulcanimicrobiota bacterium | reverse complement strand
CTGAACACAAGGCTGCTCGCTCCGGAGGCACATCGCGGAGCCCGTTCAGCGGACGTGCCTTCACACCCGAGTAACCTTGCCGCGAGACTCTGAACCACGATGCGCATCGTCCCCTCTGCTCTCGTCATTTTCATGAGCTTGCTCCCCCTGGGCGGCCAGGCGCCTTCGATGAAAGCTGCACCCAACCCGTTCCTCGGACTGATGGAGCGAGCCACCGCGCACGCCCGCGCCCACGGGGCCCACGTCCCGCCGGTGCTCTCGCCCGACGATGCCACCGTGCTTGGCCTGCCTTCTGACTCCGGCACCGGCCCGGACGGGCAGCCGACCGTGCCGGTCGCGGCGTTGCAGGCCAGGGGTATCCGGGTGGTGCCCTGGACCACCAACGATCCTGAAAAGATGCGCGCGCTCATCCGCATGGGCGTCGACGGCCTCATCTCCGATCGCCCCGACATCCTGCAGCGGGTGCTCGCCGAAGAGCGCGCCGCCGCGACCGGGGCCGCGCGCGAGAAGCTGGCTCATTTTGATGTCACCGCGCATCGCGGCGGACGGGGCCTGCGACCCGAGAACACCCTGCCCTCCTTTGAGTCCGGGCTCGACCAGATGGTCTCCACGCTCGAGACCGATACCGGCGTCACCACCGACCACGTTTCTCTCATCTGGCACGATCAGTTCCTCAACCCTCAGTCCTGCCGCAAGGCTGACGGCTCCGCCTACACGATGGACAATCGCATCTATATCCGCGATCTCTCGCTGGCCGAGGCGCAGGCCACCTTCATCTGCGACAAGCTGCACTTTGGGACAGACCAGAAGAACGATCTCGCGCTCTCGCCCGTCTCTGTCGCGTTCGCCAAGAAAGAGCAGATGCCGAGCCCCTACGCGCCCACCTACGCCGCGCAACTGTTCCGCTTCGTGCGCTTCTATGCTGCGTACTATCGCGAAGGCGCCGGGCGGCAACAGCCCCGGGCAGCCGAGCGCGCAGCCAACGCGGAGCGGGTTCGCTTCAATCTTGAGACGAAGATCGTGCCGCCCAGCAGCGCGCTCCCGATGCTGGTGCCCAAAGGCGTCAACATGCCCGCCGCAATGCTGGCCAACCACACGGTCGAACCACAGGTGTTTGTCGACACGCTGACCGGCGAGATCGCCTCCGAGCATATGGACAAGCGCGCCGAGATCCAGAGCTTTGACTTCCGCACCCTGGTGCTGGTTGAAGAGCAGCATCCTCTGATCCCGACCTACTACCTGACCGAAAGCCCGGCGATGTTGGCAACCGACTTCGTTCCTGCCCCGCTGCGAGTGGGCCAGCCAGCGCCCTAGATACCGCCGGGCAAATCCTGAGCGCAACCACCCCCTTGCGCTCCTGAGGCTCTATCCGCAAAGAGCCCTCCCGTAGGCGCTGCGGAACCGGGCGCGCACTGCTCCTCCCCGGCTACTCGGTAATGGTCACCCTCGAGGTGCTGGACAGGTTCAGCGGCGTTTGTGGCAGAAAGGGCATGGCGTAGGAGAACGCATAGGAGACCTGGACACTGACAATGCAGCCGGGGCTGTTATTCACGTGGGTGGCACTGCAGATGGCCCCGGTGGCGGTGGTGCCGGGCCAGGTCGTGACCACGGACAGATTCGCGGCGCTGAAGCCGTTCGGCGTAATACTCACGACATAGCTGGCCACGTTCGATGCCGTGGCCGCGCACGAGTAGGTAGCAGTGGTCGCACACGGAATCCCGGTCCAGGTGGCGCCGCGCACGGCCGCGTACCGGGTTGCCTCGCGGGCCATCTGGGCGCAGTAGTGGTAGGCGTAGAGCGCAAGCGCGCAGCCCGCAATGCCAAAGATCACGGTAAGCAGCAGGATAGCGGAGAACGAAAACTCGACCAGTTCGCTGCCAGACTCTTCGCGAACCAGTGACGCGTGTCTCCCGGCGCCCATCAGGATTTTTCCGGGATCAGGGGGCAACGCGCATCCGTGAGTGTCCTGTAAGCGCAAAGGCCGAGGGAAGTACGCCGTAGTCCAGAATCGGCTGATAGGTGACCGCGGTGCTCACGTCGACGTAATTGACCAGATTGACGGGACAGCTGGGCTTGGCTGCGCAGTTGGTCGAGGCGCCGGTCCCATCCGAGCATTCGCACCCCCAGGTTGCCGTCGCGCTCATGGCGGGAACGTCCGCCGCGTCGAGCAGCGCGGCGGTCGACATACCGGCGGTGTCGGTCGGGTTGAGCACGCCATAGGCAGCGCCGGACTCTGCGGCCGACGACACTTCGATGCCCGTGTAGTAGGCCTGTCCAAAGTCCACCGCGCCGGCCAGCAGCAGCAGCAGCACCGGGAGCAGCAGGGCGAGTTCGAGCAGACTCGAACCTGCCTGCTGTCCGACTAGTTCCCAAGTGGAGGACATGCCGGAAGCGCAGCCTGCGCGGGCGTTGTACGGCAGACAGCGTTCCGGGCTCATTGCATAACGACCGCCCCCGTTCCTCCGACCGGGGACCCATTCGCCAGAGTTCCGTAATTGTTGCTGAACGTGCTCGTGGTCACGTTCGTAACGCCGAGCGTGGCGGCCGCAAACACCACGTCATAGGCCACCAGGATGTTGTAGTTAGCCACGATGTTCAGCGTGGAGGTGACGGTTGCCTTGGGGAAGTAATAGGCGCCCTCGAGCACGGTATTGAACGCGGTATTGCCAAGAAGGGTAGCCGGGGAGGTGTTGTTTGTGGGCTGGAAGAACAGAATGCCTCCGTACGTTCCATTCGTAGGGGCGGATAGGCGCACCCCGGCCATGGTGAGCGCGGGAGCGACAAAGGTGACCCCGCCCGCCGGGCCATAGTTGTAAAAGGTGACGCCTGTGCCGGTCACATTGGTGCCCAGGTTGATCGTCAGGCCACCTGGGTATCTCGGGAATCCGCCATTGGTGGAGGTGAGCGAGAAGGTGCCAGGCTGAAAGGCCGCGGTCGCCCCCGGCTGGATATTGATGCCCCCGCAGTAGGCTCCATCCGGGTACAAGACCGCCGTGCCGGAGATCGTGAGCGCAGAAGGCGAGCCATGGAAAGGACTGGTCGTGGTCGTGCCACAAGGCGGGACGACCTGCTGCGGCAGATAGGCCAGCGGGTCGCTCGGCGTGGGTAAGGACACGTAGGTGGATGGCGTTGGCGCAAGGCAGAGAAGGCCGACCGCGCCGCCCGCAATCTGAATCTTGGGTGCGGAGATGGAGCCCGTGAGGCAGACCACCGCGGTGGTCGAAGTAGATTCGACCATGATGCCGCAGGGCGAGACAACTGCTGCGAGCAGGGCCACCGTAAGCGCGCCGCTGCCGGTCGGGTCGAGCGAATAGATGCAGTTGGAGCCATTGGTGGACGCCTCGGCCCGAACCGACAGCGGCAAGGAGGAAAAGCCGAGGAAGCGCGCAAAGAGGGTCGACTGGGGCTGGCTCAGGACCACTTCGACATAGGTGGGCTTGCCTTTATCGGGGTCGGCGGCCCCCTGCGCACAGGGAGGATCGTTGATCATCAGCACCGTGCCCGCGGTCGGCGCGCTGGCGCAGTTGATGACCACAGTGTCGGGCGTCATTCCATTTTCAACGGCCGCGGACCTGGCCGCGGTCTGCATGGCTGCGCAGTTCAACACACCGCCGCAGTAATTCAGTTCCAGCATGCCGGCCAGCGCGGCCGCGTCCGCTACCCGCTGCAGGTTGCGCTTCTGGTAGCGAAGCTGCCCGACATCGACGGCCAGCGCCATGAAGCCCATGATGACCACCATGCCGAGTGCCGCGATCAGCGTGACCGAGCCACGTTGATCCTCAAGGAGTTTCATGGCTGCACAGCCTCCCCGATGGCCGGCGCTCGCGGGTGGAGGGACGCCGAACTACGGTGGCGGACGAAAGAGCGGCGCAAGTGCTCAAGTTACGGCTCCGCAGGCAAAAAGAAGTTCATGGGCGTGCCAAGTTATCAGGCTGAGTGACTCGGATGTTATACGGCGCCCGATTTTTCCCGATAAATCAATGTAGCAATGAACAGGACGGCAGGCGCTCGACTTGACCGCGGAATGTGACGGGGGTAACGCGAGGGATGGGAAGAGCATTCCCGGTCGCAGGGGCATGGAGGAGCAAGCCAGGAGGCTCCGGTGGAGGACCACTGCGCGTTGCGGGCCGAGGCTCGCTCCCGGGCTGAAGCTAAGCCGGGCGTAAGTGTCAGGGATAAGATCCCGCGCCTGCCAAGAGCCCAAGTTGCCTAGAAAGATATAAAAATCGCTGGAATATCTTAGAAAAAAATCCGGATAAACTCCGCATGTTTCGCGAAAGCGAGCGGCCGGCGCTATCTTCAATGTCGAAATTCTTCTGCACAACACGAACTCCAGGCCGAGCCGTTACAAGGCGGAAATGATGCGCCACTCCTTCCATGCCTCTGCGACTCGTTCGTGATCTGGCGGAAACAGGCGGTGCGGCGCACACTTGGAGGCTGGAGGATTGAAGATGACTTTACCGACAGTTCCGTTCTACGGGCGCCATCTCTGCATCGATATCGACTCGCTTCAGCAGCTTGCTTCGCAGCGCTCCTTGCCGCCAGGCCTGGAGCAGCGCCGGGATAGCCTGGGGCAGTTTGTGAGCCACAGGCAGATTCCTGAGAAGAAGGATCAGGGCCAGGAGTAGCCGCGCCTTGTTCTCAGGGCGTTGACGGCGCGGGCAGGGTCAGCCTTGATCCTGCCTGCGCGCTTATACCGTCTTAAAAGCCTGGTAGACGAACGATCCCAGGTACCACCCGTCGAGAAATTTGTACGGCGACTCGCCGGTGGTGTAGTGGCCACAGGGCAGCACTTTCGACTCGTAGCGAATCCCCAGCTGGTCGAAGCTGCGCAGCACTTGCAGCGAAAACTCCTCTAGAAACGTCAGGTCGTATGTGGCATGGACGACCAGCGATCGCCGGTTGCGGCGGGCAGCCGACGCACGGAACCGCTGCATGTAGTGGACGGGGCTAATAGCCCCCCACAGCGCGTTGAGCCGCTGCTGCGTGAGGCCCTCTGCTTCAAACGCAGCGCGAATGTGCCGGGTGCTTTGGCCGGTCCAGACGACATCGCCAAAGGAGGTGGAGGCGTGATTGAACGCGCAGACCTCCAGGCGTTCGTCATGGGCCGCGGCGAGGAAGGCATAGCAGCTGCCCAGGGATGTGCCCAGGACACCGAAGTGCTTGTAGCCCCGGGCCGCGAGCCAGTCCAGGCAGCAGCGGATGTCGACCACGGCCTGGCGGCAGGCGGCAAGGGTGCGGCCGATGTTCGCGGAGACCGCGTAGTCGGAGCGCTCGAGCTCGGCCGGGCGGCGGATGTCGTGGTAGGGCTTGGAGAGACGCAGGGCGGAGACGCCGAAGCGGTTGAACATGGTGCAGAGCGCGTTGTGGGAGAAGGCATCGGCGTTCCACTGGGGCATGACGATGATGGCCTTCTGCGGCTGGGCGCCGGTTTGGGTGTCGTGCGGCGCGGGGTACCAGCGGGCGTTGACCAGGTCGTTTTCGGGGTAGGGCGTACGGATGGGCGAGGTGAAGCGGAGAAACTCTGCCTGCGGGAGCTCGCCACGCTCGGCGCGGGCTTTCAGTGCGGCGTCCTGGGCCAGCGTTTCGGGGCGGACGTTGGTAGGGAAGAGCGCGGGGTGGCGCTGTTCGAGGCGGTAGTCCCTTGGCGGCGTGTAGTTAAAGAAGCTATCGCTGTCGGCGAGGATCGCGGCGTTGATGGCCAGCATCCGTTCTTCTTCTGCGTCCTGCGCAGGCTGGGGCGGCTCGGCCACCGCGGTTCCATGCGCGTTCGCTCGTCGATCGAGGCAGGCTGCGGAGGCCAAGGCGGCGCTTGCGGCCCTGGCTCCCGTTCCCGTTTCTCCCAGCCGTTTCGCTTGGTAGGCATCGCTATAGTCCTTGAGCCATTCAAAGCCCCACTCCAGGGGCCGGACGATGCGGTTCTCGTCGCGGTTGGTGAGCTCGGTCTCCCAGCGGTACATCCATCGTGCGTAAAGCTCTTGCAGCATAATCTATCTATCGTAACGGACAGAGGTACGCCCGAAGTGTGGCAGGCGGGCAAGGTCAACAGCAGGTCCCCGGGCATGGCAACTTAGTCGATCACCGTGCGCGAAACGCGCGCGGCGACGCTGCAAAGGACTTCGTAGGGAATCGTGGCGCAGAGATCGGCGTGCTCCCAGGCGGTGATGACCTCGTTGCCCTGTGTGCCCAGGATCGCTACTTCGTCGCCGATCGCCGCTCCCTCGATCGCTGTCACGTCGAGCATGGTCTGGTCCATGGAGATGCGTCCGGCGATCAGGGCCCGTTTGCCGCGCAACAGCAGCGCACCCCGGTTGGAGAGCAGGCGATTGAGGCCGTCTGCGTAACCTGCCGGGACCAGGGCAAGCCGGGTAGGCCGGGCTGCGCGGAAGGTCGAGTTGTAGCCCGCTGCTTCGCCCGGAACCAGATCGCGCAGAGAGGTGACGCGGGTCTTCCATGCAAGCACCGGGCGCAGATTTTCCTGGCTGGAGGCCTCGATGGCCAGGGGCGCCGCCGATGGCACGAAGCGGACCGGATAGCCGTACAGAGCCAGGCCGGGGCGGAGCATGAGCTGGGCGCGGTGTTGGGCGGCGAGCTTGACGAGGCCCGCGATCTGCTCCGCACGGAAGACGGTAGCCGAGTTGCCGGCGTGAATCCAGCGGGGATGCAGATCGGCCGCGGCGAGCTGATCGAGAGCCCGGCTCAAGCCGTCCATCTGCGCTTCCGTGGCAGGCAGGTCGAGACGCTCGGGCGCGCTGAAATGAGTCAGGACCCCCTCGAGGGTCAAAGCCGAGCCGGCATGCCGGTCGAGCAAGGCGGCCAGGCGCGCGCCGGGCGCGACACCCTGGCGCGACATGCCGG
This sequence comes from Vulcanimicrobiota bacterium, assembly GCA_964658225.1. Taxonomy (GTDB): domain Bacteria; phylum Acidobacteriota; class Terriglobia; order Terriglobales; family Acidobacteriaceae; genus EB88. Next base: position 5,805 of record CAZZYH010000101.1, on the reverse strand, counting down.
TGTCGATCTCCAGATGCACAGGAAAGTTTGCGACGCCATGCCGCTTTGCGGCTTCATCGAGCAGGGCGATCTGATAAGGCTCCCAGACCTGGGGAGTGAGCGCACGCGCGAGCACCGCGTCCGCCTCGCCATGCCAGAGGCTCGACATAACGAGGATGCGCGTGGCGCTGAGCGGGCTCGGGAGCACGCCCAGCGCCCGGCGCAGGGCCGCTCCTTCTTCCACGGAGGTGACCCCGAGCCAGGCCGCGCCGGCCGCGGCAAGGGCCGGGCCACAGGCCTCCACGCCGTGGCCGTAGGCATTGGCTTTGACGACCGCCAGCAGTTCCGCGCCGGGGGCGGATGCGGTGGCCAGCGCACGCAGCAGCCTGTAGTTTGCGGTGAGGCGCTCGAGCGAGATTTCCGCCCAGACGGGTCTGGTCGGCATGGCTACTGGGGAGTCTGCTTGTCGGGCGTGGGCGGTGCCGGGGCCTGGGCGG
>CAZZYH010000101.1:0-5319 GCA_964658225.1 Vulcanimicrobiota bacterium | reverse complement strand
TTTCGGATCGGCGCCTTTGTAGATCAGCGGAATGTGAAAGGGCAGCGCGGCCGTGGATTTCTTGCCGGCCGGCTTCTGTTTTTCCTCGGCCTGGTCGAAGACCGCGGTCCGTTGCGCGCTGACGCAGACCCAGTTGGTGCGGACCCGCTGGTAGGCGTGGGTAAAGACGCCGCGCTCGTCGATGGTCTGCGCGCCCGCCTTGTAGTGGATGACGTAGGTACCCTCAACCAGGGCCACGTCGCCGAGCACGCGCACGTTGACCGCGCGCTGCTCCATCGAGAGCAGGTCGCCGTTGGAGCGGTCAAACATCTCGGCGATGAGCTGGTTGCGGGTCGAGACCGCGCCGGCTGCCGAGATGTTGACGAACGAAGGAGCGAGCAGCAGCTCCATCGCATACTGGTCCTTCTTGACAAAGGCGATGCTCCAGTTGTCTTCGATGTGCTGGAACTGCTGCACGTCGGGGTGCTGGGCGCCTGGGCGCTCAGCACCCCGGCCGGTACCGCCGCAAAGGTAACGACGAGCATCAGGAGCAGGCGTGGGAGGGTGCTTGGACTCATAACGGGCTTAGGTATGATGATAGACGGGTTAGGCGCCGGAGCAAAGGCACCGGACGGGCCGGCGGCAACGTACCGCGCCTGGCCGGCTACCATGGCAGAGCAGGGACCGATGGACCAGTTGAACGCAGGTGGACATCCGAGCGTGCTGCCAGTCAATTCCGCCGGCAGGCAGGACCAGGAGCTTGTGGACTTATTTGCCAGCACCAAGACCGAGAGCGGCCGGACGTTGCTGAGTCTGCTGGACGAAAGGCCGATGCTGCTGGTGTTTCTGCGGCATTTTGGCAGCCCGTCGTGCCGGGAGGCGCTGGCCGATCTGGGCAACGCGCGTCCGGCGCTCGAGCAGCGCGGGGTACGCCCGGTATTTGTCCACATGGGCAGCCCGGAGCGGGCGCGGCCTTTCTTCGAACGAGTGCACCTGGGGGATGTCGAGCGGGTGAGCGATCCGACCACCGCGATCTACCAGGCGCCGGTCTTTCACCTGTTGAAGACCACCGCCGTGCCCGAGTTCTTTGCCGGCCGCCAGATGGTCAAGCTGGCCAAGCGTGCCGTGTGGCGCTACGGGATGGGCTCGGCAGGCAAGGAAGACCCCACGCAGCTGCCGGGCGTCTTCTTTGTCAAGGATCGCAGGATCGTCAAGGCCTTCCGGCACAAAGGCATGGCAGATCGGCCGGACTATGTACGCTTCGGCATCTAGAGCCGCTTTGTCCGAGCTCTGAGGGAGTCGGACGGGGTCCGGTTTTGCGGTGCCCGGGTTGAAAACGGCCCCGGTTCTCCTACTTTTCAACCGCCGTCCTCGTGCCTCCACAGGGACGGCCCTTGTGTTTTTGGTGGTGGCGTCCGGCCGGCTCGGCTAGGCTGAGAAGCAGATGGCCACCACGACTCCCGAGATCCAGTTCGAGCGGGGTCTTCCCGCTTCAATCGATGCCGAGCGTTCCATCCTGGGCGCTGTTTTGCTCGACAACCACGCCTACAACGAGGCCGCCGAGCGGCTGACCCAGGATGATTTTGCGCTGGACCAGCACCGGCGTATCTACGCGCGGATGGCGGAGCTGATCGATGCCGGGCGTGCGGTCGATATCGTCACGCTCGCCGAAGAGCTGGCCAAGCGCAAGGAGGTAGAGGCGGTTGGCGGGGTCGCCTATCTTGCGTCGCTGACCGAGAATCTGCCCCGCCGGATCTCGATCGAGGAGTATGTCCGGATCGTCAAGGGCAAGTCGCTCTTGCGGCAGGTCATCAGTGTCTGCTCGGCCGCAATTACGCGGGCCGCCGACCAGTCCGAAGAGGCGCTGGAGGTGCTGAACTCGGCCGAGAGTGCGCTGCTCGAGGTGTCCGAGCACGGCATTGCGCGCGGCTTCTTAGGCATCCCGGAGATTGTGCGCGACAGCTTCGGATCCATCGACGAGCTGATGCGAGAGGGCCATCGCGAGATCACCGGGCTCGAGACACACTTTACCGAGTTCGACCGCATGACCAGCGGTCTGCAGAAATCAGAGCTGACGATCATTGCGGCGCGGCCATCGATGGGCAAGACCGCCTGGGCGATCAACATCGCGCAGAATGCGGCGGTGCGCGGCGGGAGCGTGGTCGCCGTGTTTTCGCTCGAAATGTCCAAGGAGTCGCTGCTGCGGAGAATGCTCGCCTCCGAAGCCCTGGTCGATTCGCAGAAGATCCAGAAGGGCTACCTGGGGCGTGAGGATCAGGAGAAGCTCACCTCGGCGCTCGAGCGGCTGGTGGAGGCGAAGATCTTTATCGATGACACGCCGGCGATCTCGCTCACAGAGATGCGGGCCAAGGCGCGGCGGCTGCGCCAGCAGATGTCAGGGCGGCTCGATCTGATCGTGATCGACTACCTGCAGCTGATGTCGGGTGCGGCGGCGGGTCCCGGGGCCAAGCGCTTCGAGAACCGGACCCAGGAGGTCTCGCATGTCTCGCGCGGCCTCAAAGCCCTCGCCAAGGAGTTGAACGTGCCCGTCATCGCGCTGTCGCAGTTATCGCGTGCGAGCGAGCAGCGGGGCGGCGACAAGAAGCCGATGCTGTCGGACCTGCGGGAGTCGGGCTCGATCGAGCAGGATGCGGATGTGGTGGCCTTCATCCATCGCGATTCCTACTACAACAAGGATGAGAATGGCCAGCCGGATCCGGATACCGAAGGCAAAGCCGAGATTATCATCGCCAAACAGAGAAACGGCCCAACCGGCTCGGTGCATCTGGCCTACTTGAGTAAGTGCACCCGGTTTGAGAACCTGGCTTTTGGCGGCGGCGAGTACTAGTAACGTTGGTGATTTGAACGCCGGCATGCTATTTCCTAGAGGGAGTTGCTAGGAAGAGATCACACCAAGTGATGTGAAACGACTCGACTTGGAGCAGACGGGATGCCATCGAGTCAGTCCACTGGAGAGACCGGGCGGGACGAGGCGCGAGGGCCGGCAGCCGCACGCGGCTCGGGTTTCTCGATCGGGCGTTGGTGCCTGCTGGCGGCATTGCTTCTGCTGGTGCCGCTGCTCTACGCTCCCCTGGCCCTCCACAACCTGCCTGTAGCTGCCAACGTAGACGAGCGTACTTCGCTCTCGGTGCTGGCGCGCTTCTATCATGGAAGCCTCAATCCGAAGTTCTTCATGTATCCCACGCTCTACTACTACGTAACCTACTTTTTCATTGCGCCTTTCGGGTTTTCCAAGGCTCTGTTTCTGGGACGACTGCTCAATCTTTCCTGCGTCGGCCTGCTTGCCTTTGCCACGTACGCTTTCTGCGCACGTCACCTGCGATCGAAGCCGGCCGGGCTGCTGGCGGCTCTGTGTGTGGTCGGGAGCAATATCGTGGTGAGCAGCGGCGCTTACCTTTGCACGGATGTCTTGCTTGCCGCAACCACGCTGGGCTCGCTGCACTGGCTGACCGCATATTTTGACCATGCAGAGCGGCGCGCGTGGCTGGTCGGCATGGTGCTGCTGGGTCTCGCCGTGGGGTGCAAGTACACAGCTTTTCTTCTGTACATCGCCTACTATCTGACCGAGGTGGCGGCCACGATCCGCTCTGGGCCGGGTCCCGGCCGCGCCTCCTTCAGTCGCACCACCGTGCTCCTTGTCCTGCTCGTCCTGGGGGTCCTCGGGCTCGGTGCCGCAGCTTTTTTCCCCGTCGGAGCGGTGCTGGGCTTCGTCTCCAGGAATCGCATCAATGCCGATCTCAGAGATGTTCAGGACTATCTTCACTTTTTTCAGCATGTGCGCCGGCTGCTCGGCGAGCTGGGTATCTTCTTCCTTCTGCTGGCGATCCTGGCCAGGGTGTCCACGGTGGTCAACGGCTGCTTGGCACGCAAGCGGCCCTACGCGGGCCTGGCCATTGTCGTCGGGATCTCCTATCTTTCCACCCCCTTCAGCCTGATCGATCCGAAACGTTTTCTGTACGATCTCGGCGCGCTTTTCCGGGCCAACATCGTCGTCGCCGCCAGCCATGCCCAGTGGCCCGAGTATGCCCGGTGGCTCGTCTCGAATGAGAACGGGCTGCTGCTCCTGCTCAGTGCTGCCGGGATCGGGATCCTGATCGCACGCACGCCGCGCCACCTGATGCTGGTAGCCATCTACGCTTGCCTCTATGTCCTGGTCATCGGCTCGTCGCATATGGGCTTCCCCCGCTATCTGACGCCGATCCTTCCCCTGGTCTACTGCGGCGCAGGCGTGGCGCTTTGTTTTCTTTGGGAGTGCGCGCCTCGAGCGAGGATTCCCTGGGCCAGGGCGCTGGCGCTGCTCTTGATCCTGGCTGCGTCCTTTGGGGTGAGCCGGCAGGTGATCAGCAAGCGAGAGCAAGGCCGCACCACGGATAGTTTTCTGGCCAGCTACCGGGTTGCCAGGCAGAATACGCACGGCACGGTTTTCTACGCCGGCTATGCTCCCTCGGTCGAGCTCGAAGCCGAAGGTCTGCAGACGCGGCAGGTGCCTTGGTCCGGGCTGCGCACGGGCTCGCTGGGGGCAGGGCTCCACTGCGGAGACGTGCTCGTGCTCGACGGTGAGGGAGCGCGGCTGCACGGGCTCAGGGCGAAGGCCGATCCTGGGGTCGACCTGCTGCTTGACGACCCCCGTGACGCCGGCCAGGAAGTTTTGCGGAAGAGCGGCTGCCGCTGAACCGGTCCGCTGCCCTGCAGGGCGCTGCGGCGCAGGACGGCGTGGAGAGTTGCCGGATGGGATCCGGCATCAACCGCGCTTGCTTCTGCGCTGGGTGAGTTCCACGTGGACATGGATCAGGGTCAGCGCCGCGGGGGTGACGCCGGGAATGCGGCTGGCCTGACCCAGGGTAGAGGGGCGGATGCGGCCCAGTTTTTCCTGGAGTTCTTTGGACAGGCCGGAGAGCCCCTGGTATTCGAACTCGGCAGGGATCGCGCAGGCCTCCGAGGCCTTCAGCTTTTCGATCGAGCGGCGCTGCTGCGAGAGGTAGCCGGCGTACTTGATCTCGGTTTCGACTGCGCGAAGCTCGTTGCGGGTGTGGGCCGGGAGGCTTCCGTCAGGGAGCTCGGCGTTGCACCAGGCAGAGTAGAGCTGCTCACCCGCGAGTTCGCCGCGCAGCATGGGCCAGAGGGCGAGGATGCCGATCTCGGGGCGGCGAAGGAGCTGGGCGTAGGTCTGGCCGGCCGTGTTGTGCAGGGTCAGTCCGTTCGTCGGTGGCGGCGGGCTGTTCCCTTCGGCGGACAGGCCGGGGGCGGCCGCGGGCAAAACCCCCGACGCAACTCCTTCGCCCGCCCCCGGGCTCGGGTCCGGCTGGGGCAGGAGGCTGG
>CAZZYH010000100.1:0-12705 GCA_964658225.1 Vulcanimicrobiota bacterium | reverse complement strand
CCTAGATCAAAGCTTGGCCGGCACAGGATCAGCCACGCTCGACCTCTCGCGCGTGACAAAGAGCGTGAGCACGAGCGCGCACACAAGCAGGGCGGCCGCCGCAAAGAATGGCATGCCGGGCGCGTGCAGCAGCACCGGCGAGCTGATCGATTGCGAAAAGATCCAGGTAAACAGCCCTGGGCCGAGCAGCCCGGAGATGCCGCGCAGGCTGTTGATAGCGCCCTGCAACTGGCCCTGCTCAGAAGGCGAAGCGACGTGGGACAGGATGCTTTGCGCCGAAGGCCAGACCAGCGAGATGCCGTTCATCACCGGGATGCCGAGCCACAGCAGCACGCCTGTCTTCGACAAGCCGAACATGGAGAAGCCCGCTGCTGCGAGCGAGAGGCCGACCAGCATCGAGACGCGCTCCCCCAGCCGGCCGACCGCGCGCTTGACCACAACCGCACCATAGATGCCGGTGCAGATGCCAACCGTCGCCAGTGAAAGGCCGACCGTGCGATCGGTCCAGTGAAAGCGGTAGTCGGCGTAGATCACGTAGACGTTCATCAGCGATTGCTGCGCGATATAGCCGAGCAGCAGCACGCCCGAGATGCCGAGCATCAGAGTGCTGCGGCTGAGCATAGCAACGGAACCGACCGGGTTGGCCCGCTTCCAGGAGAAGGGAGTGCGATGGGCGATCGAGAGCGACTCGGGCAGCACAAAGGTTCCGTAGAGACCGTTGACCAGGCTGAACGTGGCGGCGACCAGGAAGGGCAGCCGCGGGTTCACGTTGCCCAGCAGGCCGCCCAAGGCCGGGCCGAGGACAAAGCCGATGCCGAAAGCGGCGTTCAGGGTGCCGAAGGCGGCTGCGCGACGCTCCCGCGGCGTTACGTCGGCCAGGTAAGCGAAGGCGGTCGGGATGCTCGAGGCGGTGAGCCCGGCAATTACGCGCCCGAGCAGGAGCCACGAGAGAGCCGGCGCCCAGGCCATCATCAGGTAGTCGAAGCCCAGGCCAAAGTTCGAGAGAAGCACCACCGGGCGCCGGCCGAAGCGGTCCGAGAGAGAGCCGAGGATGGGCGAGCAGAAGAACTGCATCCCGGCAAACACGGTTCCGAAGATGCCGAGCATGGTCGCGGCCGAGGCGGTGTTGTTGTGCAGGAAGCCCGCGATCAATCGCGGCAGCACAGGCGCGATCATACCCAGCGCCAGCATGTCGAGCGAGACGGTAAGGAAGATAAAGGCCGCGGCAGCCTTGCGTCCCCCAGGCAGAGCGGCTTCCGGATCGGAGATCGTGCTGGCCTCGGCAGCAACGAACTCCGGCTCGGTGAGGAGCGGGTCCGGCATCTCCTGGCGATCGTTTGGGCGCTGGTCAGTCATCGCGGGCTCCTCCCGAGTCTAACCTACCGCTTGAAGACGGCCTGCGTGCGGAAGGCACCTGGTGCGGGCAGCAATGACGAAACAATAAATGCGCCCTTAACACGAGCAACGTAAAAACCTCCTACGGAACGTCCCAGCTCTAGACCACGCGTGCGCCGAAGCCTCGCCTTGCAGAGCCTGCCGTTACCGCCGGAGAGGTACGAAGATGGAGAACTCGCTTTTGAGGAAGGCGTGCGCTGTGTTGGCGATCAGCGCGCTACTGCAACCGATCTACGGCGTCGCGCAGCAGGCGAAGTCAACCTTATCCCAAGACAGTGTCAAGGAGCAGGATGAAAGGCAGCTTGTCACCGCCGTGCCGCGGTCGAGCGAAGAAGTCTCCAAGTACGCGTATCAGGTCGAGAACGCGCCCAGCCTGACCCACGAGCAGAAACTCGCGCTGATCAAGCAGAAGATCAAGTACGTCTTTGTTCTTTTCCAGGAAAACCGTTCCTTCGACTTCTACTTCGGCACCTACCCGGGCGCCAATGGTCTCTTCTCGCAGCCGGCCAGCGCGACGCCGGGATTTAGCCAGCCGATCGTCAATCTCGACGGCAGCGTGAGCAGTATCTCTCCTTTCAAAATCCCGCAGAGCGTCACCTCAACCAACGGTTCGACCGTCCTGCTCTATCCCGAGGACACGGACTCGGTCGATCACTCCCACACCGGTATGGATGCAAAACTCCACTTCGATGCGAACAATGTCGCTCTGAACGACCGCTACGCCTTTGAGCAGGAGGGTCTCAAGGGTACTCTGAACGCGGCCGGAACTGCGTACGCCGGACCCGCGCCGACCCTGGCCAAGAAGCAGATCGGCGAACTCGTGCTCGGCCACGTGGATTGCGACACGGCGCCCTTCCTTTGGAACTATGCGGACCGGTTCACCCTCTTTGATAACTTCTTTGACACGGTCATCGGCCCCTCGACGCCGAACGCGATCGCTATGATTGCAGGGCAGTCCGGGTTGACCCAGTGGGTCGAGCATCCCGAGCTTTCGAGCAAGGTGTTGACCACCTCCGCAGCACTTCCAGTTACCGCCGACCCGCAGCCTTTCTGGGGCTCGGCGCTGGACGTGCTCACCCCTCCAGGCGACAAGCAGCCGGTCGACAACCCGGGCGGCGTGAGCAGCAACCCTGCTTCAAACCTTACTTTCGCAACGCTGCCCCTTTCCTTTATGGGCAAGCAGATTGAGACGATTACGGCTTCGGATCTGAACCCGGTGATGGACTTGATGGATGTGCAGGAGGATATCAAGAAAATCGCGGGCGATGGCAACCAGCCGGTGAACTGGGGCTGGTTCCAGGAAGGCTACGATCACGAGGTTACCGACCCTTCCGGTCAGGTGACGAACTACGACTATATCGCTCACCACAATGCGCCCCAGTACTTTGGCTATGTGGCCGATAATCCTGTCGAGAGTAAGTCGCACTTAGGCGGTCTTACTGATTTCTACTCTCTGATGTTTAACCACGCGCTTCCTTCCTCGGGCGTGGCCTATGTACGCGGTGGCTATGGCAACCTCGACGGACTTGTTCCGCGCGCACCCAGTCCCGCGGTCAAGGCCGCGTTTATGGGCAATGACGATCACCCGGGTTACTCAGACGCGCAGATTTCCGAGAGCCTGCTCGCCGACTCTATCAACACGATCGCTGCCAGCCCTTACTGGCCTGAAAGTGTCATCATCATCACTTATGATGAGACCGACGGACTCTACGACCACACACAGCCGGTCATTCGCTCGTTTGATCCGCAAGGCATGGCTCTTGATCAGGGCCCGCGTATCCCGGCCATCATCATCTCGCCCTACGCCAAGGCGCACGTGGTCACACATGAGGCGACCGAGCACGGATCGATCATCAAGTTTATTGACGAGCTCTTTGATCTGACGCCGCTGGCCAACCTGCCGGACGAGGCGGCTGCCCGGGCCAAGGGGCTCGCCACCTATGGGCAGGCAGACATGGGACCATCCGACGCGCACACGCCGGGCGTCGGCGACCTGCTGACTGCTTTTGATAACGCCCGGTTGATAGGGACCATACCCACTCTGCCGGCCAGCTATGCCATGATCCCTGAGAGCGTCGTCAAGACTCTGCCGCACGCCGGCGCGCAAGGATGCCGCGCGTTGCAGATCACGCCTACCGATCTGGTCAATGGAGTGGTCATTGATCCGGCGCCGGCCGACTTCAATCCGCGGCCGAACACCAACCCTGGCCTTCCAACCACGCCCGGCTGGCCGACGAACTAACGAACACTTACTCAGTGCAGCCGGGTAGATGCGCCCGGCTGCTGTTTTTTTTGAGGAAAAAACTACCTTCGCCATGCTCAGAACAGCCCGTATCTTTCTTGCCTTGCCTTTTTTCTTTTTCAGCGGCTACCTTCCGGCACACGCCGGGCCAACGCTGGACAAGATCCGCGCCGCGGGTTCGCTGCCCTGTGGGGTTGATTTGGAGGAAGTTGAGTACACCATGCAGGACGCGCATGGGAATCATTCCCTGTTTGACGTCGATATCTGCAAGGCGCTCGCGGTCTCCGTGCTCGGACCGGGAGCAAAATTCACGATCGTACCTTACCGCGCCGAGGCGGATGCGCTTGAAGCACTGAAGGCGGGCAAGGTCGCAGTTCTCGCCACCGCTTCGACCAATCTGCTCGACACAGCGAACACTGCCCTGGGCTTTGCGCCGACGATCTTGTTTGACTACCAGGGTTTTCTCGTCAACAAGACCATGGGGATTACCACACCGCGCGACCTGGCGGGCAAGAAGGTCTGCTTTCTAGGCGGCACCGAGATCCAGACACAGCTTGAGGGCTACATGCGTCGCGAGAGGATCAAGTGGCTGCCTTTCCCTTTCTCGGAGGAGGGAGAGATGGAGGCCGCCTTCATCACAGGCAATTGCGCAGCGGTGACCGCGGACGTAACCCAACTCGCCTTCGAGCGCATCGCATTCAAGGGAATGGCGAAAAACTTCGCCATCCTGCCCGACTCGATCGCGAAGGACCCGCTCTCGACGGCGTACAGGCTTGACGATCCGCAATGGGCTTCGATCGTCAACTGGGTTGTCGAAGCGCTCATCCAGGCCGAAGAGAGTGGCGTCACGCAGGCAAATCTTGCCACGATGACGAAGTCTGAGGACCCAGTGGTGATGAGGCTGCTCGGCACCCAACGCGGCTATGGAGAGTATCTTGGGTTGGACGACGCATGGGCGGCCCATATCATTGAGGCTGTGGGCAACTACGGAGAGTTGTTTGATCGCGATCTTGGTGTGCGCTCGGTGATGAAACTGGATCGCGGGCTGAACGAACTTTGGACCAAGGGCGGCCTGATGTACAGTGCGCCGATGCGGTAAGTGCGCCCATCCGATTGGCCGGCTGTTCGTGCCGTCGCCCGGCCGGTTCCGCGAGATCCACGAACGGTCTGTCGCCAACATAACTCCAGAAGCGGCGCCTCCGCCCTCCGAGGAAACTCGAGTTCCACGCGACCCGGGGCACGATTCTGTGCAGCCCCCATCACTCGATCGCCCCTGATCGAGAGTGCCAGCCCGGTCTTTCGCCCGGGCTTGCAGTACTCTTGACCTAGACCTGCTTCGAGTCGCTAGCCGTTCGACTGCCGTCTTGACGGGTCAGATGGAAGGGCCAGACGCCGAAACATGAAGCGCATCTTTCAAGCCGTCGTTCTTGCGGCATCGCTTGCCATGCTGATCCCGAGCAGCGGTAGCGGGTGTGCTCAGCCTTCCCTGTTGGTCACCTACGGCAACCAGGGCGTCGAGCGTCTTTCCTACAAAGGGATCGGCCTTGAAGATCTGTCGCTCAATCCATCTGACGCATTTCATATCTGGCATATGAAGGCGACAGACTTGTCTGGAAAGACTCTGTCCCAGGGCCAGTACGGGTGGGGTGAAGTAAACAACGGGCGTCGCTGGGATGCTGCAACCCACACCTGGACATACACGTTCAGATGGGGCTCGATCAGCGTCAACTTTGCGCAGAGCGGCGAATCGCTCAATATGCGCATGACCACCAAGAACAACTCTGATTCGGGGATAATCTTTGACGGCGCTACCATTTACCCCTTCGCCTGTCACTTTCCGCAGCTTCCGCTTGGATTCGGTGACCCGCACGCCACGCAATACTCGTTCAACGTCACTGCGCCCAGTATCGTGCTGGCGGACTACGTTCAGGGTGAAGTGGCAGCAGTGGCGCCCGACGTTTCGCTTCCGCTCTACAGCGGCTTTGTGCCGGGCGCCGTGGCAAATACTTATACCCCGATCATCAGCACCACCGCTCCTGATCAACTTGCCACATTTCTCCCCCACAACGATCGCGCGTTGCGGCCGGGAGAGTCGGACACGGTTACTGTTTCGCTTCGCTTTGCACCGTCCGGAACCTCGGCCGGCAGTCTAGCGGCTGATGTCTACAGGAGCTGGTCCAATGCGTGGCCTGCTCGTTTGCACTGGCCCGATCGCCGCATCATCGGCACAGTGTACCTGGCAAATTCTCCGCAGGGTGAGTCCTCGCTTGTGCCCGGTGCCTCTTCGAGCAATCCGCGCCGCTACTTTAGCGGGCTTACTACGGAGCGCGTCGACGTCAAGACAAGCGCAGGCATTGAGGCATTCCAGGCGAGAGTCTTGAAGCAGGCGCAGGACATTGTGCACAATCTTCAACGCCTCCATGCACAGGGCGCCATTACCTGGGACATTGAAGGGGAGCAGTACCCGCAGCCCACCAGCTATGCGTGCTCGCCGGACCAGATAGCGAAACTTGCCCCCGAGATGGAGACCCGTATCAACTCGCAGGAGTCGCCCTACAAGGGTATGAGGTTGGACGACGCTTATTTCAAGACACTCCGAGATGCGGGCTTTACCGTCGGTGTCTGCGTCCGGCCGCAGCATCTCGCGCTCCGCCCCTCAGGCTCAGCGCAGCAGGTTTCCCTGGGAACAAGCCTGGTCACGGCCGAGTTGCTTGGCAAGATGAGGTACGCGCATGACCGCTGGGGCGCTACTCTCTTTTACGTCGACACGAGTGTTGAGGCTGATGGAGCCGTACTTTCTCCGGATATCTTCAAGCAGCTAAATGCCGCCCTTCCTGATGCACTCATCATTCCCGAGCAGAGTACGCCGAAGCACTATGCGTATACGGCTCCTCTCAAGAGCTTTCTGTTCCATACCGATGTCGGTACAGATCCCACCATCTACCGTTACTATCCGCATGCATTCAGCCTCAATCTGGTCAATGACGTGGATCCGGGCCGCCTGGCCCTCTACACGCCCCAGCTCGTCGAAGCAGTTCGACAGGGCGACATCCTGATGGTCCATGCAGATTACTGGCAAGCCAATAATCCGACCGTGATGCAGATCTACCAGGCCGCCGCGGGCAAGTAGCGGGCCGCGTGCTGTTCTCAGCGTTCAGGCAACGCTGCCGACCTCGTAAGGCTCTTGCTGCCCTATACGCGCTTCTGCCCAGCGCGGCCCGTGCGCTTGAAGATGTTCCTGCATCGCGTGCAGCGCGAGCAGCATAAGCGTGGGTGATTCGCTCTCATCAGCACGGGTCAGTCGTAACATGCCCAACCGGCCGATGGTAAGCGTCATCGCCCAGGCCGGCGCCTCGTCCATGATGCGCAGTACGCTCCCGTAAGAACGCCCTGCATAGTCCAGCTCTACCGAGGCGAATTCAAGATCACCGCAGCTCCTATGGATAATTTCCCAGTAAGCATCGAGTGAAGCTGCGGTAGAAAGCCCGTGGTCCAGATTGTCCAGATACATGCGTTCCTGCAGGCTGCGTAAAAAGTTACGATGCGACAGCAGTTTTCTTGCAGCCCGGAATTCAACATACCCGAGTCGCTTGACCCCAAGAAGCGCCAGACCGCAGAAGACGATGACGACCAGCCCCTGGTACCGGTTACTCAGGACGCTTTGCAGCAGAGAGAGAACCGCGGCAATGCCGCACACCCCGTAGAGGATCAGCGCGACGTCGCGGGGAGTGAAGCCGAGTGCGAGGAGGCGATGGTGGATGTGCCCACGGTCGGCGCCGAAGATGGGGCGACTACTGAGGTAGCGTCGGCCGATCGAGAGGCCAACCTCAAGCAGCGGCAGCGCCAGAACCATCATGGGGGCTGCCATGCCCAGCAAAGTCGCGGATTTCTGGCTCCAGATCAGCGCGAACGAACCCAGCAGAAAGCCGATCGTGAGGCTGCCGCAATCACCAAGAAAAACGGAAGCCGGGTTGAAGTTGTAGCGAAGAAAGGCAAGCAGACAGCACGCAAGCGGAATGGTCGCCATGATCAGGCCTGTGTTGCCCTGGAGAATGGCGGCGAGCAGCGTGGTAAGCGTCGCAAAGAGGCCGACCCCGGTGGCGAGACCGTCCAGGCCGTCGATCAGGTTGAGCGCATTCGTGCAGGCAAGCAGCCAAAGAAAGCTGAGGGGAATGGTGATCCAGTCAGAGGCGATGACTCCGCCGATCAGGGTAATGCGGGCGCCAAAGACCACGGCAAGCAGGGCGCCAACGGCCTGGCCGGCGAGCTTGGTGAATGGCTTGAGGCCAATCAGGTCGTCCACCAGGCCGGTAGTAAAAATGATGCAGGCAGGCGGCAGCAGGGCGAGCAGCAGGGCCTTGTGGCGTATAAAAATCTGCATCCCGTGAGGCGCAAAGGCGAGCAGGAGTCCGAGTGCAAGCGCGTAGGAGAAGGCGATAGCAATGCCGCCCACCCGTGGCACCGCCGAGGCGTGCAGCTTTCTCGTCGTGTCGGGGTGATCGACGATGCCGAGGCGGTGAAAGATCCCGCGGCAGATCGGTGTGGTGATCAGACAGAGGACAAATGCGGTGAGTCCAAGTGCGATCTGTGCGCGCATAGGTTACTTTCTTTCAAGCGGTATGTTCTTGAGCGCCTATCTGCTCAAGGTCTTGCAAAGAGAGATCCCGGGCACCCGAGGTGTGCCCCAGAGAGCAAGCGCCTACGAGATCGCAGATGCGCGCAACTCCGATCGGCCGGTCGTAGTGCTCCAGAAATACATTCCTCGCGCGTTTGCCGGCCGCGCTTACCTCAGCAGGGTGGTCGGCCAGTCGCTCGAAGAGTCGGGTAAGTGCAGCCGTGTCTCCGCAGGCGATGTGCCATCCACAGTCAAAGGACCGGATGATGCTGGCCGGGGTTGCTTCGGCCGGCCCGATAAACAGGATGGGCCGGCCGGCGGCGAGCAAACCGTAAACCTTGCTCGGCAGCACAGCGCCGGTGCATGATTCCTGCTGCGTGACCAGGCCGATATCCCCCGCGCCGAGACTTTCGCCGAGGGCCATGCGCGGCACATAGGGCCTGAACTCGACCGCTGCAAGCGAGTGGTCCAGGCAAAACTGCTCGAGTTCGCTTCGGCGTGGGCCGCCGCCGGCAAAGATGAAAGAAAAGCGGGTGCTCCGGCGCAAGGCGAGCATGGTCGCCGCAATCGTTTCTATGTCATGGGCCAAACCGAGATTTCCGGAGTAGAGCACAACGAGCTTGTCGCGCGAGGCTGGTCTCTCCACAGGCTGAATCGCAGCGCTATCCGCCCAATTCTCGGCGACAAAGATTCGTTCCGCAGCAATGCCGCGACCCACCAGGCGATGCTTCATGCATTCGCCGAGCGCCAGGATGCCGTCCGCGCCCCGCCGCGAGCCATCTGCGAGGATACCGACAGCACGATCAAGAAAACCTCCGGCCCGAAAGTAGCCAAGACTAACGGCGACATCGGGGTAAACGTCCATCTCCCAGATAAAGTGGCGGGCTCCGCGCAATGCCTTGATGAGCGTACCGAGCAAGGAAAGGAGTGGCGGCGTGGTAAGGGTGATGACAAGGTCGGGCTGAGGGAGAGTGAGACCGCGCCACGCTGCGCTTACGTAGAAGGAAAGGTAGGACAGCACGCGGCCTAACTTACTCCGGGAAAATGGGAAAGCCCGGAGCCGATGTATCTTCACGGGAGGTTGCTGCTCATCTGAAGCGACAGCATAGTTGCCGCCTGCGCAGATCACATGGACCTCGTGGCCGCGCTTGTCCATCTCGACGGCAAGGTCGGTGAGCAGTTGGCTGGTCGCTGCCGAGTCCGGCCAGAAGAATTGGTTCATCAAGAGAATTTTCACGAAAGTGTCTCCGCGCCCAGTGTTGAAGGCTGGCAGGCAAGATCCGCTGCCTGATCTACAGCTCTGTCTCGAATCTGCCGGTGCTTTCGAAACTCGGCAGGATTGCCGGTGTGAATCTCGTATGCGGGAATGGATCGCGAAACAATGCTGCCGGCGCCTGCAACCGCGCCCGCGCCAAGCACTACGCCGGGCATCAGCGTTGCTCTTGCGCCGACCCATGCTCCGTCGCGAATCTCGATCGGCGCAACGATCAGGCCAAATGCGGGGTCCTTCCAGTCGTGGTTGCCGGTGCAAAGATAGGAGCCCTGCGAGAGGCAGACATCATCACCGATGCGCACCGCAGTGAGGTTGTCGATCCAGCACGCCTCGCCAATCCAGCAATGGTTGCCGACGACGAGGTTCCATGGGTACTTGATTTGAACCGCAGGCTTGATAACAACTCCCGCGCCCAAGCGGGCGCCAAAGACGCGCAGCAGGCGCACGCGCAGCCCGGAGCAAGGCAGCAGTCGGGAGCGCAGCACGGGCAGGCCAAGAAAGAACCAGGCCGCCTGCCACAGGCGCGAGCGGCCCGGCTGATACCACGCATTGTCGTAGTCACGCAGGCGGACGGGGCTCATGCGTGTGCCTGCGCTTGCTCGGTCCAAAGGCTGCAGGGAGCCGATGCACGCGGGGATCCGGCTGCAACCCAGGCGTAAACCGCAGCCATCTGCTTTGCCACTCCAGACCAGCTATAGCGTTCGCGAACCAACGCAGCACCGCGCTGCCCCCTGGTCTTATTGGCAGAGGGTGAGTGATCCAGCCAGGCCTCGAGTGCTGCGGCCAGGTCTTCTTCTTCGGCGCGCACTTGCCATCCGGCGCGCTGCTCCACGATCTCGGGCAGATTGCAATTCTCGGTGAGGATCACCGGCACCCCAGCGCCCATCGCCTCAAGCGTCGCGATGCTGAGTCCTTCGGAATAGGAAGGCAGCACAAAGCATTCACAAGCAGCCAGCGCACTCCACTTCATCGCCGTCGAGAGCATGCCGGTAAACAAGACTTGTGCAGTGAGACCTAAGTCGCCGACCAACTGTTCGGCGCGCGCGCGTGTAGTGTCCTCTGAGGGACCGGCAAGGACCAGGCACGCGTCAGCGGCTTTGGCGTGCACGCGCGCCCAGGCGCGCACCAGCAACTCGACACCTTTTTTCTGGTGCAGGCGGCCGAGGAACAGCAGTGCGCGCTTGCCGCGCACGCTTGGGTAGGTGGCGAGAAAGGATTCGGCAGAGAGCTGGGCCGGTATATCGACGCCATTCGGAATCACCGCAATCGGACCCGTGCATCCGAACTCGCGATAGTTTCTCGCCTCGGCGCGCGTCAGCGCATGCAGGCAGCCGGCTCCCGCAAGCGTGGATCGCTCAAAGGCCGCCGCATAGATCTGCTTCTTCGCGCGGCTGCGGGCGAGCGCCCAGGGCTCCAACATGCCATGGGCAGAGACGATATAGGGCTTGCCGAGCGCGCGCGCCGCACGCGCAGCCATCAGGCTGCTCTGCTCCCACAAGCCATGGATGTGAAGGCCATCCACCTCCGCGACCCGGTGCCGAAACTCCCTGCGCAACGCCCGATTGAGCAACCATGACTTGCGACTCGTCGGCCAGTAGGAGATAGCAAGCTCCGGATGAGCCGCGGTGCGGTATTGTTCGTCTGCCAGGCAGAATGCCGCGACCGAGACGCCGATCTGGTTGCTTGCGGCGAGGCTCGCCGCAAGCTCGGGCACGGCCGCACTGAGCCCACCGTATTTCGGATCAAGATGCGAGACCACGCTCAGCCATTGGCTGGGCAGAGCCGCTGCATTGGCCTCGGCATGGTCATCGGCACGCGGTCGGGTTTGGACGAACATACAACGCCCCCTCGGGAACTTACTCAGTGCTGCAATATCCTGTGCCGAGACTCGGGCAGATACTTTCCCGCCCTGAGAAAGATCTGCCGCCAACCTTCCACAACCTATGTGCTCTGTCTTCGGTTCAGTGTTCAGCGTTTGCAATCCAGGCGATCTGCTCCCCAAAGTGCGCGGGCGAGTAGTCGGCAATCCGCCGTCTGGACGCTTGGCTCATCTGCAACCACTGCCGATCGTTCAGCGCCGTGACGGCCTGGAGCGAGGCGACGAGTTGGTCAAGCGCAGCAGGGTCGAAGAGAAATCCATTCAACCCATGCGTAACAAGATCGTCGGCGCAGCCGCAGAGGCTGGAAACAACGACCGGCAGCCCGCAGGCCATGGCCTCATTGACAACCAGGCCCCAGGGCTCGCGGGTGCTCGGCAGCACAAAGCAGCCGGCAAACGCGTAGTACCGCGGCAACTCTGCCGAACTCCTGTGCCCGGCAAAGTGAATGTCCGCCGCCCAACGCGCCTGGTCCGCCTTCTGTTTCAATGCGTCGCGCTCCGGCCCATCGCCAACCAGCACCAGCGGCCAGCCGCCACCGGCGTTTCGATAGGTAAGGTATGCGTCGATGAGCGCGTCTAGATTCTTCTCCGCGGCCAGCCGTCCAACATAGAGAAAGTAAGGCGTCGGCAGCAGCGGTTGCTCTTCACGGCGTAGCTGCTGCGAGCGACGATCAAGACCCTCGTTGTCGACAACGTCATAAAACCGCGCGACGCGATCGGCGCGAAAACCCAGCGCCCGGAGGTAACTCGCGTGACGGGTCCCGCCGGCAACGGCCCAGTTGAAAAGTGCGCGGATCAGCCAGGCCTTGGCTCGTTCCTTCAAAGGAGCGCGCGCATGGTCTTCGCGAGTGCTCTCTGTCATCAGCACGCTTTTGCGCCGATGCAGACGCGCCCAGAGCGCCGCCGCGATGCCGGGCCAGGTGTAGTAGCCGGGCACCAGCACCACTTCCGGATCGAGCGCTCCCAGCCTTCGCCACAAGGCCCGCGCGATCCGCCACTGCCCGGTGTCGGCCCAGTTCTTTCCGGGGAAGAGCGTCTCGACGGGCAGTCCTGCCGGCAGCTCTTCGCGAAAGCGCAGGCCTCTATGCACACCGATGCCGCCCACCAGTTCGATTCCGACCACCCCACCGGCCAGCTCCTGATTGCCGGCCAGGCCGACAAATCGCGCAATGTGATAGGCGTACCAGTCAATCCAGATCACCACGACCCGGCAGCGGTGAGCGCTGCCGACAGGCAGCAGGGCAGTGGAGGGCGCGAGCAGGGTTTCAGGCATTTTGCACCCTCCCGAGCGTGGAGAGGTC
>CAZZYH010000099.1:0-13074 GCA_964658225.1 Vulcanimicrobiota bacterium | reverse complement strand
GACCACCATCTATCCGACCACCATCACCGCGCTCGCCTTGATTCTGGCAACCCTGCTGGCCATACGGGCCATCGGGCGCGACTCGGTGGCGCTCGGCTCGCTGGCTGGACTTGCGGCCGGGGTTGCGGCTGCGGCGACGACCATCTTCGGTCCCTACGGCGTGCTGCTCGCCGCGATCGCCGGCCTGCGCCGCCGGCTGCGCGTCGCGCTCTCGATCGCGCTCTTGAGCCTGCTTCCTACCTGCGTCTGGATTGTGCGCAATCACTTTGTGCTGCATACCGACTCGGTCGCCACCAACGGCGGTTTCAACATGGAGCTTGGCGCCAACGACCAGGCCGAGCCGCGCTCGGGCAACCTGATCCGCCCGGATATCACCCCGGAAGAGCCCTACGGCGACGAGGTCACCTGGGACCACGATCACCACGCGCGGGCCAGCGCCTGGATCTCCGCGCATCCCACGCGCTTTGCCGAGTTGTTCGTGCTCCGCTCGCTCGCCGTCTTCGATTCGGTGGGCAGGCCGGCCACCGCCGGGCCGCATAACTCGTTTACCGCGCAGCTGATCGGCTGGGCCATGCTCCCGCTTATCCTGCTCAGTTTCCGAGGCCTGTGGCTCTATCGACGGTCCAGCCTGGCCGCGATGACCACCGCCGCGCTGCTGCTGGTTATGCTCAGCTCCGGGCTGACTATCGTGAAGCCACGCTTTCGCTTTCCCTGCGATCCGCTGCTGATCATCTTCTCTGTCGCGGCCTTGCATGCGGCGGTCGAGCGCCCCGGGGCTGAGAAGCCGGCCCGGGGCACGGGTCTTGCCACCGCATGATCAGCTTCGGAAGGAGGGCGCGATGGATGCAGCTGTGAGCGTGGATACCGATGTGCTCGAGAACCCTTCCGAGTTTTCCCAGCTCGAAACCAAGGCGGCACGGGCATCTGTCTGGACCATTCTTGAATACGGCTCCGGCATGGCCCTGCGGGTGGTCAGCAGCCTGGTCCTGACCCGCCTGCTGCTACCCGCCGTCTTCGGCGAGATGACGCTGCTCACCACGCTGATCATCGGGCTCACCCTGCTGTCCGACATAGGCCTCGCACCAAGCGTGGTCCAGTCGCCTCAGGGCGACGACCCTGTCTTTCTCAACACCGCCTGGACGATCCAGGCTTTCCGCGGCGCTGTCATCTGGCTCTGCGCGGTCGGGGCCAGCTGGGCGATGGCGGCCTTCTACCACGATCCGAAGCTGCGCCTGCTGCTGCCGGTACTCGCGCTCACCGCGCTGCTCTCCGGGTTCAACAGCACCAACCTGCTCAGCCTCTCGCGCCACATGGCGGTCAAGCGCCTGTTTGCCATCGATGGCAGCATGGCTCTGGTGACGCTGTTCTCCACCGTGCTCTGGGCCTACTTCCGGCCATCCATCTGGGCGATCGTCGGCGGCCAGCTGATCGCAACCGCCTATCGGCTCATCGTCAGCCACATCCCGGCGCTGACCCCGGGCATCCGCAACCATTTTGCCTGGGACCGACAGGCGGCCCACAACATCATCCACTTCGGCAAGTGGATCATGCTCGGCACGGCTTTCTTCTTTTTTGCTTCGCAGGCAGACCGGCTCATCCTGGGCCGGCTGGTGAGCCTGTCCTTGCTGGGGATCTACGGCATAGCCTACTCGCTCTCTGACATCCCGCGAGCTGTCATTCTCTCGCTCTCCTCGCGCGTGGCCTATCCCTTTATCGCCAAGATCATTCACCTGCCCAAGGAAGCGTTCCGCGCCAGGTTTCTGCACTATCGCTTCTACGCGCTGTTGGCCGGCGCGGGGCTGCTCAGCGTCATGTCCGTGTGGGGATACCTGCTGATCGTCAAGCTCTACGACGTACGCTACCGGCAGGCCGCCTGGATGATTCCCATCCTCGCTCTCGGTCTCTGGCATACGCTGCTCTACCAGACCACGGCGCCGGTTCTTTTTTCGCTCGGCAAGACCAAGTACAACGCAATCGGCAACGCGGCCTACTGCGCGGCCATGCTGATCGGTATTCCCCTGGGTTTTCACTTCTTCGGTATGCCGGGCGCGGTGATCGCGGTCGCGGCCGGCGACTTTCCGCTGTATCTGGTCACCCAGGCCGGGGCCACGCGAGAAGGCGTGCGCCCCCTGCGGCAGGATCTGCAGGCGACAGGGATTTTTGTCCTGTTTCTGGGTATCTTCTTTCTAGCCAGGCGCACGCTCTAAGCCGCCGATTCTGCTTCTCGCAACCTTCGCCCGTCGCCCCGCGGCCTCGGTCACAAAGTGCCCGCGCGCCGCTCGATCGCCCTGGCCGGAACCCCGACCACGGTCGCGCCCGCGGGCACATCGCGCGTGACCACCGCATTGGCCCCGACCGTGGCTCCTGCGCCGATCGTCACCCCGCCGAGCACCATCGCTCCCCGGCCAATCCAGACCTCGGCCCCGATGACAATCGGCTTTGCCGTGTGGCCCGCATCGCGGATCGGCACGCCCGGCTCCCGCCGGTGATTCGCATCCCGGATGCTCGTGTACTCGCCCAGCATCGCGCCCCGGCCGATCGAGATGCCGGCCATCGCCACCAGGTGCACTCCGCGTGAGAGCACCACCCCGTCGCCGAGGGTGATGACGGCCTCGCCCTGGGTCTCAAGGTGCAGGTCCGGATAGAGCAGCGTGTGTTCCCCGAATCGGATGGCGCCGGTGCCATAGACCCAGGTTTTCCCCAGCACCACGACGGTGGCAGGAAGCGGACCACGCAGCTGCGCGGCCAGCGCTGCATGCCCGTGCAGCCTGCGCATTCCCTCACGTAGCCCGGAGGTGGCCTGGAGCACCATCCGCAGGGGTGCGGCCAATCTCTGCTTCGCCGTGCCCATGATCCCGATCACCACGGCCGGGGCGGCGAAATGCGGCCGCCCTGCGTATCCTTCCAGGCCTGCTTCATCAGCGAGATCAGGACCCGATGGTGCTGCCTGCGCTCGCGTCGCTCCGCGCTTCGGCTGAAGCCATTGCGCGCGACGGTGATCTTGTACAGCAGGATCTCCAGCCACTTTGCTCCGAGCGCCTGCTCACCGTGGTGCTTGCGATAGTAGAGCAGCGTGCTGCGCATCCTCCATAAAACCACCTGCGCCGCTTTCGAGGCAAAGGCCAGGGTCTTCAACTGGCGCGAAGATTCACCGCCCAGATGGATGACCACCACATCCGGCCAGTACCAAACCGTGTAGCCGGCCTGGATCATCCGGTAGCAGAGATCGACTTCCTCGTAGTAGAGAAAGAATTGCGGATCAAACACGCCGACCTTCGCGATCGCTTCCGGGCGCAGGATCGAGAAAGCCCCCGGCACCCAGTCCACCGAGGCTGCCTGGAGGGAGTCGGCCCAGGTGCGATCCAGGCTGCCAAAGATTCTCGATTTCGGATATCGATCCGACAAACCGGTCAGCACCAGCATGTCCTTGGCCAGGGAATGAAACATGCGCGCCGAAGGCTGCGGCGCTCCATCGCGCCCTACCAGGCGAGCGCCGCCAATTCCGCATTGCGGCGTCTGGTCCATGTGTTCGATCGCGCGGCGCAGCGCGCCGGGTGCAAAGAATGCGTCCGAGTTGAGCAATACAAAATAACGCCCGCGCGCCTTTGCCAAGGCGACATTGTTCGCGGCGCCGAAGCCGAGGTTGATATCGCTGCGAATCAGGGTGACGTGGGGAAACTCCCGCTCCACCATCTCCGGCGAACCGTCGCTCGAATGGTTATCCACCAGCAGCACTTCGGTGCGCAGGCCGACCGATTCCTGCGCGACCGACTGCAGGCACTCCCGCAGGACGTCGCGCGTGTTGAAGGAGACGATAATGATGGAGACCTCGATGCTCTCAGCCCGGTCTCCCGACTCGGCGGCCTGCGCCAGGTTTGCTGCGCTTGTCTCCACAATCGCCCTCGGTTCAAACCCACCTGCTTCCACCCGGCCACCCCTGCTCCCTGCAGGTCAGCGCTCGAGCCGCGTGCTTAAAACAGCGCGTGAAAGCCACGCGGCCCGGCGCACAAATAAGGCTCGCGGGAAGCTATCAGTACTTATGGCACATACACGCGCGCTTGCGCTAGTTACGACCGGGGTTGGGCGCTATACACTTCGCTTGAAGCTGGTTCAGCCTAGCCTAGAGAGTGGGTCTTTGTGTTGGCACAGGGAAGTAGCTGTAGATGAGAGCAACGTCGCTGCGACTGGCTTATCTGATAAGCAAATACCCTGACGTGTCCCACACCTTTATCCTGCGCGAGGTGCTCGCCCTGCGCGCGCGGGGCATCTCGATTGAGGTCGCATCGATCAATACGGGGCCGGCTTATCACCGCCTCACCGGTGTTGAGCAAACCGAGGCGGGCCGCACGTTCTACATCAAGGCGCAGGGGGCTCCAGGCGTCTTCAAGGCGATGGCCTGGTTCCTGGTTCATCGGCCCGCCGCGCTGCTCACCAGCGCCTTGGCCGCCCTGCGCCTGGGCGCTGCCGATCCGGCGCGCACCCTGCTCTGCCTCTTTTATCTGATCGAGGCTGCGATCCTGGCCCGCTGGATGCACCGGCAGGCACTGACCCACCTGCACGTCCATTTCGCTTCCCAGGCCGCGAGCGTGGCTCTCTTTGCCACGTACCTTGCGCCGGTCACGCTCTCGATGACGGTGCACGGGCCGGATGAGTTCTACGACGTTCCCGGTTCTTTTTTGTCCGCCAAAGTGGCGCGGGCCCACTTTGTCGCCTGCATCAGCTTCTTTGCCCAGAGTCAGATGATGAAGGTCTCCGCGGGCCGCTACTGGGACAAGTTTCAGATCGCCCGTCTCGGGGTGGACACGACCCACTTCGCCGCACGGCCGATCCTCCCGTCCTCCGAGCCCTTTGCGATTCTGTGCGTGGGCCGGCTTGTGCCCACCAAGGGCCAGAGAATTCTCGTCCAGGCATTGGAACGGCTTGTCGAGGCAGGAAAACCGGTGCACCTTACCCTGGTCGGCGACGGGCCCGACCGGCCGGGCCTCGAGCAACTGGTTCGCCACAAGGCGCTCACCGGCCGTGTCACCTTTACCGGCTCGATCAACCAGGATCACATCCAGGACTTTTATGCTGCGACCGACATCTTCGCCCTGGCCAGCTTTGCTGAAGGCATCCCCGTGGTGCTGATGGAGGCCATGGCGATGGAGATTCCCTGCATCGCGACCAGCATCAACGGCATCCCGGAGTTGATCTCCGATGGCCGCGACGGCCTGCTCGTTGCGCCGAGCGATGTCGACGGACTCGCCGCTGCCATCACCCGGCTGATCGAGGACCCGGCTCTGCGCCGGACCCTGGGTGCAGCCGGCCGGCTCCGCGTGCAGCAGGCATACGAACTTGCGCGCAGTGCCGATCATCTGGCCGAGATATTTCACACGCGGCTACCGGCCATGCCGGCACAGCAGGCAGGATGATCAAACCCCTGCTCCTTACCCTCTGGAACAGCATCGCCACGGTGGCTGCTTGCCTGACGCTGCCCGGCTCGCTCGAGCTGCTCATGCTGAGCGTGGCCGCTCTGGTTCCTCTTCGTCGGTCCGATCGCGCGATCGGGCCCGGCCCCTGGCGCGCGGCCGTCGTCGTGCCGGCCCACAATGAGCAAGTCACCATCACCGCATGTGTGCAGAGCCTGCTCGAGGCCGATCACCCGGGCGCCGGCTCTGAAGTCGCAATCTTCGTGATCGCCGACAACTGCACCGATGACACGGCGCGCCTCGCGGCTCTGGCCGGGGCGAGCGTGCTCGAGCGTCAGGATCCGGTCCATCGAGGCAAAGGCTACGCGCTGGACTACGCCTTTGATCATCTGCTGCGGGCCGGCTACGATTGCGTGCTCGTGGTCGACGCCGACACGGTGGTGGCGCACAACTTTCTGAGCGCGGCTGTCGGCGCCCTGCGACAGGGCGAGCAGGCAGTGCAGGCCCGCTACCTGGTGCGCAACGCTACCGAGACCCTCCGCAGCCGGCTGATGCGCGTCTCCCTGCTCGCCTTTAACCTCGTCCGGCCGCTCGGTCGAGAGCATCTCGGTCTTTCCGCCGGCATCCTCGGCAATGGCTTCGGGCTGCGCCGCGAAACGCTGCAGGCGGTCCCCTATCTCGCCACTTCGATTGTCGAAGACCTCGAATATCATCTCTCGCTGGTTCGTTCCGGCCGCCGCGTCGCCTTTCTCAATCACACCGCTGTCTATGCCGAGATGCCGGTCAAGGCCACCGACGTCAAGTCGCAAAGATCGCGCTGGGAAGGGGGCCGCCTGCGCATGCTCGCCACCAGCCTGCCTTCGCTCGGCCGCGATCTGCTGGCCGGCAACCTCGGCTGCGTCGAGCCTCTGCTGGACTTACTGCTTCTGCCCCTCGCCTTTCACCTCACGCTCCTGGTCCTTGCCCTGGGCTCGACACTCCCGTTTGCGCGCGACCTGGGCGTGGTCGGCGGGCTGATCATTCTCCTGCACCTGGTCGCGGCCATTGCGGTCGGGGGCGGCGGCTGGCGCGATGCGGCGATTCTCGCCGTGGTTCCCTTTTACGTGCTGTGGAAGATCATGCTCATTCCCACACTGCTGCGCAGCGCGCGCTCCAATGGCAGCTGGGTGCGCACCGGCCGCAATGCAGAACAGGTTCCCCCCCCGGCTGTCGCAAATGGGAAGGACAAGGCAACGCTGAGGTAACCAGGCCGCGAGAAGGCTCTTTCTTTCCCGGATCGGTCTGCTACTTTTAGCTTGCATGAAGTATCTGCTGGTGACATTGATTTCCTTTCGACGCGCCACAGATGGTTCCGCCATTGTGGACGGTCTCTGGGCAGAGGATCTGCGCGGTCTTGCAAGCGCCGTTGGAAACGTAACAGTGGCGGCACCGGAGAGCGTGCAGAAGGATGCGGCCAAGGGTTGGTGGGGAACCGGCGAATCAGCGTTGAAGGAGTCAGAAGGCATTCGCTTCGTCGGACTGCCGACGTTTCACAATCCCCTCCACGCTTTGCTCGGCGCCATCAAGCTGCGGTGGATTCTCGGCCGCGAGGTCGCCAAAGCAGACATCGTGCACTCTTCGAATTTCTTCGCGCCTTACCTGGGCCTGGTACACGCGCATCGCGCCGCGGTAAAACGAGGAAAGAAGACAATTTTCGTCGTAGCCGAGGACTTTCTCGACTTCATGGCATGGAGTTTTGCCTCCGCCCGGCTATCCGGCCTGAGGAGAATGCGCTCCATGCGGCTGCTCGCAATCCAGGAAAAGTTGACGCGCGAGTGTCTCTTCTCGAGCTCGGTTTCGTTTCTGCATACGCCCGCAGCCGTGGAGCGCTACCGCCTCTCTGCGCCGCGCGCCATGGCCATCCGTCAGCCCGTTCACGAGACCGGCGATGTTGTAACCGAGGCGACTTTGGCCGCGCGCGCCGCCCGCGCCCACGCAGGTGAGCCGCTGCGTCTGGTGGTTGCCTCCCGCCTGGCAGCGTTGAAGGGCATTGATTTTCTGCTCCGCGCCGTGCGGCTGCTGCGCACCCAGGATGTCGCTGTTTGCGTTGATGTGTATGGACTCGGTCCGCTGAAGGCAGAGTTGGTCACGCTTGCCGCCACGCTGGGCATCGAGGATCGAGTGACCTTCCATGACGGCCTTGCCTACGGCCCCATCTTTCGCCAGGCGCTCGAGCGTCACGACCTGGCCATCATGGCTCATCTCACCACGGACTTCGGCCGCGCTTTCTGGGATGCCATGGCTGCCGGACTCCCCGTCATCGCTTTTCACAGCGATGCGGCGAGCCAAACGGTGCGCGATCGCATCGACGGTCTGCTTGCCCCGATGGCCGATGTGGAGGGCCTTGCCGATCGCATCTTCCAACTGCATCGGGACCGCACCCTGCTTGCGTCGATGAGCCTGGCCGCTCGGGATCGCGCCCTTAGAAATACCCGGTCGGCTTGGAACAACCTGCGCCTGGCCCGCATCCGGGAACTGATGCAGACTCCGGATCAAGGCGCGTCTGCCTGAGGTGGCTTCTCCACTGCTGCGAGGGATCGCCGCGGGTTTGTCGGATCACCGAGCTTCACTTTGCTGAAACCTTATGCTGAAACTGAGAACGGAATCTCTTGAGAACGCGAAGTCCTTTGTCCAGCACTGGGACAAGATCGAGCAATTGCGTCGCGAGCTCGGCGTCGAGATGGACGTGCTCCTCGAGCCCCTGCATTTTCTCACGGCTACCGACGCCACGCGCCGCTCCTGCGCCGTGGCCTGCTGGGAGGACCAGGACCTGGTCGGCCTCATGTATGCGACCGAACATACGGTCTGGGGCATACGCACCGGCTATGCGATCGGTGGCGACTTCACCGGGCGCGGCCTGCTGCTCGCAAAGCCCGAGTACGAGTCGGCCGTAATCACTGCCTCGATCGAGCAGCTGGCCGCGCGCGGAGTGCACTCGCTCCACTTGCGCCTGCTCCCGGCCGACCCCGCTGCGACCACCGTTGCCGGACTGAAAGTCCAGTCTTTCGATGGGCTGATTGCCGGCGACCGATTGATGCTGGCAGCCGACTTCGAATCGTTTCTGGGCACGCTCGGGAAGCACACGCGCCGCAACTTGCGCAATTACCTGCGCAAGGCCGCGCAGGCCGGTATCGAGTTTGTTCCCTCGCTGAGCCGGCTCGAGTACCAGGCCGGCGTCGAGCGGTTGAACAGCACCGCTACCTTTCGCGCCGACCCGCTGCGGCTGGCCAGAGATGAACGGATTTTGACCTTCCACTCCGCAGCCCGGCGGCTCGGGCTGCGCTCGGCCGACGGCAACCTGGTAGCGCTGCTCTGCGGCTTCACGCAGGGCTCCCGCTTCCACCTGCTCACCCAGTTGAACGATGCAGCACACGAGCATCTCAGCTTATCGATGGTGCTGCGCGGCCACACCATCGAACACCTGATCGCGACCGGGCACACGCAGCTGCAGTTCATGGGTGGAGCGTCGTTGAGTTTCAGCCGCTTCTGCGCTCCACTGCAATATCGATCGATCTTTATCGATAAGCCGCGTGGGCTGATGGCGCTGGTTAAGAAGTTGTGCGCCGCCCTCATCGCGACTCTGACGTCGAACCGCAAAGGGGTCCCGGGCGTACTGAAGACCCTGTGCAGCGGCTACGAGGCGGAATCGGAGCTGATCGCACGCACCGCGCTTGCGCCGGCGGCCCTGGTCTTCCCGCGTGAGAACGCCCCGTCCCCCCCTTCCTGGGCGCCGGGCGCACCCCAGAGCGCGAACGACGGCCCTTCGGCGGACTCTTCGCTCACCACCATGGGCAATGCGCATGCGCAGAAGGACCTGCCTCCTCTGGGGAACCATCCCTTCCCGCCCGCGAGCGGCGGACGTGCACGCATGCCGTGATAATGCTTAGCTATGCACACGCCTGGCATCCTGCTCTGGAAGACGAGCGGCACCATCCCGGCTTCAGTGATCCTGCTGATCGTGATCAGCCTGCTCGTCGCGTTCTGTCTTCTTCTCTTGCACCTCACCAGGCTCGGCTACCTGGTCCACCAGCAGATCCCGGACCGGCCCCAGCGCCGGCTCTTTCTCGCCTCCATCAGCTTCTTCTTTACCTTCCTCGCCGTGCGCCTGCTCGTGGCCTCGATCACCCACCACATCGGCCCCTTCGGCTACGTCGAGATGGGCGGACGGCATATCCACCATCTCGTTTGGGGCATCCTGCTGCTGCTGGTCACAGGCTATGCCGAGCTGGCAGAAGTCGGCTCGGCCGATACGCCCCGCTCCATCCTCGCCGGCCGCCTGCTCTCGCTTTGCTACGGGGTTGGTGCGGCCCTGACGCTGGACGAGTTCGCGCTCTGGCTCAACCTCGATGCAGCCGCCTACTGGTCCCGCCAGGGACGCGAGAGCATTGATGCCGTCGTCCTGTTCGGCTCTCTGCTGGCCATCAGCACCTGGGGAGCGCCCCTGATCCGGCGTCTGCTCCCCCGGCGCGCCGACCACTGACTTAGCTGGTCACGAAGTCGGCGCCCAACCGCCCGGGCAACCCCGCTCCGGAAGGCGCGCTCTGGTCAACCACGCTCCGGGCAACCCCGATCCGGAAGGCGCGAAGTACAGCGAACCCTCAGCGCCCCTCTACTGCGTCACCGTGGCCGTAAAGGTCGTCGAAGCCGACACGGTAGAGTGAACACTGTCCGTCCCGGTCAGGGTGAAGGTATAGACGGTGCTCGTCGGCTGGGGGGTGACAGGCGTGCCGGAACTGCCGCCGCAGCCGCTCAACGTACCCAGCCCCGCCAGCATCAGGACCATGGCCACCGGCCAGGCCTTCCGCCTGCGGCGCAGCATCCCCAGACCCGCAAGCACAGCCGCAGCCGCCATCGGGTACCCGGCGCCGCGGCCGCCTGGGCGCGGCGCCGGATGCGTGCCCGCTGCGACAATCGCGTTGACCCTCTTCAGCAGGTGCCGCGCTCCGGTGTTGGTGCAGTCGGAGGCCAACGTATCCACGGTAACTGTGCCGGTCACTGTGCCATTTGCCCCCACGCCGATCGTGTCTGCGAAAAGGCAGCCGGTGAAGGCCGGAGTGACTGTGTACGCGAGGCCGACCACCCCGCTGTAACCGCTCGCCGACTGGATGGTGAGCGTTGAGTTGGCGCTATTGCCCAGAGTCACGCTGACGTTGGTGGCCGACAGCGTAAAGGAGCCCGTGCTGGTCGAAGAGGCTACCGTCACGGTGATGCTGGAGCTTGAGCTGCTGTAGTTGGCGTCGCCGGAGTAGGTTGCGGTAATGGTCTCGGGCCCGGCGGTCGTAAAGGTTGCGGCATAACTTGCTGCGCCGTTCGTCAGCGCAACGTTGACCGTCGTCCCGTTGACCGAAAAGTTTACCGATCCGGTCGGCAATACGGTGCCGGCGGCCGCGGTGACAGAAGCGGTGAAGGTGACCGCTGTACCCGTAACGGGTGTGCTGCTCGATGCTGTCAGCGTCGTGACGCTTCCCCCGACGGCCGTCGTCAGTGTCGGGAAGATCTGGGCGAGGTTGTAGGCATCGATCGATCCCAGTCCGGAGGCCAGGTCGTAGCCCGCTGTTGCCGAGAAGCCCGTCTCGGTGGTTCCGGCAGGGCAGTCAATGGAGCCGGAGGCGCAGGGCTGCTTGTTGTCGCCGGTCGTAATGTCGTGGAACACAGAGGCATTTGCGGTCCCGTAGAGCGAGTAGAGATCGGCATTGATGTTGCCTGCGCCGCTCGAGCCGTTCTTCTGGTTGATCAGCGCGAGGGTGCCCGCAAAAATAGGTGCGTCGAACGACGTGCCGCCGGCGACGGTGAGGGTATTTGTGGAACTGGCAAAGCCCGTCGTGCAGCTCCCCCCGCTGCAATACAAAAAGCCATCGTGATAGACGGCCGCGTCGAGCGAGATATCCGGGACGTCGCGGGCGTTATCGTTGGGCACGCCGGCGGCGACCTGCCAGGAAGGCTTGCCGAACAGGATACTCTGGCCGCCGCCGGTTGCGGTCAGGCCCTGCGGAGTCGTTTGTGCGTTTGCGACCGCAGTCTCATTCCACACTGTCTCCGGAATATAGGAGATGGCAGAACCGCCGCCGCTATCGTTGGCTGTATTCCAGTAGCTGCCCGTGCCTTCGTTGAATGCGGTTCCGCCCATCGCTGTCAGATAGGCGGACGAAGCCGGATAGCTGACAGACAAGCCGTGCGTGGCTGCCGTGTTGCCATCATCGCAGGCTGTCGCACCCGCGTCTCCCGAGGAGGCGAGCAGGGTCTGCCCCTGGGCGTTTGCCTGCATCAAGTATGGTTCGAGCGTCGCCGGTTCGGAACTCGCCTCCGCCTCGCATTCGCCGTAGCTGATGCTGATGATCGGCGCGACCTTGTTGTCGATCGCGTACTCCATTGCGTCGAAGACGCCGACGTTGTTATCGCTGCCGACATAGACAAAGTACACGGTGGCATTTTTTGCGATCGCGCCGGACCATTCGAGATCGATGTCCGACTCATCCTCGTCGCCCGAGTAGACGGTACTTGCGCCCGTATTCGGCACCAGCATCTGCATCGGTTCCTTGGCAGCGAGCCCGGCGGCGGCGCGAAAAGCATCGAGATCGGTCGTCGAGATCGCGCTCTGCCCCACGACCGCGAGACTCTGACCGGTCCCGTCAAAGCCCGCGTTGTAGAGCGCATTGATGTCGTAGATCGTCGCGATATCGTTCGGCGTCAGGTAGTGGTCGGCGTTGGCCCCGGCGGTGTAGCCGGGCTTAAGCGCGTCGGCCGAGGGCCGGCGCGCCGCCGTGTGCATGGGCTTGGGCCGGAACTGTGCGATGCCGCGAATGCCGGCCACCGCGCCCGCCAGCGCCGCCGGCATCGTCAGCACGGTCGAGTTGGCCAGGTGCGTCTCCCCCTGGACCATGTACTGGTGCATTTCGGTGTGGAAGGCCGACTCCACCTGTCCGACCGTTCCGGCAAAGTGGATCGCGTCGCGGCCATGGGCGACGTCGAGGATCGTAAAGCCCTGCGCCTCCAGCCACGCCTCGGTGGTGGCGATGTCCTGGTCCGACATGCCGAACCGGGCGCCGAACTGGGCCGGGGTCAGCCACTGGTGGTAGGAGGGCGAGGCCGGGTTCTGCTGATCTTTGAGCAGTTGGGCGAGCGCGGCTTTTTGTGTCGCGGAGGGCGAAAAAACCAGGGTCATGCGCGGTACTTTGGTCACGCTGCTGGCGCGTCCCCGGTCAAACTCGGCCCTTGCCAACGGGTGCAGGGAGCTCTTCAGCGGTGCAACCTCGGACGCAGTGAAGCTTGGCGCGATCCGGCTTGGCACCTGCGCGTAGGAGAGCTGCGAGAGCAGTCCAGCCGCGGCCAGGAGAAGCAAAAACAGCGCCGGTCGCCGCAGCGATGAGAAAAGGGAAGGGAACTGCGTCATGGGAAAAGCCCTCTGATCCTGGAAGCCGAACACGGCTCGACCACGGTCCGTCTCGGTCGATGCGATTATAGGGCCCGGCCGATACGCGCGCGAGAGGCCGGGGAAGGACAGCCCGCAGATCGCAGTCTGCCCGGAACCCTGCAGATTGCCTCTATAAACCACAAAGCCAGGGCCAAGTTGCGGTCCTCGGGAGGAATTCGACGCCGGTCCGTTGCCCTGGGTCCGATCCGGCAACCG
>CAZZYH010000098.1:0-13095 GCA_964658225.1 Vulcanimicrobiota bacterium | reverse complement strand
CGGGCCTCTGGTGCGGGCGTGCCCTGCTCGGCCTCGTTTCTCGAAAGAAGCAGGCAGGTATGCTGTCGACTCGCCGGTCGAGATGGAGCATGGTCGGCTGGCAGTGGGATCGTCTGCCCTCTCTTTGCGCTCTCACCTGGTTGTCTTTGCCCGGGTTTCGCCGTTTCGCCCTTTCGACGTTTCCGTGGCTCGGCGGTCCGGCGGTCCGGCGGTTTGCTCGCCGGCCTCAGCTTCGCTACAGCCGAGCCAACCCCACGCTACCAAAGCTGCCTGAGACCTGCCCGGGCCTGCTGCGATTCTGGAGCATCCGGCGCAGGATGGTTCATTCTGCCGGGGTCGACCTTGTGCAACAGACCGAGTCACGCGGCGATTGCGGCCGCGGGTCCCGAATCACGGCACTGCTCCCTGGTTCTTTCCGCCCGCTCGCTTGCCGCAGGTGTCTGCGATGGGCGCGCCCGCGGGCATGGAGATGCCCGGAAAGAGGCCGCTCACAAAAACGGGACGGCTCGAGGCGCGCCTGCGCACAGCACCCCCGTTCGAGATCGATGATTCTCGTTTCATCTCGTTCGCACGCCTCGGCCACGCTGCGGTTCACCGTACCGGGCGCGGCTCCGGTCGCGTGGCAGCCGCGCTCTGCGACCCAGAGCCGATCTTCGGGCGTGGCCTGTCCAACGACAGGGCCTCCCATTGCCCTATGGGCGCGTGCAGGGCTCAGCCTCTAGGCGCAGAAGGCGGAAGCCTTGCTTTGCGGGCAGGTCAGTACCTCTTCCTGCTGCGCACAGGCGTGCGCCGCCTTGAGGATGGCGCTCCACTTCGCCGTCGATGCAGATGGGTCGGATTGATGTTCCCGGGCCGCGGCAAGAACGCAGCCAGGCAGCCTCCAGAGCTCTGCCAGCATGGATCCCATAGCGCTGCGGTCTTCGTTCGCCAGCGCCGAACGCGGCCAGCCCAGCAGCTCCGGCAGCTTGCCGATCTCATGCAGCAGCCCCACCAGCTGACCCTCGCCGGGGCGCATGCCCTCTTCCTGGCCGGCCAGCTGTTCGGCGTAGAGGGCGATCCGCTTGGCATGCTGCCAGGCGCTGGCCGCCCGGCTGTTCTGCACGAGCGTTGTGGCCGAGACAGCCTCAAACCAGGTCTTGGTCTCGAGCGAGGCAATGCAGTCCTCGATGCGCACCGGACGCTCGTCTCCCCACCCGTACTCGGCGCCCACCAGCCGCAAGATCTGCAGCGTTGCGCCGAGATCCTGCAGAATGACCTGGGCGACCGCGCGCAGGTCCAGCGCGGTGTCCTGCAGCAGCAGCTCCAACTGGAGCCGGGTGGCGAGCAGGATAGGGACAGCGGGGAACAAGTCGTTCTGGCCGCGAAGATCTTCTTCTGCCAGCAAACACGGGGGAAGCAACGCCCGGGTGGGCTGAGAGTCTGGCTCATTCTGCATGGGGACCTGCCTGGCCCCCCTATCGGCAAACAGTCGGCGGAATTCTAGGGCCGGGTTTGTCCGGGTTCAAAATCGGGAAAGCTCAGGATGCCAGCTGCGCGGCGGGCGCGGCTCCTCGCTCCAGCCAGCGGGAGCCGCAGCGCGTCCAGGAGCTCGCGCCTGCGCGAGGCCACCGTGCCTCGCGCAGGTGCCTGGTCCAGGGGCACCGCCGCGGCTGATTCCCGACCCGCATGCATCCGGTTTCCGCTCGCACCCGGGGAGACCGGCCCCTTACCCAGCACGCCCTCCGCCGAAAGATCGATGACCAGGTCCTGGTCGCGCGCCCCGCCCGTCAGGCGAGCCCAGAGCGCGGCGCCACTCAACCCCATCCGCACGTGATCGGACCGGCTCTCGATCGCCTGCTCGACAATCCTGCTCACGATGCGGCTCTGGCTCGAGGCCCGCTCCTGCAGCTCTTCGTAGGCGGCCGACCGGCTTGCAAGCTGCCTGGACCAGGCAGAGGCCGTCATCATGCAGCCTTCCACCCGGCAGCCCGTCACCTGCTCCACCGCCTGCAGGAGCGCATTGTCGATCCGGTAGACAAAGCCAATCAGCAGCCGGGCGGTGAGGGGCGAGTAGTGCACAGCCATCGCGCGGTAGTGACGGCTCAGGGAAAGGGGGAGCGCGTAGGCGGGCTGCACAGCCTGCGCGGCGCCGGCAAAGAACAGGCAGCCTGCTTCGCTCGCGCGGGCGCCGGCGACTTCCTCTTCGGTCGCATAGCCCAGCAGAATCAGGGCATCGCCCACATCCTCGCCTCCGGCGCCGCTCGCCTGCACGGCGCGGGCGTGCGCCAGCTGCGCCTCGGACACCCGTCCACCCGCGAGAAGGATCAGCCGAAAAGGCATGCGCGGAGGATGGTGCAGGTCGGTGATGGCCGCGCCAAACTGGGCTTCGACCCTGTGCTTTACGGCCTCATAGAGACACCCCGGGCTGCAGTACCAGGTCTGGTCGAGGAAGATGCCGGGCAGACGCGCGAGAACCGGGTGCGAGAGATGAAAGCTGCGGCAGTTCGTCGTGCCGCACTCCACAACCAGTCTGCTGAGCCGGCTGCGCACCCGCCGCGGGAGCAGCAGCCGATAACTGATGTTCATCCATTGCCTCCTTGCCGCCCCGCCAACCCAGCTTCGGCCGCCGCCATGGCCTCGCCCTTCGCCGACGTCTCGGGCGGCGCGCGCCGGCCGGCCGGCTCAATAGGAGATCGTGTGCAGAACCTGGGTCACCCGCAACCCGTAGTTGCCGTCGATGATCACCGCTTCTCCGCGCGCGATCACCCGCCCATCGAGCATCAACTCGACCGGCTCATCCACCTGCCGGTCCAACTCCACCACAGAGCCGCTGGCCAGGTCGAGGATCTCGCGGAGCGAGAGTTGCCGCTGGCCGAAGCGCAGCGTGCAGCTCAGCTCCACATCCATGACCAGGCCCAGGTTGGCCTGGACGGCGCTGCTGTTCAGATTGACAGGCGGCGGAGCGGCCTGGCCGGCGGCGGCGAGCGAAGCCACCAGGGCGGGATCAACGTGCAGCAGGATGACGGTCGAGCTTCCTTGCGCGTCGCCCGCCTTGAGCTCCATCGCGTGCACCGCGAGCGGATCGAGCACATCGGCCGGCTCGGCCACCGCCGTGACCTGGCCGTGCGAAGCGGCCAGCGCCTCGGGGATAGCTTCCGCCAGGGAGCGCATCCGCTCCCCCAGGACGCGCTCCGGGTCTGCCGCAAGCGCCTCCTCGCCCGCCACCATGTCCGGGTCCTTAGCGGCTGCCGCGGCCCGCTCGCCTCCCGCCAGCAGGGCCAGATCCGCCTGGCTGAAGAGCACATAGCAGCTGCCCTGCAGCCGCCCGCCGAAGCGCAGGCAGTAGATCACCGGCTTCTGGATCGCGGGCAGCGTGGCTGAGGGCGGCTCGGCCACCCCGATCTTCCATTCCGCCCCACCCGTGGTGCTGAGCACGCGCGCCAGCAGCTGCGCGAAGATGGTTGCGAAGAAACTGCATGCCTGGTTGTCTGAAGCGTTTGCCATCGCCATCCTTGAATGTCTTGCGTTTCACGCTCGCGCGCGCCTAGTCTTCCAGCCAGCCTGTCGGCTGCGCCAGCGCCTGCAGCTGCACAGCCTTCCGGTTGCTCTGGCGCACCGGGATCGCCTCATAAAGATGCTTGCCCTCAAGCGTCAGCTTGCCTGCCGTGCTCATCGGCGCCGACAGCTTGAGCACGGTGCCGACCTCGATTGCCGAGAGTTCCCGTACCCGAACCTGCAGGTCCGGCAGGACCCCGGCCAGCATGAACGAGCAATCGAGCAGCCGCTGCTGCAGACTGGGCCTGGGCATAAAGTGAAGCCCCTGCTGCACGGAGAGCTCGGTCTTGATATTGCGCACCAGATGGCCGCCGAAGGAGGCCAGAAACGCAAGGTAGATCGAGCCCGTCATCCCCGCCACGGTCAGGTCAAAACGGATGCGCAGGATCTTCTCGGTGGCCGGGAAGGCCTTGTGCGCGGTGCTCGGCTTGAGACAGTGCCCCGGGGTCAGCGAGGCAGTCGCCGGCTGCCAGGCCGCCTCCACCTGCTTGGCGATCTGGCTGGCCGCCCCCTGCATGATCTCTTCGTCGATCTCGGTCAGCTCGCGGGGCTCGGTCAGCGTCGCGCCCGAGCCGCCCAGCAGCAGGTCGATCATGGTGAACATCAGCGTGCCGTCGATCTCGATCAGCAG
Source organism: Vulcanimicrobiota bacterium (assembly GCA_964658225.1). Taxonomy (GTDB): domain Bacteria; phylum Acidobacteriota; class Terriglobia; order Terriglobales; family Acidobacteriaceae; genus EB88. The sequence continues at coordinate 8,930 of CAZZYH010000098.1, read as the reverse complement.
GGTCGAGACCGAGGGCCGCAGCACGCAGGTCAGAATGTAGCCCGAGGCCGAACTGGTAACCTTGTACTCGTCCATCGGCATCTGCTCGATGCCTCCCAGCTTCACTTCCAGCCCGGTGCCCAGGTACACATCGAGCGAGTTTGTCAGGTTGCGGGCCAGCGTCTCGTGCAGACCGCTCAGCGCCCGCGCATTCTCATTTGACAGCCGACCGGCGGAACGAAAGTTGCAGGGATGAATGCTGCGCGGCGCACCCGCAGCCTTTACGGCCGTGCCTGCGTGACTCTGATGGGACTGGTTCACCGGGTGCCTCCGGCCAGATGCGCGGTGGCGCTGCGCTTGGGCTGGAGCGGCGCCTCACTCGCCTGCCCAGGCTCCGGCTGCAGGTGGCCGAGCGCGCGCTTGAGCTTGGTGAGCGCCGCATGGTGGATCTGTGAGACACGCGATAGAGCCACACCCACGACCGAGGCGACTTCTTTCATCGTCAGCTCCTCGACGTAGTAGAGGGAAAGGATCAGCTGCTCGCGCTCCGAGAGCTCGCCGATCGCTGCGGCCAGCTGCGCCTTCTCCTCCTGCTTGCAGTAGATCTCGAAAGGGTTTTCCCACGTGCTGGCCGCGGATTCGATTACGTCGTAGACGTCCTCGCCATCGAGCGAAGCCGCCTGCTGGCCGACGATGTGCAGCCCCTGCAGCTGCGACATCGCATCCTCGAGCTGCGTGGGGCTGAGGCCCATCTCCTTGGCGATCTCTTCCTTGCTCGGCTGGCGGCCAAGCGTGCCTTCCAGCTTTGCCGTGGCCTCGGTAATCTCGCGGCCCTTGCGCCGCAGCCCGCGCGAGCCCCAGTCAAGTACCCGCAGGCTGTCCAGGATCGCCCCCCGGATGCGGAATTTGGCGAAGGTCTTGAACTGCGCGTTCTTGGTCGAGTCAAAGCTTTGGCAGGCCTCGAGCAGGCCGATCACCCCCGCGTTGACCAGATCTTCGAGCTCCACATGCTGGGGCAGGCGCTCGAGGATGCGGGAGGCGATGAAGTAGACCTGCGGCAGCTCGGCGAGCACCAGCGCATTGCGCTGCTCCAGGCCCCCGTCGCCGTCCTCCATTGTCTTGTAGGTTGTATAGGCTGCTGTCATCCTCTACCCAGTGTGTGAGGTTTGTTGTGCATGCGGCTAGCGAACTACTCCAACGGATTGCACCAAGGTCATCGGTGGAATTTCAGTTGGGGAAATGACCACGATCTTGGGCAGAAACGGCTCCAGCAGACGCCGCAGATAAAACCGCCCCGGCGAGGAGCAGAGCAGCACCGGCGGGGCCTCGCCGATACCCTCGCCGAAGCTCGCCCGCAGGCTGTCCAGCACCCGGCGCGCGACCGAGACCTGCAGCGCGCTTGAGGAAAGCTGGCCCGGCTGCAGGTTGGCGGCCCGCATGCACTCTTCCTCGATCGCGCTGTCGAGAGTGACCACCTTCAGCTCGCCCTTATCGTCGAGCAAGGGCCGCACCAGCGCCCGGCCCATGGCCTGCCGCGCGGCCTCGACCAGCGCGATCGGGTTCTTGTTGGTCGCAGCCATATCGATCAACGCTTCGAGAATCGAGCCCAGGTCGCGAATCGAAACCTGCTCCCGCAAGAGCTGCTGGAGCACCTTCTGGACCTCGCCGAGCGAGAGCAGCTTGGGCACCAGCTCCTCGACCAGCTTGGGGTGCGAGTCGTTCAGCCGGTCGATCAGCCGCTTGGTCTCCTGCCGGGAGAGCAGCTCGTAGGCATTGCGCTTGATCAGCTCAGCCAGGTGCGCGGCCAGCACGGAGGTGGAATCGACCACCGCGTAGCCGGCCGCGATCGCCTGCGCCTGCAGCTCCTGGGCGATCCACTTGGCAGGCACGTCAAAGGCCGGCTCACGGGTCTCCTGCCCGGGCAGGGACGCAGCCGTGGGGCTCGAGCTGATGGCCAGCAACTGGCCCCGCCGCAGCTCCCAGCGCGCCAGCTCGATCCCGCGCAGATAGACCACGTACTCGCCTTCCCGCAGCGCCAGGTTGTCGGTGATATGGATCGAGGGGACCAGAAAGCCCAGCTGCTGGGCCAGGCTCTTGCGCAGGCTCTTGATGCGCGTGAGCAGCTGGCCGCCCTGCTTGGCATCGACCAGAGGCACCAGGCCGATGCCGACCTCGAGCATCAGCTCGTCCAGCTTCAGCACGCTATCGAGGGCATCGCCGCCCAACAGCGCAGGCTTGCCCGGCGCCGCCCCTTCGGCGACAGCCGGCGCCGCCTCGACCGCGTCCGGATCCTCGGGCGCCTTCTCGGTCTTCATCTTGTAGGCGGCAAACATCAGCAGGCCTGCGATCAGGAAGAAGGAGAACTTGGGCAGGCCGGGGATCAGGCCGAGGGCAAAAAGCACACCGCCGGCGATCCAGAGCAGGCGCGGGCTGCCCAGGATCTGCTTGGAGACGTTGACCCCGAGCGATTGCTTGGACGCGGCGCGGGTAACCACGATGCCGCCCGCCACCGAGACCAGCAGAGAAGGCAGAATCGTGACCAGCCCATCGCCCACCGTCAGGATCGTGTAGGTCTTCAACGCTTCCTGGAAAGGCACGCCCTGCTGGAAGACGCCGATCAGAAAGCCGGCGATGATGTTGATCGCCATGATCAGGATCGTGGCCAGCGAGTCGCGCTGCGAGAAGCGCGCCGCGCCATCCATCGAGCCGCAGAATTCGGCCTCGCGCGCGATATTCTCGCGCCGCTTGCGGGCCTGCTGCTCGGTGATCAGCCCGGCGTTGAGGTCGGCATCGATGGCCATCTGCTTGCCCGGCATCGCGTCCAGGGTGAAGCGCGCCGTCACTTCCGCCGTGCGTACCGCACCGTGGCTGACGACCAGGTACTGGATGGCGATCAAGGCCAGGAACAGCACAAAGCCGACAATGTAATTGCCGCCCACCACAAACTGCCCGAAGGCCTCGATGACGCGCCCGGCCGCACCAGACCCTTCATTGCCGTGCAGCAGGATGCGCCGGGTGCTCGCCAGGTCGAGCGATAAACGTAACAGCGTCAGGAGCAAAAGCAGACTCGGGAAGACCGAGAACTGCACCGGGCGAAGAATCTGGATCGCGGTCAGCAGCACCAGCACCGAGGCGGTGATCGACACGGTCAACAGCAGGTCCAGCACAAAGCTCGGCAGCGGCACCAGCATGACGAAGACCATCGACACCGCGGCCATCGGCACGATCCACTCGCCCGAGGCCTTGAAGATTCCGAACAGACCGCCCGCTCCCTTCTTCATGGCCGGATCACCTGTCCGGAGGCATTGCGGCTGCGACGCCGGGCCTCCTGCTGGCGCACCTCGGCCTGCGCCTTGAAGACGATCACGAGGATGTCGGCCACCGCCTGGTAAAGCTTTGAGGGGATCGCTTCGCCGATCTCGACGCTCTTGTAGAGCGCCTGCGCGAGCGGCTTGTTCTCAAGCAGCATGATGCCGTTCTCGATCGCCAGCGCCTTGATCTGCTGGGCGAGCAGGTTCTGCCCCTTGGCCACCACCTCGGGCGCGACCATGTCCGGGGTGTAGCGCAGGGCGACCGCGTAGTGGGTCGGATTGGTAACCACCACCGTTGCCGTTGCGGTCGCGGCCAGCGCCTGCTTCCTTCGCATCTGCCGCTGCAGCCGGCGGATCCGCCCCTTGATCAGGGGATTTCCGTCCGTCGACTTATGCTCCTCGCGGATCTCTTCCTTGGACATCTTGAGGTCGCCTTCCATCTTTTGCCAGGTCAGCAGGTAGTCGATGCCGGACCAGGCGAGCATGACCGCGCCCGCCTTCCAGGTCACCTCGAAGCTCATCCCGCCGATCATCGCGGCAAACAAACGGAAGTTGAAGTAGGAGGCGTGCACGATGGCCGTCCAGTGCTCGCGGATCGCGCTCACCCCGATCCAGGCGATGGCCCCGAAGGGCAGCAGCGACTTGAGCAGGTTGCTCAAGCCAACCGGCGAAAAGATCTGGCCCAACTTGGTCGAAGGATTGAAGCGTTCAAACTTCAGCGCCAGCGCCTCCGGCGCAACGCTCGGGCCGCCCTGCGCCAGAGCAGCCGCCACCGAGAGCGCCAGCGCCGAGCCCAGCACCGGCACGATCCAGCGAAAGACCTCGAGCGTGCTCCAGGCCAGCACCGGGCCATTGGACTCGATCTCGCCCGCCGAGGCCGCATCGAGCACATTGCGGAAAAAGCTCGACCAGTGCGTGATCGCGCCTTGCGAGATCACAGCCAGCGCACCCAGCACCCCGGCCATCGCGAGCACCCCGGGCAGCTCACGCGAGCGGGCAACCTGGCCCTTCTTGCGCGCGTCTTCCCGCTTTTTGGGTGTCGCTTTTTCTGTTTTGCTCTCGTCAGCCATGGTTCCTAAGCGTTGCGCAAATCCGTAAAATCAGGCCATTTGGTGTCAACGGGCCATGTGCAGCAGCTGGTCGGTGGCCTCGATCGAGCGCAGAAAGAGCGCGCGAAAAAGGTCCGGCCAATACTTGAGGGTGGTGATCAGGATCGTCATGCTGATCAGGCTTTTGACCGCCGGTCCGAGCAGCATCAGCGGCAGCTGCGGCGAGGCTTTGCCGAGCAGGCCGAGCACGATGTCGATCAGCAGCGTGGCCGAGAGCACCGGCGCCGCGATCTGCACGCCGACCTCCATAACCCTTGAACCGGCATCGAGCGCGGTCAGCATAAAGGAGCTGGTCAGGTGCGCCGAGCCCGGGGGCAGGTAGGCGAAGCTGTTGCCGAGCGCCCGCAGCAGCCACAGGTGCACGTCCAGCCGCAGAAAGATCAGCATGGCCAGCAGCTGGTGAAAGGTGGCCACCACGGTGGACTCGACCATCGTATTCGGATCGAGAATGTTGACCAGTGAGTAGCCCATCTGGATGCTGAGGATCTGGCCGGCCATCTGCACCGCGTCAAAGACCAGCGACGTGACGATGCCGAGCGCAAGCCCGACCAGCAGCTCGCTGAAGACCAGCATCGGCCACTGGCTCAGGGCAAGCACCGGGATGCTGTGTTCGACCATCGGGTAGAGCAGAAATGTCAGCGCCATGGTGAGGGTGGCCTTGATCCGCGCCGGGATGACGGTGCTGCCAAAGAAGGGCGCAAAGAGCATCAGCCCGGAGACCCGGACCCCGATCGAGAGCAGCGCGAGCATGACTTGAAGCAGGGGTATCTCCATTACTGCAGCACCCCGTGGAAGTCAGAAAGCAGCTTGACGGTGTAGTTGGCCAGGTGCCGCCACATCCACGGCATCAGCAGAAAGAGCGCGCTGCCGGTCGCAAGCAGACGAGGTACCGACGAGAGTGTCTGGTCCTGCAGCGAGGTGAGCACCTGCACCACATTCACAAGCAGGCTGGTTGCGATCGCAACCACGAGGATCGGGCCGACCAGGATGATGACTTCCTCGAGCATCAGTCGTCCCAGCTGAACTACCTGGTCTACATCCATCGATCCTCGCTCCCCGCCGCCCGGCCGCCCACTTAGTGAAAGCTCCGCATCATCGAGCCGATCAGCAGGTGCCAGCCATCGACCATCAGAAAGAGCAGCAGCTTCAGCGGGGTCGAGATGACGACCGGCGGCAGCTGCATCATGCCGACCGAGGTGGTGATCGAGGCAACCACCATGTCGACGATCAGAAACGGCAGGAAGAGCACGGTGCCGATCTGGAAGCCGGACTTGAGCTCGGACAGAATGTAGGCGGGAAGGATCACGCGGAAGGAGAGATCCTTGAGGCTGTGCGGCCGCGGCTCCTTGGCAATGTCGAGGAAGAGCGCGACATCCTTGTCGCGGACATAGTGCGACATGAACTCGCGCATCGGGTCGCCGGCCCGGCTGAGCGCCTCGAGCGCCGTCACCCGTCCGGCTTCGAGCGGCACCACCGCGTCGTTATAGATCACCGTGCCGACCGGCTGCATGAGGAAGAAGGTCAGGATCATCGAGAGCCCGATCAGGGTCTGGTTGGACGGCGTGGTCTGCAGCCCCAGCGCCTGGCGGAGAAAGTGAAAGACGATCAGCAGCCGGGCGAAAGGCGTGATGCAGAGCAGGATCGAGGGGATCAGGGTGAGGAAGGTCAGCAGGACGACGATCGTCCAGGAGGCGGACGAGCCCCCCAGGCCGCTGATACGGATGTCCCCGCCGGGCGCGACGGCAAGCAACTGCGGCGCGGCCAGCCTGTGCAAAGGCGTGGCCGCGCCTGCCATCGACGGCGAGGCCGCGAGCAGCAGTCCCCAGAACAGCCACCCATAGCGGGAAGCAAGAGCCTTCACCACGCCTCCCCCATCTTCTTTGCGGCAAGCGAGGAGCGAGAAGACGCCGAGGGCGAGCCCTGTTCCTCGAGCACCGCGGCAAACTCCTGCTCGCGATCGAGGCGCGCCAGCAGCGAGACACCCGCGGCACCGCCGCCGATCAGGTACCGCGCATCCTGCACCTGAAGGATCGCGACAAAGCGCTTTTCGCCCATCGCAACCGTCTCCACCACGCGTAGGCTGCGGCGGCGCTGCGTGGCCCGGCGTGCTTCCACGCCCGCCCAGAGTCGCAGCAGCACCGGGCCGAACAGGGCCCGGAGGCGCGCAGCCCAGCGCCCGGGCTGCGGTTCCGGCGCCCCCTCCGAGGCGCGGTCGGGCCGCACGCCGCACGCCGCGCCCTGCTGCCAACCACCTGCGCCGGCGCTCATACGAGATCCGTGATGCGGGCCGCGAGCCGCTCGCCGACCACTTCAAACTCGGTCCAGGCCATCAGCAGTCCGTTCACCCGCAGGGGAATATCGGTGCTCTGGTGCCAGGCGCTTTCGATCAGTGTGCCGACGCTCAGCCCCAGCAGCGTGCCCACCGTGAAATGGACCACCGGCACCTCCAGCGCAAGGGTGCAGGGCAGCCACGGCAGCAGCTCCACCGGCTCCCGTTCCCGCCCCGTGTCGTCGGTGGCGGCATACGGATCTGGCGCCACGCGCCGCTCTACCTGCTGGGTTGCAACGTCCATCGAGCTCCTCCGGCCGGTCCAGGCCCACCCGGCCAAGAGCGGACGCCGGCGACCTTGCGCGGGGCCGCACAAAGCTGTGGCATCTTCAAGGCGTGGGTGATGCGCTACAGGTATGCAAGTAGAGGGCCAGAACGTTCGCCTGCGGGTCCAGAGGGACAGGCAGGCGCCTCCGCCTCCGGGCAAAGCTCGCATTTTGTGGCTTTGTCGACAGATGAGCCAGGCTTCTTGGCGCCGCACAGCGGGTGCTGTACGCCTTGACCAAGGCAAGTGCCGCCGCGCCGCGGGGAGCCGCGCGAAGCTCGCGTTCTAATCAGACGCTCATTTTATTCGCCACGCGGTACAGTCCTCGGGGGCCTGCGCGGGAAAAATGAGAAGAACAAGCCGAGGCGGTCCCTGATGACAGCAGCCGCCTCAGCCGGTCGGAGCGTAGCGCTGCTGCGCCTAGGTCGTGATCATGGCGATCGTGGCCTGCGAGATCGTATCGAAGGTGGTCACGGTTTTCGCATTGGCCTGATAGTCCTGCTGGGCCACGATCAGCTTGGAGAACTCGGTCGCCGTATCGACGTTCGAACCCTCCACGGAGCCGCCCGTGATCGTACCCCGGCCGCCGGTGCCGGCCGTGCCGACCAGCGCCGGACCCGAACCCGCGGTAGGCGCATAATCGTTGGCCCCGATACGCTGCAGCCCCTGCGTGTTGATGAAGTTGGCGATGGCCACCTGCCCCAGGGCCACCGTGTTCCCGTTGGTGTACGACCCCTCGATCGTGCCGTCCGAGGAGACAGAGAAGTTGTTGAGCGAACCGCTGGCGCTTCCGTTCTGCGCCACCGAGGTCGTCGCGCTGGTAACGTTGGTCTGGCTCAGCGTCTGAGCTCCGCTCGAGTCCACCAGGTTCCAGGTCAGATTGAGAGCGGTCGCGCCATCGGTGAGAGGCACATTGATGCCCGAAATGCTGTTAATTCCATTCACCGTTGCCCCGGAGCTGTTGGTGGCCGAGATCAGTTGACCGGTCGAGCTAAAGGTCAGTGTCCCGCTCGAGACGACCGTCGTTGCCTGGCCGGTATCGGCCGTGGGCAAGTTCAGCGAGTAGCTCCAGGTGTTGGCCGGGGTCGCGCTCTTGGTGAACTGCATCGAGAGGGTGTGCGAGTTGCCCAGCGAATCGTAGAGGGTGATCGGCGTGCCATTGAAGACCGTGCCCGAGGCGGACTCCGCGCTCAGGTTGGTCACGCTGTCAAACGTGGTGGTGGGCGTGGCGGGCTGTACCGATCCTGAACCGATCTGCAGCGGCGCGAGCACCGAAGCCGTGTTCACCACACCGTTCACCGCCGGGTAGCCGAGGATCTGGCCGCCGTCCGGATCGACCAGGTAGCCGTCCTTGCTCGTCGTAAAATCGCCGGCGCGGATGTAGGCGGTCGTGCCATCGGTCTGCTTGGAGATAAAGAAGCCATTGCCGGTCAGCGCCATGTTGGAGTTGATCCCGGTCGAGTTCACGCTGCCGTTGGTAAAATTCGACGTCGTTTCGGCCAGCGAGGCGCCCAGGCCGGTTTGCAGCGGATCCTGCGCGCCGTTGGCGCCGCTGGTCTGCGCAAAGATGTCGGCAAAGGTATCGTTCTGATCCTTGTAGCCATCCGTATCGAGATTGGCCAGGTTGCTAGAGATGGACTGAAGCTGATCCTGCGAAGCGATCAGACCCGAAAGTGGCACTCCGAAAAAGGACATTTACTTCCCCCCAAACATGGAATTGAAATTCGTAAGATTGAGCGTGGCCGCGTTGCTGGCCGACTGGGCCGCGGCATTCAATGTGGACTCGGCGCCCAGCTGCGCGGCACTGGATGAGCTGGAGGGAACAGTGCTGGCCAAGAGAGCCTGTTTGGCGGCCAGGGTCGAGGCGGAGTCGTTGGAGTCAAGCGCCGCAGATACGGCATGCGCTGTCGTTCCCGTTCCGCTGGTTCCGGTCGTCC
>CAZZYH010000097.1:0-13256 GCA_964658225.1 Vulcanimicrobiota bacterium | reverse complement strand
CAGCCGCCTGCTTTTTGACGATGAGTTGGCAGTACAACGCACAGTGGATGCTGCGCGGCTTGCTCGTCTCCGCCGGCATCGCGCTGGTAGCCCAGGCCATGCTTCCGCCGGGCTAGCGAGGGAATCTTATAGGGAGTGGATCAGATCCGGAGAAAAGAGGAGCGGCCCGGTGACCTGCTGGAGAGCGAAGTGCAGCCGGAGCGCTCGATACTCCGGCAACACTCAACTAAAAAGTTACTTTTTGACAGGAGCGATGACGTCCTTGGCCGCTTTCGCTACGCGAAACTTGACCACGGTCTTCGCCTTGATCTTGATCGCTTCCCCAGTCTGCGGATTGCGGCCGATCCGTGCCTTGCGCTCGGCCTTTACCAGCCGACCAAGTCCGGGTATCACAAAGACCCCATTTTTCTTCGTTTCCTTGACTGCTGTATCGGCGAGTAAATCAAGAAAGGCCACTGCTTGCTTGCTCGTCAGCTCAAGCTTTTCTGCCATCTGACGAACCAGTGCTGTTTTGGTCATTGCCGTTGCCATTGTGTATTTCTCCTCTTCGCTCTATCGGGATGATCAGGGACCGAGATCGCCCGCCTATCTTTTCCTGCTTAGAAACTCGCCTAGAAGCAGCGCCCGCTCAATGTTTATGCGGGTTCCAAGAGAGCCCACCGCCGTCTACCTTGCCCCTTCTCATGGCCTTTGTCAAATGCAAAAGCGCGTCATCGCTGCACTTCAGCAATTTTCTTCGGGTTTTGTGGGTTTTTGACCGTATTTTTCGCAAGAACGTTACCTGCGTGCGCCCTTGCCGTGCTTTCCTCCGCGCACCTTCAGGCTCTCCCTCGATTCGGCCTAGGTTTTTGACCACGGCTGCTTCGCGAAGAAGCGAATCCTGAAGATGCTCGCAAAGAGCGCTCAAGTCTGCACCGTACCCGCCGAAGAGTGTCTGTAAGCATGAAAGATGACGGAGACGGGAGGTGCAATCTTCCCTCTCCAAGGGTGAGAAATGGAGACGATTCGAAAGGCATTGGTCGTAGGGGCCCACCCGGATGATTGCGCTTTAGGCGCTGCTGGAATCTCGACGCTGCTCAAACGAGCGGGATGGCTGGTGACCTTTTTGACGATGACAGATGGAGAGTTGGGCGGCGAACCGGCGCTCCGCATCGAGGAAGAGCGCGTGAGCGCTAAGCTTCTGGGCGTAGATCTGGACCTGTGTCATCTGCCAGACGGTTCGATGACCGGTCCACAGACCGTGCGGGTGCTCGAAGAAAAGCTCGCTCTGCACCAGCCCGACCTGATCCTGGTGCATGCGCCCACAGATTCGCATTCTGATCACCGCGTGCTTTCTGATTCGCTCGTCTCTGCCGCACGTCGGCACCCGAGCGTGCTTTTCTACGAGGGCCCTTCGACCCTGAACTTCGCTGCCTCGCTCAAGATAGACATCACGCGCGCCTGGGAGATGAAGGTAAAAAGCCTGCTGGCGCATGCCTCGCAGCGAGAGCGCGTCCGTACCGTCGAGTGGGCAGAATCAGCCGGACGCCACCGCGCATGGCCGCACTATCGCGGTATCTGCGAGGCGTTTGTACCGGTCCGCATGGACCTGAGCCTGGTCTGTCCTGCCATAGCCGATACGAGGATGCCGGTGCACGAGAGCGAACGCGTCAACTGGAGCATTGTCTAATGCGCGAACTCGACATACTGATCGCAGGGTGCGGGCCCTGCGGAATCGGAGCCGCATTAACGCTTGAAGAGAGCGGCGGCCCGGGCAGGCCCGCTCCAAAGTATCTGATAGTTGATCCCAGCCCCGTGGCCGGCGGGTGGGCTTCCTCTAGGCAGACCCCGGAGGGTTTTACTTTCGACTTTGGCGGCCATGTCCTCTTTCCCCATAAGTACTATCCCAAGTTTGTGGAACTACTCGACTCGCTTCCATTGGACTGGGTGGCGTCGGTGCCAATGCGCGGCGTTTCGCTCGACGGCCGCTTCCTTCCTTATCCAGCCCAGCGCAATCTGCAGCGGCTGCACCCAGCAAAGCTTGCAGCCGCGCTCGTCAGCCTGCTGGTACGCCGCATCCGGAGCTTCGAGGTTGGACGCAAACTGGAGGAGCCAGGCGCTGACCTCGAGTCTTACCTTCTGAAGCAGTTCGGCGAGTATCTGACCTCGACGCTCATGGGTCCCTTGAATAGCAAGATGTGGGCGCACGCAACTTCTACTCTCTCAAATCAGTGGGTGATGCTTCGCTCCGGATCCAAGCAGCGCAACGTCGCCGACGTGAGTCTCCGGCAAACGATACGCAATGTCCTTACCCAGCAAGACACCCCCGGCTGGACCAGCGATACCTTCGTGACGTACCCGGCTCAGGGCGGCAGCGGAGCCATATGGTCGGCAATTGCCGCCAGGATCCCGGCAGAGAAGATGCTGCTGGGCCAGGGTATTCGCTCGATCGCGCTCGCTGAAAGGGTAGCCACCCTCGATAACGGGGAGCGCATCCGGTATAAGCACCTGATCTCATCCATGCCCCTTGATACGCTGCTACGCTCGATCACGGGCCGGCCCGACCTGCATGCCCAGGCTTCCCGATTCATATTTGCGCGTTCGCGCTTATTCGGCTTCGGCATACGGGGGCAAGTGGCGGAAAAATACGAGGGCCTGCACTCCTTCCACGTCCCCGATGCCGATCAGCCTTTTTGGCGCGTCACTTTCCCGGCGAGCGTGAGCCCAGGAACTGTACCCGAAGGAAACTTTTCGGTCCTATGCGAGGTCTCGGAACCTGCCTCGCAGGCGGCCCAGGAACTCGGCGACTTGGAACGCCGCGTGGAAGCGGGACTGCGCAAACTAGGGATTCTGGGAGAGTCACAGCCCATCGTCTCCCGTTTTCATCAAACTATTGAGCACGGTTACCCGGTGCCCTTTCTGGGTCGTGATCTCCTGTTAAACGAGGTACAGTCCGAGCTTGAGCCTGAGGGGATCTATAGCCGCGGTCGCTTTGGAGCCTGGAAGTACGAAATCTCAAACCAGGATCATGCATTCATGCAAGGGGTAGAAGTGGTGCGTCGCCTGCTTTACCGCATCCCTGAGGAAACCTATACGGATCCCCTTCAGGTAAATGAGCTGGTGGACGAAGATGAGCAAGAGGCCGGAACAGCAGAGCAACGGGCCGGGATGCAGTGCGAATCGTTGCAAACCATAGGCTCTTGGACGGTGTAAGCCCGGGATCACTGACGCGGCGGCGTTCTTCGTTCGGACGCCGCGGCCAAAGGGGGCAAATTGTTCCACGTGGAACAATTTGCGCTATGCGAATGGCTCCTCGGGGAAAAATCCTTGCCAGAGCACCCGGCGTGCGGCCCTTGCACCCAAAGTCAGCGGATCAGCACCAGGGTGGCACGAAAGAGAGAATCGAACCCCTCTCCAATCTTCGCGTCTTTAGTGACTGCAGCTTCAATGGCTTTTTGGGCGGCGGCAGGCTGGTAGCCAAGGTTGACTAGGGCAGAAAGCACATCATCGGCTGCCGCGCCTGCCGGCTGGTAGGCGGGGGCGGGAAGAGCAAGGTCGTCGAGCTTTTCCTTCAGCTCGACAACCAACCGTTCTGCCAAGCGCTTGCCTACTCCTGGAATCCGGGTAAGGGTGCCGTGGTCCTGGGCACGGATGGCCGAGACGGTGCGTTCTGCGCTCAGGCCGCTGAGTATGGTCAGCGCAAGCTTTGGACCAACGCCACTCACAAGAATAAGCCGCTCAAAAAGCTGCTTCTCCGAGCGCTCCCAGAAGCCGAAGAGAGCCAACGCGTCCTCGCGCACCAGTGTGTAGATGTGCAATGCCGCGTGGCCACCTTCGGGGGGGAGTGCGGAATAGGTAGGCACGCTGATCGCAATCTCGTAGCCAATCCCGCAGGCCTCGATAATGGTTTGCGCAGGCCGTTTGGAAAGGATCTGTCCGCGTATGTGAGCGATCATGTCCGTTGATTGTAGTGAAGGGGCAAACGGAAGACGGTGCTTAGATTCGGATGGGTGAACAGCCAAGGTGGGCGGATAGCTGGCGTCAGCGTCTGCGGCGGTACCGGATCGAGAATTCATACCCGGAAGCGGGTGGAAAAAGCTCCGCCGCCATCCTGAGGCGTTCGGCCAGGGCAGGGGCCGCTAGCAACGGATACTCGCGCTCCCGGAGGTCGGCATAGTCCAAATCCATGGCGAGCGAAAGCATATAGATGGCGAGGGTATCTGAGAAGGCCGCCTCAAAGAAGGCAATCTGTTCCGCGGTGGAATGCTCGGTTTCCGCGTGAGCCATAGCGGTGCGTGCAGATTCGGCCCTTACTCTCTCGGCTCGTGTCGCTTCACTGCGGGCGTTGGCTGGATGGGAACGAGCCCCTTCCATGTCGCGACTCGCGAACAGGCTCATCCCCTTGCCGGACGGGAATCGAGAAGAACCAGCGGTACTTGTTCGATCCGGACCAAGTTCCCCTACGGGGGTGTTTGCTGGAAAGCTCACGAATGTACTCGCTCCAAGGGCCCGAGCGCGCACTTCGTAGGCGTCCTGCGAGGTCTCGCCGCGGATGTCGCCCCGAGCCTGGGCCCAGACTAGTTCCTGGAACCGGCGGGGCACAGGAGCAGCATCGACGAGCTGGTGGCCGATGTTGATAAAGAACTCGAAGGCCAGAGCGAAACGGTCCTGCATCAGGCGTGCAGAGATGAAGGTGCACTCCACTTCGTCGGCCATCAAGTCACGGTGGCACGTAGCTCTGTCCCCGAGATCGACGGTAAAGCCACGAGCGATCAGAGTTTCCTCTGCCTCCCCGATCGCGAGAGGGACGAAGTAGTAGGCGTGCCGCGCGAGTTGCCGCCCGATCGACGGTGGCACGGCCTCCACAATCTGCTTGAGGGTGTCGGCAGGCACTTCGGTGTAGCCAAAAGAGGCGAAGGCGAGACCATTGGCGGCCATGCAAAGAGGAGTAGTGCGGGCCACTTCGCGCGCCGGAAGAAGGACGGTTTGTGCAGCTTCAGGCATCACCCTGTATTCTAACGCCCATGCGGATTGAACAGAGGAACCCGGGCCCTGGGCAAGTGCCAGGTTTTGGCAGGACGAGGCTGCTGGGACTCCCGGTCGGAGACTTCGGGCTATTCGCGAGCGGGCTGCTCGCTGTTTCACTCGGGCTGGCGAGCTTTTGCGGCAGCTGCTTTCTGTCCATCTTGAGTCTGCTGATCTACAACAGCGTCGGCCACCACAGGATCGATTACGCTGATAGCTACCGCTACGTTGCCCTGCCAGCGGGAGTGGCCACCCTGGTGGTCAGTGCGCTCGTGCTTGGAGTCCTCTGGCTGCGTCGGCAGGTGCGTTCCTAGGGCCGCGTGCCGCCAGGCGATACTCTACATCTATGGCCATCGTTACCATTCCGGAGGCATTTCGGACGAGAACGCCGGATGCCAGTGAGCAGGCGCGAAGCTGGTGCGCCCAGCTTGAGGCTGGCAATATCCTTTTTTTCCCCCGCTCGCCGATTGCCTTGGCGGTGAGCGATCTGGCTTTTCTGCTGGGACAGCAGCAGACGGACAGCTCCCTGCACAAGAACATCGCCTATAAACCGGCACTCGACAAGTTGAGCGGAGTAGACCCGAAAACAGCTGATGCGGCGGCCGTGGATCGCTTGAGGAGGGTCATGCGCGGCTACTCAGCGGCGGTGGTCGACTTTCTCGGCGATTTTCTTTCGCCGTATGAGCGCCGCTGGCGCCTGGACTATGCCAGCTTTCGCCCCCAGGAAGAAGAGGGGCGCAATCTGCCGGTCCGCAAGCGCAACGATCTGCTGCATACCGACGCCTTCCCAACACGGCCGACGCGGGGAGCTCGCATCCTGCGGTTCTTTTCCAACATCCATCCCGAACGCACCCGGGACTGGGTCGTAGGAGCGCCCTTCGATGCAATGATCGGCCAGTTTGCGCCGAGCCAGATAGCGCTCCATCCTGACTCAGGCCTGGCGAGTGCACTGAAATCCGCCGGACTGTCCTTAGGTCTCGGAGGCGCAATCCCGGCGCTCAAGCGGACCCCATACGACGATTTCATGATGCGCTTCCATAACTTTCTGAAAGAGAATGCGCAATATCAGGCACAGAGTGAAAAGTTTCCATTTGCTTTCCCGGCCGGATCAAGCTGGATGGTGTACACCGATACGGTACCCCACGCTGTGCTGGCCGGGCAGTATGCATTGGAGCAGACCGTACTGGTGGAGCCGGCGGCACTGGTAGCGCCACAGCATGCTCCCCTGAATGTGCTTGAGCGCATTGTGGGAACCCGCCTGGCGTAATCACAGCCGGAGCACGTTCGGCGGGTAAAATCGCCAGAGTGTCCCTAGAGTTTCTAGTACATCGCAGCACGTCGGCCGGCGGACGGCAAGCAACCCTGACTCTCCCGCACGGGGTCGTCGAGACGCCGGCGTTTATGCCGGTCGGGACCGCAGCTACAGTAAAAGCCGTACCCCAAGGGATGCTCGAGACGCTTGGCGCCGATGGAGTCGGGGCCCAGATCATCCTCGGCAACACCTACCATCTATACTTGCGACCCGGGCACGAGGCGATCCGGCGAATGGGCGGCCTGCACCGGTTCATGAGTTGGCCAAGGCCGCTGCTTACTGACTCAGGCGGATTCCAGGTTTTCTCGCTCAACGCGCTCCGCAGAGTAACCCCTGACGGGGTAGAGTTTCGCTCCCACCTCGATGGGTCCAAGCACTTCTTTTCCCCTGAGCACTCCATGGATGTACAACTGGCCCTCGGCTCGGATATCGCGATGGTCTTTGACGAGTGCACCGAGTTCCCGGCAGATTGGTCGCGGGCCCGGGGCTCGCTCGATCTGACGCTGGCCTGGGCTTGGCGATCAAAGCTTCACTTTGACAAGCGTAAGCACGAAACTCCTTGGGATCGAACTCCCTCCCCGGCCGGCCTTCCGGCTGCGATGGTCGCGGGCTGCGACTCGACGGTTGTTCAAGGCCCGCGATGGGTCGGTGGGACGGTGCACCCGGGCGCGACGCCCAACCTCTTCGGGATTGTCCAGGGTGGCATGTACCTCGACCTGCGGCGCGAATCGGCCCGGCGGCTGGTCGAGATGGACTTCCCAGGCTACGCAATCGGAGGGCTCTCCGTAGGGGAACCACGCGAGCGTACGCGCGAGGTGATCGCGGAGACCCTGCCTTACCTGCCTAAGGACAAGCCTCGCTACGTGATGGGCGTCGGCTACCCGGAAGAGATCGCCGAGTACGCCGCCATGGGTGTGGACATGATGGACTGCACGATCCCCACGCGGGTCGGCCGCCATGGGCAGCTTTTTACCTCAGAAGGCCGGTTGAACATCAAGAATCAAAGGTTTGCGGAGGATCAGGGTCCGCTCGATCCGGAGTGCAGTTGCCCGGTATGCGCACGTTACTCTCGCGCCTATCTTCGCCACCTTTTTGCAAGTGGCGAGCCGCTGGCGGGCGTGTTGAACTCCGTACATAACCTGGCTTTCTACCTGGACACGATGAGACGTGTGCGGGCCGCACTGGCCGCCGCAGTCTAGGCGAGGCCAAGCGCGTCGACGAACGATAGCAAGCACTGTCATGATGACGGAGCAGCCGCACAGGCGGCACCAGAAAGCGAGGAACGGCGATGACGGCACGGGGTACTCTGGAGGTCTTGCTGGAGCGAATGGTGGGCAAGGAGCGCGCTGAGAGGTTGCTGCGGGTGTTGGTCGTTGCCCCGGCAATCGCGGCGGAAACAGCCGATCAAGCCTCGCGAGCGGTGCTGGCCCAGGCCCTGAATATGCTGCTGTTTGAAGACCTGCTCCGCCGGGTGCCGGCCGCCGAGGCGTACGTTGCGAGGGCGGAGACCGCCGGGCGAACGGTGCTTCACGACCACGGCGCAGTGCGGACAGTGGGTTCGATCGGGGCCCAACACCTGTTAGGCGGCTTACCTGCCGGCCAGGAATCGATTACGCGACTCTTGCGGCCGCTCGGATACGCGCTGCACGGGACCTATCCGCTCGAGAAGCTAAAGATGACCGGCTACTCCTACGCTCATCGGGATTTCCCGGAAGACGTTGCGCAGTTCTTCGTAAGTGTGTTCCACGTGGAACAATTTGGGGCAGACTTTCAAGAGACAGTAGCGCGCGTTACCGGTACCTCGCTGGACCCTTTGACCGCCGGAGCCATGCAGCTGCTGAGTCTGCTCGAGCGGCAAGGCTGGCTGTCCATTGAAGACTCCGTGCGCTTGCTCCCCGTGCTGGTGGGGTGCTTCGGACGCCACCATGCGGAGGTCGCGGTGCAGGACTACGAGGCGCTGCTTGCCGAGTCGGCAGAGATGGCCTGGATCGCCACTGAGGGCAATGCGTTCAACCATGTAACAGACCGCGTGGCGGACGTGGACGCCGTAGCAGCGGAGCAGAAAACCCTCGGCGAGGCGCTCAAGCCAACCGTGGAACGCTCCCAGACAGGACGGGTAAGACAGACAGCGTTTTTAGCTGCTCGAGTGATGCGTACGTTTCGCACCGAGGCTGGCGGCATCGTGGAGCGAGAGGTACCGGGCTCGTTCTTGGAACTCATCACCCGGCTCCCAATCCCGGAAGGTTCGCCCGAGGCGGGGCGGCTCGATCTTGGATTCGATAGCTCGAATGCCCAGGCTATTTTCAAGATGACAGCCGTCTCGTGAAAGCGATCGTGCCGACGGCGCTGCGTCTGTTGCCGATGGGGCGCGCCTGGAAAGGAGATGGAACAACTCAGTACGATCCCAGGCACTCCTAGTAGAGGACTGAAGGAGTTTCCATGCAAGCGAAACACCTTGCTTTTTCCGCTCTCACGGCCGGCCTGTTGAGTTTCGCCAGCCTGGCTTCCGCCCCGGCACAGGTTTCTATCCAGATCGGCCCGGCGCCCGTGTGTCCCTACGGCTACTACGATTACTCACCCTATGACTGCGCGCCATACGGCTACTACGGGCCGGACTGGTTTGTAGGCGGGGTCTTTATCGGGGCCGGCCCCTGGTTTCACGGCCCGAGGGGCTTCTACGGCCATGTCGACAACCGCTACGATCCACACTTTGGCTACCACGGTCCCCACCCGGATCGGGGTGCCCAGGCCTTCAGTCACTTCCAGGGCAACGAGGCTCGGGATGGCCGGGGCCATGTCGGCCAGGCGGATCATGCGCCCACCGGGGAGCACATGGGGGGCTTTCAGGGGCGCGCTCCGGGCGGTGGCGGCGAGCGTGGAGGCGGGCACCGCTAAGAGCGGGCTCCTTGCCTAGCCGGGCCCATTCTAAGGCCCACGGGGTAGCGACCTTCATTCTCAAGGATCGGCTGGCGCGCGCAAGGCTGGATCGACCTACACGATTGAAGATACCGAACTCGGCGGCACGCAGCGTGCCATGCGGTTGGTTCAGAACCGCGCGGTGGAGTACTGCGGAGTGCGGCGGAGTAAGGATCGACCCGCTGCCAATTGGCTTCTCCGCAGGCGCAAGCCGGCCGCACCGGCCGTCAGGGATGCAGAAGCGACGTACCTCGGGTTGGCCGGACCCTTGCGTCACTGGTAGTCTAGCTCATGACCTCGTAAACAGGCGGCGCTGCCGGCCGGCGCCGCTTGCAGGCTGCCCGGTGACTCCGCGGCTGCTTCCCTGCTAGAAAAGGAACAAGCTTTGACTCCTGCGTTTGCGTTGCTTCTTGCCGGCGTTGCCGGGATCCCGCCCGGCGTTACCTCGCTTCTGCCTTTCGTGCTGATCCCGGTCGTCTTCTACTTTCTGCTCATGCGGCCCAACCAAAAGAAGCAGCAGGTGTGGCA
The DNA here is from genome assembly GCA_964658225.1 of Vulcanimicrobiota bacterium. Lineage (GTDB taxonomy): Bacteria > Acidobacteriota > Terriglobia > Terriglobales > Acidobacteriaceae > EB88. The sequence continues at coordinate 3,496 of CAZZYH010000097.1, read as the reverse complement.
GACAATGCTCGCGAGCCTCAAACCCGGCGACCGGGTCACCACGACCGGCGGCATCCGCGGAACCATCATCGCCCTGCGCGAGGACGCGCTCCATATCCGCGTCCAGCCAGACGGCGTGAAACTTGAAATCGTCAAGAGCGCCATTGCTTCAGTCACTACCGAAGACGGGGAGAAATAGGTTTCTACAGACATTATGCGCAAGAATCTGCGAACCAAGGCTCTGCTGATCGTTGCTGTGCTCTTGGTCTTTGTGTACGGCATCTTCGGCATTCCCCACGGCGGCCTGCGCGCCTCGATCGAGCGGCGCATCAACCTCGGTCTCGATCTGCGCGGAGGGACCCACCTGATCCTGCAGGTAATGGTCGATGAGGCGGTGAGCGGCGCAACCGACGCTGACATGGTCCACATGCAGAGTGATCTGCAGTCGAATGGCATCACCGCGACCGCCACCAAGCCGGACGCAACCAAACCCACGTCCATCGTCATCAACGGCATTCCACCGGGCAAGCTTAGCGACGCGCGCACAGCGCTCGCCAATCGCTACTCGGCGCAGTACGACATCTCGAGCAGCGCCAACGGCGGGCTGACTCTCGCGATGAAGAACTCTGCCATCGCCGAACTCAAAACCAATACCCTTGCGCAAGCCATCGATGTCATCCGCACCCGGGTTGATTCGCTCGGCGTCTCCGAACCCGTGATCCAGGAGTACAACGTGGGCTCGGCGCAGATCCTGGTCGAACTGCCGGGCATCGACGATCCCGGCCGCGTCAAGGATGTCATCCAGTCCACCGCGCGCCTCGAGATTCACGAAGTGACCGGCGGCCCGTTCCCGGACGAGGCCGCGGCGCTGGCCTCGCTGGGCGGCACCGTCCCCTATGACACCGTACTGCTTCACGCCTCCCCTGGCGCCGCTGCTGCGGGATCGGCCGATCAAGTCTACGCGGTTAAGAAAACGGCCGAAGTTGCCGGTACCGACATTCGCGATGCGCAGGCTGGCGTAAATCAGAACACGAGCCAGCCGCAGGTTACGTTCTACCTGACCACCGCGGCCGGCAACCATTTTGCCGATTTTACCGGCGCCAACAAGGGCAAGGCCCTGGCCGTGGTGCTCGACAACAAGATCCGGGAAGTCGCGAACATCCATGACCAGATTCGCGACCAGGGTACGATCTCCGGCGGTTCGATGGACGCGCAGGGGGCCAAAGACCTCTCGATGCTGCTGCGTACCGGCGCGCTCCCCGCCTCGATCCACTACCTGCAGGAGAGCTCGGTAGGACCCTCGCTCGGCGCTGACTCGATCCGGCAGGGTGTGCTCGCCTCGGTGGTGGGCATGCTGGCAGTGATGGCCTTCATGCTCTTTTACTACCGTGGCGCGGGCATCAACGCGGACCTGGCGCTCTTCCTCAACCTGGTCATCCTGCTCGGCTTCATGGGCTTTACCGGGTCGACGCTCACCCTGCCGGGCATCGCCGGGGTGATCCTGACCATCGGCATGGGCGTGGACTCCAACGTGCTCATCTTTGAGCGCATCCGCGAAGAGCGGCGCGCCGGCAAGGCCCCGGGCGCGGCCGTCGACCAGGGCTTTGCCCATGCCTGGACGACGATTATTGACACGCACGTAACCACGATTGTCTCGGCGGCGATCCTGTTCCTGTTCGGGACTGGACCGGTGCGTGGGTTTGCCGTGACGCTGACTTTCGGGCTGCTCGCGAATATCTTTACAGCAGTGTTCGTTTCGCGGACGATCTTTGACGCCAATCTGCAACGGCACCAGCGCGGGGAGGCGCTTTCCATATGACCGAGTTGTTAGAAGAAGAACCGACGTATCTGGAGAGACTGCTTCCAGGGCAGACACATGCCGAGTCGACCACGATGCTGGGACGCGGATCGCTGGTATTTTTTGGCGGCATGGCGGTCGCGGCTGCTTCGTTTTTTGTCAAACGAGCGCTCGTACGGGCCATGCGCAAGGGCTAGTCGAATTCCATTCCCGCGCCCCCGGACCACAGAGCTGCTCGAGCGCTCGAGGCGGGCCCAAAGTTTGACTCAGAGGCCGAGGCCGATCCCCGGGGCTGCTTGAGCCAGCCTGGCGGGAGCCGGGACGAGCCGGGACGTGGCGGACGATCGACGGGGCGCCGGGCAGCCAAAGGCCCTCCGCTTACGCGCAGCCTGCCGGCTGCAAACGAGTCCCCCGGTCTCAAGGGGCGGCTCTTCACGAATCCTAAGATGAGTAGGCGGTAAAGCAAGTGGAACTGTTTCATGATGCCAAGATCGACTGGCTGGGCAAGAAGTGGTACTTCCTCGGCTTCTCGCTGATCTTCAGCGTGGCCGGCGTGTTGTCGCTGCTCTTCTGGCACCACCTGCCGCTGGACGTGGATTTCCGCGGCGGCACCGTGGTGCGGATCCGCTTTGACCGCAGCCCGAATGTGGACCGCATCCGCTCGGCAGCAGACCGCGCCGGGCTCAAGGATGCTCGCATCACCACCTACGGGCCGGCGAGCTCGAACGAGGTGATCATCACCCTCGCGCAGTCCGCGACCTCGGAGGCCTCGCTTGACCAGGGTCGCGCGGTGATCGTGCAGACACTTGAGCGGCACTACTCCTCTGACGCCTCCGGGGCAACGGCAGGCAAGCTCGATCTCGACAATGCCGGACGCGGAACGCTCTCGGCCTTTCTCGACCAGCAGAATCCCGAGCATCTGAACACCGTGGGCGCGTCCGGCGCGACCCCTTCGGATGCGGCGAACGCCAAGTACCTGGCCCAGTCCGAGGCCATCCTGGCCTACCGCGACCAGCAGCATGGCGGGCTGGTCGACGCGATCGATCATCTCTCGAGCGTGGCCGATGCGCCTGTCGTCGAGGCACTCAAGCAGGGCGCCTACCTCTCCGGATTCACGGTGCGCAACGTCGAGATCGTCGGCCCGCAGGTAGGCGCGCAGCTCCGCAAACAGGCGGTCCTCGCGACGCTCTATTCGCTGGCCGGCATGCTCGTCTACCTCTGGTTCCGCTTTGAGCTGATCTACGGTGTGGCCGCGGTGGTGGCTGTCTTTCACGACACGCTGATCACCGTCGGCGCCTTTTCGCTGGCCGACAAGGAAGTTTCGCTGACGGTCATCGCCGCCATCCTCACCCTGATCGGCTACTCGATGAATGACACGATCGTCGTCTTTGACCGGATCCGGGAGAACCTGACCATGGCGCGGCGCGAGTCGCTGGCCGATGTCGTCAACCGGTCGATCAACCAGACGCTTTCGCGGACGGTGTTGACCTCGGGCCTCACCTTCCTCACCGCGCTCTCGTTGTATGTGTTCGGCGGCGAGGTGCTGCACAACTTCTCGTTCGCGCTGGTGGTTGGGATCCTGATCGGAACCTACTCCTCGATCGCGGTTGCCGCTCCCATGCTGGTGGCCTGGCAGCAGTGGCGCGCGCAGAGCGCCCGCGCCGCCGCGCTGCCCGCAGCCGGCCTGCCCGCACGCGACCGGATCGACCTCGCCGTCTA
>CAZZYH010000096.1:0-13385 GCA_964658225.1 Vulcanimicrobiota bacterium | reverse complement strand
CGCCTCATAGGTCAGGGCGATGCCACGCTCGAGGCCCGTCGCTGCACGCCACCCGAGCCCGGCCAGGCGCTCGATGTCGAGCAACTTTCTGGGCGTGCCATCCGGCTTCGAGGTATCGAAGACGAGCTCGCCGTCAAAGCCCATCACCCGGCACACTGTCTCGGCCAGCTCGCGAACCGTAACGTCGTCGCCAGTGCCGATGTTGATCAGCGGGGGCTCGGTCTCGGAGAGAAGCGAGCCATACAGGTCTTGCTCGAGCTCGAGGAGAAAGACGCAGGCCTCGGCCATATCGAGCGAGTAGAGCAGCTCTCTGCGCGGCGTACCCGTGCCCCACACCACGATCTCGCGGGCGCCGCTGCGCCGGGCCTGGACCACCTTGCGCATCAGGGCGGGCAGCACGTGCGAGGTGTGCAGGTCAAAGTTGTCGCCCGGCCCATAAAGGTTGGTCGGCATGGCGGCAAGATACCGGGTGCCGTACTGCCGGTTATAGCTCCAGCACATTTCGATCCCGGCGATCTTGGCCAGCGCGTAGGGCCGGTTGCTGGCCTCGAGCGGGCCGGTGAGCAGGTACTCTTCCCGGATCGGCTGGGGGCACAGCTTTGGGTAGATGCAGCTTGACCCGAGGAAGAGCAGGCGGTCCACGCCACTCTGCCGGCTGGCCTCGATGACGCTGTTCTGAATGGCCAGGTTCTCGCGGATAAAGTCGGCCGGGTAGGTGCTGTTCGCGAGGATGCCGCCGACCTTGGCCGCAGCCAGCACGACGTGTCGGGGGCGCGCCTGTTCAAAAAACGCCAGCACGGCGGCCGCATCGGTCAGGTCGAGCTCTTGGTGCGTGCGGGTGATCAGGTGGCGGTAACCGCGCGCGGCCAGTACCTGGAGGATCGCCGAGCCAACCAGTCCACGATGGCCGGCAATGTAAATCTGGTCGTCTAGATGCATGGTCGATCCTTGCTCCGCATGCCTTCAAGTGTACCTTCGGCAGCGCCCGGCAGCAGCCCGGCTCGACCGCTCCCGGCCGGTCGCCCTGGGCCTACTGCGCTTTTTCGAGCCGAAGCAGGGTAACGCCATGGGGCGCGACGGTAGTCGTAAAGGCGGCCTCCCGGACCGCGACAGGCTCGTGCTTCCACAGGTCGCGCACCCGCGGTGCGACCTGGCCCGCGAAGCCATCGGGGAGCGTATTCCAGGGCAGCTCGGCGGAGGCAGGGCTGTCGCCGCGGTTAAAGATGCCGATGATCAGGGACCCGTCGTGCATCGGCCGCCAGAGCATTTCGACCTTGCCGGCAGTGGTCAGAACCTGCACGGGGCGGGCGTCCGGATCCTGGTCGATGGCGATTACTTCGCGGTTCATCAGGATGGACCTGGTCTCCTCCGACATGGTGCGGATGTCGTTGCCGGCGATCAGCGGCGCCGCGAGCAAGGACCACAGACTCATGTGGGTTCGGTACTCGTCCCCATTCATGCCCCCGTTGCCCACCTCCAGCATGTCCGGGTCGTTCCAGTGGCCGGGCCGCGCGTAGGCGGCGATGGCCAGCTGGCTGAAGCCGATCTTCTCAATCGAGTCCCACGCGTCCCGAACGTCGCCGGTGGTCCGCCAGAGATTGCCGCCTACCTTGGCGCCCCACTCCCAGGGATTGTTGTCCCCGTACTGGCAGAGGCTGAAGACGATGGGCCGGCCGGTCTGCTGAAGGGCCTCTCCCATCTTTTGATAGAGCGCCTGCTGGACCGGCTGGGTGGAGGGGTAGACGGCGCGTGCGCCGCACAGATCGTACTTCAGGTAGTCGAAGCCCCATGCGGCGTAGGTCTTCGCATCCTGCACCTCGTGGCCAAAGCTGCCCTCGTAGCCGGCACAGGTCTTGGGCCCGGGCGAAGAGTAGATCCCGATCTTGAGGCCCTTGGAGTGGACATAGTCCGCCAGCGCCTTCATGTCGGGAAACTTCTTGTTGGTGGTGATCTTGCCGTCGGCATCGCGGCCGAGCTCCCAGGTGTCGTCGATGTTGATGTACACGTAGCCGACCTTGCTCATCCCGCTCGACACCATGGCATCGGCCATCGTGCGCACATCGGCGTCGGTGATCCTGCCGGCGAACTTGTTCCAGCTGTTCCAGCCCATGGGCGGCGTGCGGACGAGGCCGTTGTCGGGCAGCTCATGCAGCGGCGGCAGGGGCAGTGGGGGAGGCGGCATGGCGGCCTGCTGCGAACAACGCTCCGCATCGCCTTTGAGAATCTGACCGCCAAACCCGCGGGTTTCGAGCGACATTCTGCCGTCATGCAACGTGCCGTCAAAGGCGATGGGGCGACGCATGGGGCCGCCGTCCGGGGCTCCCGGCGGGGGGCTCGGCGGGGCCGCCTCCAGGTGGACCACTGCGCCTTTGAGAGTGCCTGCGACCGGGATACCGGCCGGAGACCTGCCGAGCAGTCTGCCCGAGAGGGTGTCGCCCTTCTGTTCGAGTGCGAAGAAGGTTTCGCGAAAGGTGCCGTCCCCGTTGGGCACGCGCAGTTCCCAGTAGCCGGTCAGGCTTTGCTGTGCGCGGGCGCCGGGGACCAGTCCGACGAGAAAGGCGCAGCCCAGCAGAACAACCATCCTCGATCTCGAAAGGCCTTTCAAAAACCAGCCCATATGCGTACCCCTTCCGGTAACGTGCCCCTGCCTGCCCGCACTTCGGGTGCAGACGCGGCGTTTGCGTCTCTGCTCCGAATCGCCTTGAAGTATCTGCGAAATGGACAAATACAGCAAGCCGCAGCGGCGAGGGGGCTGCGTCCGGGAACCATCGATCCTCGGGGAGTCGGTTCCCGAGGGTCGACGACAGGCCGGAGACTCGCGGGACTTGCAGGCTCGGGTCGACAGCCTGGCGCAAGGCCGTCTTCTCGGAGCGGCAGGATTTGGTCGGCGGCGGGGGAGCATTTTCTCGTCGACGCCTTTCGCCGGCAATCTGCCACGGTAGACCCGACCCGGCAGAAAGCATCGCAACGCCGACCTGCCCCCAGGAAACCCTGTCAAGCAGGGCAGCGTTCTCGAAAGAAGCGCGGTCCACCCGTTCCGGCAAAACTTTCGCGTCTATCCATCCGTAACCATAGCGTGCATCAGATCAGAGACTTGCAGCTAAGCTGTGTGGAGGCGGGATGCTGGAGGAGGCAGGCGTGAGAGCTTTGAACCAGGAAGATGAACAGCCGCATCCGTGTCCGCAGATGCGCCGGGAGTCCTGGAGCTCGCTTGATGGGGAGTGGGAGTTCTCCAATGGCCGGGGCAAGTCCTGGACCTCGCCGCGGCTGGTGGAGTGGAACCAGAAAATTGTTGTGCCCTTCAGTCCGGAGACCGAGGCCAGCGGCATCAAGGACACCGGCTTCTACGGGGCGGTCTGGTACCGGCGCACCTGGGAGCAGCCGCGGCTGCACGCCGGCGAGCGGCTGCTGCTGCACTTTGAGGCCGTGGACTGGCGGGCGACGGTCTGGGTGAACGGGCACAAGGTGGCCACCCACGAGGGCGGCTACACGCCTTTTACGGCGGACGTGACAGAAGCGCTGCTCCAGGCCTCTACCCAGGAGGTGGTGGTGCGTGCGGAGGACGATTACGCCGACCTCTCCAAGCCCCGCGGCAAGCAGGACTGGAAGCTTGAGCCGCATTCGATCTGGTATCCGCGCACCACCGGCATCTGGCAGACGGTCTGGCTGGAGACGGTCAACGCGACCCGCATCCGGTCGGTGCACTGGTCGGCGAGCCTGGACCGCTGGGAGATCGGGCTCGAGGCGATGATCCTCGACGAGGTCCCGGAGCAGGATGCGGGCGCCGATGCAGGCGCCCCCGGTCAGCGGCCATCCGACCGTGCGCTCGACCGCTCGCCGACACGGGCCCTCGAGCTTTCTGTCCGGCTCAACGTAGGCGAACAACTGCTCGCCCTGGACACCTATACCGTCATTGCCGGCGAGGTGCACCGCCGCATCGCCCTCTCCGATCCGGGCATCGATGACTTTCGCAATGCGCTGCTTTGGTCGCCCACCTCGCCGACCCTGATCGAGGCCAGGGTGGAGTTGCACGATCCCGACGGCCGGCTGCTCGACTCGGTGGAAAGCTACACAGCGCTGCGTTCGGTGGCTACGCAGAGCGACCGCTTTGTGCTCAACGGCCGGCCGCTCACGTTGCGGCTGGTGCTCGACCAGGGCTACTGGCTGCGCACCGGGCTCACCGCGCCGAATGACGAGGCCTTTCGCACCGATATCGGGTTGGTGAAGAAGATGGGCTTCAATGGTGTGCGCAAACACCAGAAGATCGAAAGCGCGCGGTTTCTTTACTGGGCCGACCGGTTAGGGCTGCTGGTCTGGGAAGAGATGCCGAGCGCCTACCGCTACACGGCCAAGTCGATTCACCGGCTCACGCGGGAGTGGCTGGAGGTGCTGGAGCGTGACCGCAGCCACCCGTGCATTGTTGCCTGGGTGCCGTTCAATGAAAGCTGGGGCGTGCCGGATCTGCCGGAGAGCCCCGCGCAGCGGCACTACGTGCAGGCGCTCTACCACCTGACCAAGGCGCTCGATCCGAGCCGCCCGGTGATCGGCAACGACGGCTGGGAGAGCGTGGCCACGGATATGATCGGCATTCACGATTATGACGACCAGCCCGAGCGCATCGGCCGCCGATACGGTTTGGGCGATCTCGAAACACGGCTGCTCAAGCGTGAACGGCCGGGCGGCAGAATCCTGACGCTGGCCGGGGAGAGCGTTGCCTGTGCGCAGCCGATCATCCTTACGGAGTTTGGCGGGATTGCCTTTGGCGGCGAGGAAGAGGCGAGCTGGGGCTACTCCCGTTCGCGCACCCCGCAGCAGTTGCTGGACCAGTACGGGGCTCTGCTGGAGTCGGTCCGCAACGCGCCGGCGCTGGCCGGTTTTTGCTACACGCAATTTACCGACACCTACCAGGAAGTCAACGGCCTGCTCTACGCCGACCGCACACCGAAGGCCTCGCTCGAGGCGATCGCGCAGGCCACCAGCGGCACTGTGTCGAACCCCGGACCCGACTATGATCCGCAGGTCGAGACGGTGTGGCGAGAGCACATCATGCAGCGGTAGTGGCGTCAAACAGCAGGCTCTCGGCTGCGGGCTCCAGGGTATGCGCATACTGGATCCGGCTCGGCTGACGCCACCAGCCGGCTTGCGCCAGTGCGGGGTGGTGGGGCGTTTCTCCTCGGGCGCACTGGAGCACGATCTCAGCCAGGGCGGTGGCCTGCGGGCTGCCGCTGCGTACGTCAAAGACACCTGGCTCATAGTGCCCGTTGGCCTTGGTGACCAGGGCATTCCAGTAGTAGGAGCCGAGCAGGGCCCAGAACGTGACGGCGACGCAGCGGACGCCGGCCTGCTGCGCGCGGCGCGCGGCGTGCCAAGCCTCCGCGGCCCAGCGGATCTGCTCTTCCACGCAGTCGCCCAGGTGCACCTCGGTGATAGCGACGGGCAGGCCATAGCGGGCGTGCGCCTCACGGAGGATCGACTCGAAACCCTGCAGGCCTTCGGCGCGGACCCGCACCGCTTCGAGATCGACAAAAGGGCCTTCTGCCGAGCGGTACGCCTCCGGATAAAGGCTCAGCCGATGATCGAGGAAGCGATCGCTCGTGACATAGTAGTTCGCTCCGATGATGTCGGGAGGGCAGGCATTGTCTTCAAACCAGAAGATCTCACGCTCGCTCAGTCCGCCCTCGAGCAGGTAGCGGAAGAGAGGGTGCGATCGATTGACCAGGCCGCAGAGAAGGTCGAAGGGAAGCCATTGCCGTTCGCTGAACAGGGCCCCGGTTGCGGCCAGCTCCGGGGTGGAGAAGATCCGACCGAGATCATCGGTTTGGATCAGTTGCGCATCGGGGCGGATGTTGCGGATGGCGCGCATGCTCAACACGACGGCCTTGATCTGGTGGATCAAGGCGCGCAGATAACTCTCACGAGAGCAGTGATGCGGATACCACAGACCGCAACGGCCGGCAAAGCGAGCAGTGGTATGAGGCTCATTGATCGGGGTGTACGCCTCGACCCAGGGGTAGCGCTCGGCCACCTGTCCTGCGTAGGCGGCCAGCTTGGTGGCAAATTCGGGATCGAGCAGGTCGGTGTGCGGCGGACCGCTGCCATGGTGCACCAGGCCGACGACCGGGCGCATGCCGGCCTCTTGCACGGCGCGCAGGTAGGTGTCAGACCAGCGCCAGGACCGCTCCCGCTCATGCCGCTCCCAAAGGACGCCGCAGCGAAGCCGACGGACGCCGGCGGAGGCGAACAGCGCGAGATCGTCCGGGCGCGCCGCATGTCCGGAGAGATCCATCTGGTCGAAGTAGGTGCCATGTACGCGATTGCAGGTGTACTCGGCGCCGCCCCACACCTCGGGGGGTGCGGCGGTGTCTCGGGCAAAAGAGTCAGCCATGAGGGCTCACGCCGCCCTGCCCCCACCGGCCTGGCTGGAAAGGCTGTCCTGGTCGGCTCCCAGTTCGACAGGGAGCGAGACGAGGGATTTCTGGAGCGGGGTCAACTCGGCGGCGCCGTCGGCGAGCTTGGCGAAGAGTGCGAGCGCCTGCGCGACTACCTGGTCCATGTTGTAGTACTTGTAGGTCGCCAGCCTGCCGGCAAAATGCACGCGGGGCAGCGCGTCCGCCAGGGCTTTGTAGCGCCCGTAGAGCTCGGCATTCTGCGGCTGGGGAATCGGATAGTAGGGATCGCCTTCGCTCATCGGGTACTCGTAGACGATGCTGGTCTTGGCATGCTCCTGGCCGGTGAGATATTTAAATTCGGTGACCCGTGTATAGGCGTGCTCGTTGGGATAGTTGATGACCGCCGCCGGCTGAAAGGTCCGGCAGTCATGGGTCTGGTGCTCGAAGCGCAGCGACCGATACGGCAGCTTGCCGTAGCAGTAATCGAAGTACTCGTCGACCGGGCCGGTAAAGATCAGCTCGCGGAAGGCAATCTCCTCTTCGATGTCTGCGTATTTCGTGTTCAGCATCACGCTGATGTTGGGATGGTCGAGCATCTTTTCAAACATCCGGGTGTAGCCGTGCAGCGGCATGGCCTGGAACTGATCGGTAAAGTAGCGGTCGTCCCGGCTGGTGCGGATGGGCACGCGCGCGGTCACCGAGGCGTCCAACTCGGAGGGATCCAGATCCCACTGCTTGCGCGTATAGTTGCGAAAAAATTTGGTATATAGCTCGCGGCCTACCCGGCTTACCACCACATCTTCCGAGGTAACGATTTTTTCCTTAGGCTCGGCGAGTGAGGCCAGAAATTCTTCCACCTGGGTACAGTTGAGATGCAGCCCGTAGAGAGCATTGAGTGTATCGAGATTGATGGGCATCGGCACCAGTTGCCCGTCGACGCTGGACTGTACGCGATGCTCATAAGGCCGCCACTGGGTAAAGCGAGAGAGATAGTCAAATACCTTCTTGGCATTGGTATGGAAGATATGGGGGCCGTACTTATGCACGAGCAGACCTTCATCGTTGTAAAAGTCATACGCATTGCCCGCGATGTGCGGGCGCTTTTCAACGATCAATACGCGTGCATCAAGCTTGCTGGCCAGCCGTTCCGCCAGCACACTGCCGGCAAAGCCTGCACCCACAATTAAGAAATCAAACATCCAGGACCCCCTCACTTTGATTCGCCGCATGGAGCGAAGCTTGTAACCGTCCGATCTCATGCCACATGCCTGCAAAGGTCTCATCCCACGAGGTGTGGCTGAGGAAGCGGTCGACAGCCGGCAGCCAATCGGGGTCCGCGGGCTCGAGCGACGCGCGGATGGCATCGCAGAATGCTTCCGCGTCTGCTGCAATGCGCGCGAGGCGCAGTCGGCCGTACGGTTCGACGACGTCCCGCACTGGTGTGGACACCACAGGTTTGCCTGCAGCCAGGTACTCGGGCGTCTTGGTAGGACTGATAAACCGCGTCGACGCATTTTGCGCGAAAGGCAACATCGCCACCTCCCAGTGCGCCAGGTACTTGGGCAGGTCCGTGTACTGCTTCTGTCCAAGGTAGTGAATGTTCGCGGCCCGCGGCAGTGCTTGCTCGCTAATCTTAACGACCGGGCCGATGAGCACAAAATGCCAGTCCGGCTCCGCGGCCGCTGCTGCGCGGAGCAACTCCTGATCTAGTCGCTCATCGAGCACCCCGAAGAAACCGATGCGCGGATGGGCAATGTCTGCCTGGTCCTCGGGCTCCGCCTGCTGCTCACGCGCGGCCATGAAGTGCGCGCGATCGACGCTGCTTGGAAACAGGTGCACGTTCTCATGCTTGCTGCGCTTCTCTTCGTAGAGACTTCTTCCCCCGGTGAAGACCACATCGGCAGCCCGGAATAAGCGACGCTCCTGCTCGAGCAATGCCGGGGGTGCGCCATCGAAGGCAGAAAGTTGATCCATGCAGTCATAGACAGTAAGCATGGGTTGCAGATGATCGGAGAAGAGCAGGGCCATGGGCGTGTAATACCAGGCGATAAATGAACCGATCGTATGATCGGCAAGGAATGCATCGAGTAGCCTGCGTTGCATCTCTACGCGATCCGCAGAGTCGGCCGTAGCCATGGGCAACAGTGGCGTCAACACCGTGATGCCGCCCGGTTCGCATGCGGTGCGCATTTCAGGCTCGGCGACATCGACCAGCAAAGGCTCTTCAAGATAAAAGACCTCTGCGTGCCGGGCTGCCCGGCTCAGCAAATGCTGTGGGCGTTGATACACGAAGTTCCAACGAAGGTGAGAAAAACAAAGCAGAGGAAAACGATCGCTGAGAGTGCCTGGCGCAGCCGCGATGTCTTGTTTCGCTGGTGGCATTCAGACTCCTCGGTCTCGTTGGATGCTGTGCGCGTATGCGAAGGGTTGCTTACACATTCCCCTTCGCAGGGTCCACACTTACCGAGCGCCTCCTGCTGCCGGGCTACTCTGCGGGGTTACTCGGCGAAGGTTCTCTCGCGTGCGCAGCAGCAAAGTGTTGCCCATCCGACATAAGCACGCGAGCGTTGTTCCAACGAAATGCGAATCCGTGCCCATCACCGGCTCAAATCGAAACACTTGACGGTGCGTCCGGCCACTCCCTGAAACAGTCGCTTCGTTTCTGGCAGCAACAGGCGATGCCAACCGCGCCGGCCTAAATGCAATTCTTGTTGCGGTGTTTTCGGTAAGTGAGCTAATACCACAGTAACACGCCATCTAGAAAAGACAAGCCAAGAGAAAACTCTTGTTCACTCGCGACGCGGATTCCTGAAAGCGATCAGGAAGATCGGCGCCTTGAAAATGGATCGACACGCATCCACGGCGTCCCAGCGCGTGTAGGCGAGACCCAAGCTTGCGTCTTGCTTTTTTGCGCCATCGCTCTAAAGTGCGACGAAGCGCCGCGCAATTTGCACGCGCAGGCTCGCTCCCTCCGGAGTGGGCAAGCGTGCATGTCTCCGCAGATGAGCATCGACGATGCCCCGCCTCGCCGTTCTTCTCATCCGGCTTGTCTTCTTGATGGAGCGTGCCCTGCAAGGAACCGAGCGCGTATCGAGGATTCAGGCGTGTTCGAGAACGTCGGCCCGTTTTGCCCCGCGTTCCATCACGCTGTAATTCACGCTGTGAAGTTTTTGTGCACAGGATATCGGTTGCTGTGCATCGATCGCTCGAGGCGAGCGAGCGCGTCGCCTGCAGGTGGGGATGCGCGATCCTTCGCAGCCTCAAGGGGTGTGTCACCCAGCCTCAACTCTGCCCCCTCCAGCCTCGACCGGTCTCTTTTGGGCAACTCTTGGCCAAACTCCGAGTTTGCGATTTACACGCATCTGCCTGCTGTGTTTCCCTGAACAGGGAACGACTGACTCTTTGATCGACATGCTCTGATGCTCTCCCAGGCTGCATCGCCGCTCTTTGGGGAAGTAGAGCTTGCGGGCTTCCGCGCGTCTCCGCTTTCGATTCTCTTCCACGGGGTCTACACGTCTGGTTCGAGGAAAATCTATGCCGCTCTGCAGCAATCGTTCTGCCCGTGTTCTCGGTATCCTCTCACTTACTGCAGCCGCACTTACGCCCTGGCTGCATGCACAGGGTTCACACACAGCGCGCTCTCTGGTCCTGGCGCCCGTCGATCCGGAACAGACGGTGCGCATCAGCGGCAATACCCGCTCTGCCGCGCGCAATGCCGCCAACGATCGCGGCCCGGTTGCGCCCTCGCTGCGTCTCGAACATATGCTCATCCAGCTCAAGAGGCCGGCCGAGCGCGAAGCTGCGCTGAGCGCCTACATCGAAGAACTCAACGACAGCAGCTCCTCGAACTATCACAAGTGGCTGAGCGCAGAAGAGCTGGGCGAGCAGTACGGACCGTCGGCGCAGGATATCGCCGCCGTCACGTCCTGGCTCACCGAGCGCGGACTTACTGTGAACTCTGTCTCGGCGAATAACATGGTGATCGATTGTTCGGGCACCGCCGAGCAGGCTTCGGCCGCCTTTAAAACCTCGCTCCACAATCTGGAAGTGGGAGGAGAGCATCATGTCGCGAACCTGACAGATCCCTCGATTCCTGCGGCGCTCGCGGGGGTGGTGGCAGGCGTGGTGAGTCTGAACGATTTTCGCCCGCATGCTCTTCATCAGCAGATTCGCCCGGTGCACTTTGACACGCGCACGGGTGCTCAAACGCAAGAGGGAACGGCTGTCACCCGGTCCGGCGCGCTGCATCCCGATTACACCTTCTCCTCGTATGGGGGCACCTACGAGGCCATGTCTCCGGGGGACCTGGCTACGATCTACAATTTGCAAGCACTCTTTTCCGCAGGCTATTCGGGGCAGGGCCAGACCATCGTTGTGATTGAAGACACAAACGTGTATTCGACGACCGACTGGACGACCTTCCGCTCCAAGTTCGGACTCTCGTCCTACACGGCCGGAAGCTTTACCGAGGAGCATCCCGGCAACTGTACAAACCCGGGTGTCAATGCCGATGACGGCGAAGCGATCCTCGATGCGGAGTGGGCTTCGGCCGCGGCTCCCTCGGCGGCGATCGTGCTGGCTTCGTGTGCCGATACCAGCGCCACATTCGGCGGCCTAATCGCTCTGAACAACCTGATCAATGGTTCCAAGCCACCGAAGATCGTGTCCATCTCGTACGGGGAGTCGGAGAGCGAAAACGGAGCGACGGCGAACCTGGCCTATAACAATGCCTATAAGTCAGCCGTCGCCGAAGGGATCTCGGTCTTTGTCTCCTCGGGCGACGAAGGCGCCGCCTCCTCGGATGCAGATCAATCCAATGCCACGCACGGCATCACCGTCTCCGGCTTCGCCAGCACGCCTTACAACGTGGCCGTCGGCGGCACTGATTTTGGGGATACCTACGCGGGTTCAAACAGCACCTACTGGAATGCGACCAACACCAGCACGTATGCCAGCGCCAGGAGTTATATCCCTGAGATTCCGTGGAACAACTCGTGCGCCTCAAAGTTGATCGCGACGGCGCTGGGCTACTCGACCAGCTATGGTGCAGCGGGCGCCTGCAACTCGGCAACCGGGGAGGATTACTACCTAAGCACAGCCTCGGGTTCCGGCGGCCCGAGCAACTGCGCGACAGGTGCGGCAAGCACGGCGGGCGTGGCCTCGGGCACCTGCAAGGGGTACGCCAAGCCCAGCTTCCAGAGCGGGCTTCTGGGCAATCCTGCAGACAGCGTGCGCGACATCCCGGATGTCAGCCTCTTTGCTGCCAACGGCGTGTGGGGGCACTATTACATCTACTGCTACTCGGATGTAAATAATGGAGGCACGGCCTGTACCGGCGCACCGAGCACCTGGTCGGGCGCCGGCGGCACATCCTTCGCTTCGCCGATCATGGCCGCCATCCAGTCGCTCGTGAATCAGAAGACGAATTCGGCCTGGGGCAATCCGGACACGACGTACTACAACCTGGCCAAGAAAGAGTACGGCTCCTCGGGTAACAGCAGCTGCAACTCGACCAACGGCAACGGCGTGAGCGCAACCTGCACCTTCTATGACGTCAAGCAGGGCGATATCGACGTCAACTGCACGGGCACGCACAACTGCTATCGCCCGTCGGGAACCTACGGCGTGCTCTCCACCTCCAACACGAGCTACCTGCCGGCATACGGCACGGCGACGGGCTGGGACTTCGCCACCGGCATCGGCACGGTCAACGCGCTCAACCTGGTCAACAACTGGGGGACGGTGAGCCACTAAACAGGAAGTACGAAGAGGAGTGCGGAGGATCGACGCAGCAGCGGGCCAACTGTGGCCCAGGATCGATCCTCCGCGTGCTTCTCCCCATTGCAAGGCTTGACCGCGCAGACTCGCTCCACAGATCCCGCACCGGTTTAATCCAGGCGCACCATGATCTTCGAGAACCGTGACGGGTGACTGCTCCAGTCGGCAATGGACCGCGGCGCTTCTTCCATGGTGACGATCGCGCTCACCGCGTCCTCCACCGGGAAGCGGCCTTGCTCGAGCATCTGGATGACCGCGCGAAAGTCGGCCGGCAGGGCGTTGCGCGATCCGAGGATGTCCAGCTCTTTCTGCACAAACAAGCGAGTCTCGTAGGCCACCGGCTCTTTCGCATAGCCGATGTAGACCACCCGGCCCGTGAATGCAACTTCCTCGACCGCGGCGCGAAATGTCTCCGGCAGGCCGATGGCTTCGATGATCACATCCGGACCGTGGCCGCCGGTCATCTCGACCAGCCGGTCGTGCATGGACTCGCGCGTGGTGTTGATCAGGTCCGTGGCGCCGGCCTTGCGCGCCACCTCCAGCTTGGCGTCATCAACATCGATGGCGATGGTGCGAGCGCCGAGAAAGCCGGACGCGGCCACGGACCCGAGACCGACGCCGCCGCAGCCGATGATCGCGACCGTATCGGCCGGGGTAATGCGACCGCGGGCGACCGCGTGGAAGCCGACCGTGAGCGGCTCGACCAGGCACAACTCCTTGAGCGAAAGCGGCGCAGCATAGAGCTTTTCAAGCGGCTGCGCGATGTACTCGGTGAGGGCCCCGTCGCGCTGCACGCCGAGCGTCTGGTTGAACTGGCAGGCGTTCGGGCGGCCCCGGCGGCAAGCCGCACAGGCGCCGCAGCTGGTGTAGGGCGAAAGCGTTACATCGGTGCCGGCGGCAAGGTCGGGCCGGCCAGGTGTGTCGTGCACCACAGTCGCCGCAACTTCGTGGCCGAGGATGCGGGGGAACTGGACCAGAGGATTCTTTCCGCGATAGCTGTTCAGGTCGCTGCCGCACAGGCCCACTCGCTTGACCTTGAGCAAGACTTCTCCCTCCCGAACCGTGGGCTCGGCTACCGATTCGACCACCACATCGCCGGGCTGTTTCATCACAAGTGCCTGCATGAGAACTCTCCTTGGGTCCAGGTTGCGATTCTGTTCTTGAAGATGGCTGGAGCGCGCCAGATTGCGAGCCTGGCCGCGATCGCCCGGCGAGTCA
>CAZZYH010000095.1:0-13422 GCA_964658225.1 Vulcanimicrobiota bacterium | reverse complement strand
CGCCAGCTTCCAGGAGACCACGCGCGTGCTTACCGAGGCCTCGATCAACGGCGCCGTCGATAACCTCCGCGGCCTCAAGGAGAACGTCATCGTCGGCCGCCTCATCCCTGCCGGCACGGGCATGGAGTACTACCGCAACATCCAGCTCTCCCCGGAGCTTGAGGAAGCGGCAGCCCGCGTCCAGCAGGAGGTCCAGGCCCAGCATGAAGCCGAAGAGCGCGAGCTCGAGATCATGCGCCAGGAAGGCGAGGCCGAAGAGATGGCCGCCGAGTAAGTCCCACGCGCGCGCGCGCCCTCGGCGCAGCAACAGCAGCAGGAAAGGCCCGGCGATGCAGCCGGGCCTTTGCTGCTTCATCAGCCTCGGTGCACTCCAAACTCATGGCAGAGGGACCCTCGCTCAGGCCAGAATCCTGTTCCGCTCTTCGTATACGATGGCCTCATGACCGCCCGGGGTACGATCGACTCCCGCTACAGCCTGGCTTTGTTCGCGGTGGCCTTTTACCTGCTGCTCGTTCTGTTCTTGTACCGCGGCATAGTGGCCGCAACCGGCGGCCACTTTCTGTACGCGCTTGATGATCCGTATATTCATCTTGCCCTGGCCGAGAACCTGGCCCACGGCCATTACGGCATCAATGCAAACGAGTTTTCCTCGCCGTCTTCGAGCCTGATCTGGCCATTCCTTCTCATTCCGGGCGTCGGCAGCGCGCATTCCGCCTATCTGCCTCTGGCCTGGAATCTCCTGTTTGGCACCGCGGCGGCGCTCCTGCTTGGCTGGCAGGCAGGCAGGTGGCCTGCGCAGGTCAACGAGCAGGGTCGTATGGCATGGTGGAAGCAGGCTTTGACGGTCATGCTTCTTGTTTTCGTCGCAAACCTGGCCAGTTTGACGATGGTCGGCATGGAGCACGTGCTGCAGGTTCTCGTGTCCATCTGTTGCGCCATCGGCATGGTCGAAGCATTCTCCGAGCAGCAGATTCCCACATGGTGTCTTGCCGCCGCTGCCATCGCCCCGGCGATCCGCTACGAAGACCTGACGCTCACGCTGGCAATTTCCATCGCCCTCGTCGGCCTGAAGCAATGGAGAAAGGCCCTCTTTGTTCTCGGCTTCAGTCTTGTTCCGCTGGTTAGCTTTTCGGTATTCCTTAAATCGCACGGGTTGCCTTTGCTGCCGATGTCTGTTCTCGTCAAGGGAAATGCGTACGCGCACGCCAGTCTGCCATGGAAGGTAATCGGCCAGTTAAAAGATAGTGTTCACAACGCTTTCATCGAGCCTGAACGGTATCCGATCGCAATTCTCTCCTTCTTGTTTGTGGGCTTGACCCGGAGCGCGGAGACCAGGGCGAGGCGCTATGTTTGCGGAGGCGCGGCAGCGCTCGGGTTTCTTCAGCTTCTTATCGGGCGCTTCGGGTGGTTCTACCGATACGAAGTCTACGCGATCATCTTTCTGACTTTGCTTTGCCTGCGTGTCCTGGCAGAGCGTCCTCGCTATCTCTTCGGCTTCTTCTCTCTTGGACTGGTGTTCTGTGCTTCTTCCTATATCAAGGCAACCGCGGACACATCGACAGCGGCGCTCGAGGTCTACGAACAGCAGTACCAGATGCATCGCTTCGTAACGCAGTTCTACACAGGGGATTACGCGGTCAACGATCTCGGATGGACCAGTTTCGAGCGCCGACCCGGGGCTTATGTTCTTGATGTCTACGGGCTCGCTTCGGTAGAAGCTTCCACCCACGCCGAGAAATCGGCGGACTGGCTATCCGGCATCGTTCGCCGCTACGACGTCCCTCTCGCCATTCTCTATCCCGCCTGGTTTCACATTCCACCCGGCTGGCATGCGATCGCGCAGATGTGCCTGCCGAAGGCGCCAACGGTCGTCGCTTATCAATGTGTCGTTTTTTACAGCACCTCTCCCGAGAGAGAGGAAGAGATACGATCCGACCTGGAGCGCTTCTCCGTCACCCTGCCATCAGCGGTTTCCTTGCAAATGGCTCGCGGCCGGGATGCTGCTCCCATGCTGCAGCCGCCGGATCAGGGACTTCATTGACAAGGAAGGTTCGATTAGTTGCAGCATGATGTGCCAAAGCCGCTCGAAGTCTCGATCAATGCACCACGCTGTTCGCGAACAGTAAAATTAAGGAGAGCCAGAAAGAATGCCTGATGAGGTTTCCGAAAAGCAAACAGGATCGAGTGCCTCATTGCTTTTCGGCGCGATCCTAGCAGTTCTCTGTTTCTGGGTTCTCACCCTTCCTGTTTTCCCATCGCAGGATGGTCCAATGCATCGGTATTACGTGCATGCCTTTGCAAATTTATTGCAGCACAAGAGCGGCTACGAGCTCTACCAGGTGCGGCATCCCTTTCCGCCTTATGCCACGCACTATCTTCTGCTTCTCGGACTTTCGCAGTTCTTAAGTTTTGATCTAGCAGAGAAGCTTTTCGCCTGCCTGACAATGACCCTCTTCGGGGTTGGTTTGCGGCTTACAGCAAAAGCGGTTGGAGCAGCCGGTGAGTGGACTGCGCTCTTTACCGCGCCGCTTCTGCTTTCCTGGGCGATGATGATGGGTTTTTTTAACTATGTGCTGGGCGTGAGTCTTGTTTTACTCGCTACCGCTTTTTGGCAAAGAAGCGGCAATAAGCATAGATGGTCAGTCCTCGGATATCTGCTGGTCGTTGCCGTTCTGGCTTTTACGCATCCAGTGCCCTTGCTGCTGTTGGTGTTTATCATGGCGATGGACCTGACGCTCGGAGGGCTTTTCCGTTCAACCGCCTTATCCTGGGCCTCATGGGCGCATCAGGAGACCTTGCGTATCGCTGCTTTCGTCTTCACTGTGCTCGCTATGGGTTTTCCCGCGCTAGCTCTCGACCGCAGCGCTGCGAATACCGCGAAGACGATTGCCGACACCCACTTCAAGATGAATTATGTCCGAACGGCGCTGTTGCTCACCGGTATCTCGCCTTACAACACACGATCACGTGATCTTTGGATCAACGCCTACAGGCTCTGCCTCGTCGCCATATTGTTCGGAGCATTTTGGTTGGCCGGTAAAGCCTGCGTTCGTGCTCTCAAGGCGAGACGTCCGAATCTGGGCACGACGCTCTTTGTGGCGATTCCAATCCTTGTCGTAGCACTCCCGATTCTCCCCAACGAGGTGAATGGGTCTTATTTTTTCTCCACCCGTCTCATCATGGTTTTATGGCCTGCTGCGTTGATTGCTGCCGCCGTATCTGAGGCTCCAACCCGCAAGCAGCAAAGAAGACTCCTCGTTTCGGCACTTCTAAGCACGCTGCTTACCTTAATCCCCGCGCAGAAATTTTTCAGGCCGGTGGCGAACGACCTCAAGGCAGCGGAGAGCGTGCCTCTACCCGACGGGCGTACAGGCACCATTCTCCTTGGAGACAAACTCGTGGATTATGCACGCTATGGCAGGCAGCTCGCTTTCAACCCCTATCAATGGGGCACTCTTCTTCCGGTAGTTGCTCACAACGATGTTGTCCTCGACGCGCCCTGGATGGAGCAGAGGATTGCTCCCCTGGCTCCGGCACCCGGCAGCCCTTTGCTGCTTGACGACGTCTCCGTGACCTACCGGTCTCAATCCAATCCACCACTCGTGCGCGGGCGCTCGCTCCCTGCAACAGCTGAAGCCGATCTTATTCAGAGGTCCTCATTTCTTGTGTTCGCCGGGGCGCCGGGCGAGATCGCGCAAGGTTTGTCCACTCAATTGTCGCTTGACGAGGCAGCCCGTTTTTCCTGCACCCGCGCGCAAGCGTGGTATTTGGTCTGCCTCCGCAAATAGCGCGGCGCGCCACGAAAAGAATGCTCTGCGCTCAAGCAGAGTTAAAGTTCAGGATAGGCAATGATTATTTTTTCTACGCAAACTCGTCCCGGCGTCCGCTTTCTCGCGCTCGCCCTCGCCCTCTTCGGCGCGCTCGCCTTTGTCGTGCGCGGCTACCATGACGAGCGCGAGACGCTCCGCTTTCGTGACTTCAAGGGTCCCTACGCCAGCGCGCGCTGCCTGCTCGAGCACTGCGATCCTTACAGCGAAGAGCAGACCCACGCCGAGTTTCTCGCCGCCGGCGGGGTCGACCAGGATCGGGTTCCCTTTGATCCCTACTCGGCCCTCTACCCGCCTTTTTCGCTCGTCGCGCTCACCCCGGTCGCCGCGCTGCCCTTTCCTGTCACCCACGCGCTGTGGAAGGCGCTGATCGCCGCGCTGTTCGCCGTGGCCGTCTACCTGGTGGCCGAGCTGAGCCTGGCCTCCGGCGTCTCGCTCGCCCTGTCTCTGCTGCTGGCCGGCTTTGCCCTGAGCAGCACCATCCTGCTCATGCTCGGCCAGATCTCGGGCGTGGTCATCCCGCTGCTGGCCATCGGGTTTGCCTGCCTGCTGCGCGATCGGCTCTTCTGGCCCGGCACCCTGTGTCTGTTCGCAGCCTCGATGCTCAAGCCGCAGGACGCGGCCTTCCTGGTGCTCTACCTGCTGCTGGCCGGGCCTTCCTGGCGCAAGGCCTTCTTCCGCATCGCCGCCCTCTCGATCGTCTTCGTAGGGCTGAGTTTGTTCTGGATCGGCCATGACCGGGCGGCGGCGAACTGGCTGCCCGAGCTGCGGGCCAACCTCGCAGGGGCCTCGGCCCCGGGCAACTTCAACAGCCCCGCCCGCGGCGGCGCGCAGGGCCTCAACCAGACCCAGCTCGGCTCCCTCTTCGCCGTCACGCGCGATGTGCCCGCGATCTACAACAAGGAGGCGCTGGCGGCTTCGGCGGTGCTCTTCGCGCTGTGGCTCCTGGCCGTGCTGCGCCTGCCCGATTCCACACCCAAGCACCTGCTCGCGCTGGCTGCCCTGGCCTGCTTTACGCTGCTGCCCGTCTACCACCGGCAGTACGACACGCGCATGCTGCTGTTCGCCTTTCCCGCGGTCGCGTTTCTGCTCGGCGAGCGGCGGCATCGCGTGCAAGGCCTGGTTGGCCTCCTGCTGCTCGGCGCCGCAACCGTGCTCACCTCGCACCAGTACATCAACCGCATCCTGCTCCACCAGCAGGCCGCGATCCGGCAGGCGGGCGTTGCAAAGACGCTGCTCTGCTATCGCTTCCTGCCCGAGGTCGCGCTCGTCTTGTTTCTCTACTTTGTGGTGGCGCTCTACCGGATGGAGCCCCGGCTCGCGGCCGACCGCCCCGTCGAGCCGGGAGGATACATCCGGTAGATGTGGAACAGCTCCGCCGACGCCTTGAGAAAGTCCAGAGGCCCGACCTTGGACCCGGCAATATCGGTCCACTGCTCCAGGGGATACTCGTAGATCGATCGCCGGACGAATGCCAGGTCGCCGCGGTGCAGGCTGGTAAAGCGCGCCAGCAACTCCACGTCGAAGATCCATCGCGAAGAAAACGGCGCGGCGAGCAGCGCGGCAAGCTCGGGCGTGGCGCGGAAGAGCTTGGCTCCGCACTGGGTGTCATAGATCTGCAGTTGCAGCAGCTGCGAGACGACCGTGGCAAAGATGCGGCCCAGGTAGTGGCGGAGCGTCTTGCGATGGATCTGGCGTCCCAGCAGGCGTACCCGCGCCCCGAAGACCATCTGCAGGCCCGGATCGATCGCAAAGCGTTCGAGCAGCCGCGGGATCGCCGCCAGAGGGGTGGCCAGATCGGCATCCCAGAAGCCGACATAGGCGATCTCGGCCATCGTCATGGCGTGCTGCATGCCGACGCGCACCGCTTCGGCCTTGCCGGCATTCGGCTGCTTGTCGAGCACGTGCATGTGCCCGGGATGCTCGGCGGCCAGGCCGTTCAGCAGCGCGAGCGTTGCGTCGCTGCTGCCGTCATTGACGAAGAGCAGACGGATGTCGGGGTGCTGTTCGGCGAAGGCCGCAAAGGCCGCCGAGCGTAGCCGGCGCTGCTCGTTGTAGCAGGGCACAACCACGACGCTCAGCGGTCTCGGGACGCCTTGGACGCGCGCCTGCATGGCAGGTTCGGACAATCAGGCCACCTTGCAAAGCTCCGGAAAGTCAAAGCTTCGAAGAGTATAGCCCGGCCCGGCAGCCCGCCCGGGCCGCCGCCCGGCCCGCCGCCGGCAAAGATCGACCGGGCAGCCGATGGGCCGCGCATGCTACCCTCCGAGTGGATCGCATCATCATGAGTCAGGAGCGTGAGAGCGCATGCGCAACAGGCAGGCAATGATCGGCATCGCGGTGTGTTCGGCAGTCTTGTTCGCAGGCTGCTCGAGCAAGAAGGATGCCACCAAAGACAACTTCAAGAAGGCCATCGGGAACTACTACAACGCGCACCCTGAGTGTGTCTGGTCGAGCCCGGTCAAGTTCCCTGTAGAAGCGGACCCGAACAAGGGCGATCAGACCGCGGGCTACGACGCGCTGACCGATGCCGGTCTGCTGACCCGCACCTCGGCGCAGAAGAAGGTGTTCATCTTCGGATCCAAGCAGGTCAACGACTATGACCTCTCCGACAAGGGCCGGTCGACCTGGACCCCGGACCCCACCCAGCCCGGCTACGGCAACTTCTGCTATGGGCACCGCGAGGTGACAGGGGTCGACAACTTTGTCGCCAACGGGGACAAGAACGGGCAGTCGGTGGTCAACGCGGACTACCACTACACGGTCTCGAGCGTGGCGGGCTGGGCCAACTCGACCGAGATGAAGACCGCCTTTCCCACCATCCAGGCGGCCCAGTCCGGCGCCAAGGTAGACAAGGCGACGCTGGTGCTTACCGATGACGGCTGGCAGGTCTCGCACGACTAGCCCGCCCTGGGGACCGGGCGCGCGGCTGAGCGCGGCGCGTAGCGGATCCGGGAGGGGCTGAGCGGGCGGGTCGCGCGCAGAGGGCCTGCGTGGTACCGTTAAAGGTCAGCTATTTTCGCTCCAGAGGAACCGCGTGCCTGTCGCTACGCTGCGCAAGACTGCACTGAATGGCGTCCATCGTCGGATGGGCGCCAAGATGGTCGACTTCGGTGGCTGGGATATGCCGATCGAGTACGCGGGCGTGCTGGCCGAGCACATGGCGGTGCGCACCGCGGTGGGCCTTTTTGATGTCAGCCACATGGGCGACATCCAGTTGCGCGGTCCGCAGTCGCTCGACGCCGTCCAGTATTTCTCGATGAACGATGCTTCCAAGCTCGCCGTAGGCCAGGCCCATTACTCGGCCATGCTCTACCCCGAGGCAACTTTCGTCGACGACATCATCGTCCACAAGCTTTCCGACAACGACTACCTGATCGTGATCAACGCAGGCACGCGCGAGAAAGACTACGAGTGGATCCGCCGGCAGGCGCAACCGTTCAAGTGCCACGTGAGCGACTACAGCGACATGTATACGCAGCTGGCCATTCAAGGCCCGCGCGCGGCAGAGACACTGCAGAAGCTGACCCCTGTGGACCTGGGCGCGCTCAAGAATTACCGCTTCACCTGGGGCACGGTCTGCGGTCTGGCGAACTCGCTCATTGCGCGGACCGGGTACACGGGCGAAGACGGTTTTGAAATCTACGTCCCGTCCGACGAGGCGATCAGCGCGCGCGTCTGGCAGGAGGTGCTCGCAGCGGGAGCCGAGTGCGGCATCGTGCCCTGCGGCCTGGGCGCGCGCAATACCCTCCGGCTCGAGGCCTCGATGGCTTTGTATGGCCACGAGATCTCGGACACGATCAACGTCTACGAGGCCAATCTCGGTCGGTACGCGAAGCTCGACAAGGGGGTCGACTTCGTCGGCGCCTCCGCCTTGCGGAGCATACAGGCAGCCGGGGGCCCGGCGCGGCGGCTGGTCGGGCTTGAGATGATCGATCGCGGCATCGCGCGCGATGGCTATCTGGTCTTCGATCTCGATGGCCGGCAGATCGGTGCGGTGACCAGCGGCTCGCCCGCGCCGTCGCTCAAGAAAAATATCGCCATGGCCTATCTGCCGGTCGAGTATGCGGCCGCGCCCGCTGCAGGCGCGCGCGAAGTGATGGTGCAGGTCCGCTCCTCGATGGTCCGGGCGCGCCTGGTTCCCATGCCCTTCTATAAGCGGGCAAAGCAGACGACTTAGTTGCGAGCGCGTCACATCGGAGTAGAAAAGAGCTATGGCGTATCCGGAAAAGTATCGTTACACCCGCGAGCACGAGTGGATCGAGGTCGAGGGCGAGGTCGGCACCGTGGGCATCACCGATCATGCGCAGGAGACGCTGGGAGACATTGTCTTCGTCGAGGTGCCTTCGGTCGGCACGCCGGTGGAAAAAGATAAAGTTTTCGGTTCGGTCGAGTCGGTCAAGGCGGTGTCCGACCTGTACTCGCCGGTCACCGGCAAGATTGCCGAAGTCAATGAAGAGCTGACCACGGCGCCCGAAAAGATCAACGCCGATGCGCACGGCGCCTGGATTATGCGCGTCACGCTTGCCGATGCGGCGGAACTGGATGCGCTGTTGAGCCACGAGGACTACGAGAAATTTGTCGCGGAGCAGGCCGGGCACTGAGAGAGCGGAGCGGGTCTCTCGCAGCTCGGCAAACTTGGCCGGGATCGAACCAGCAGCGCTGCCCGTCGCCGGGAGGGCGTCCGCTGCCATCGCCCCGGCACTCCCAGGCAGGAAGGAAACCGAAATGCGCTATCTCCCCAAGTCGGATGCGGAACGCAAAGCGATGCTCGCCGAGATCGGCGCGGCCTCGATCGACTCCCTCTTCGAGACCGTGCCGGAGCAGTTTCGGCTGAACCGCGATCTCTGTGTTCCGCGGCAGATGGCCGAGTCCGAGATCATCGACTCTTTCAAGGACGCGGCGGCCCACAATGCGGTGGGCTACACGAGCTTTCTCGGTGCGGGCGCCTACCGGCACTATCGTCCGGTCATCCTCGACTCGCTCGTGCAGCGCGGCGAGTTCCTTACCTCCTACACGCCGTACCAGGCCGAGATCACCCAGGGCACCCTGCAGGCGATCTTCGAGTTCCAGACCATGATCTGCGAACTCACCGGCATGGACATCGCGAACGCCTCGATGTACGACGGCTCGACCGGCGCGGCCGAGGCGGCGATGATGGCCATTCGCGTCACCGGCCGGGACGGCGTGCTGGTCGCACGCACGGTGCACCCGGAGTATCGCGAGGTCATGCAGACCTACGCCCAGCACCAGGGCACCACGCAGGCTGAAGTCGGCTACGAGCCCGAGGGCTCGGCGCAGGCCGGCCGGCTGGACCTGGCGGCGCTGGCCGCGGCGCTGTCCGACGATACGGCTTGCGTGCTGGTGCAGTCGCCGAACTTCTTCGGCGTGATCGAAGATATTCCGGCCATCGCCGAGATCGTGCATGCGCGCGGCGCCCTGCTCATCGTTTCGATCGCCGAGGCAGTTTCGCTCGGCGCCGTGCGGCCCCCCTTCGAGGCGGATATCGTGTCGCTCGAAGCGCAATCGTTCGGCGTGGCGCTGAGCTACGGCGGCCCCTACTGCGGCGTGCTCGCAGCCAAGGAAAAGTACCTGCGCCAGATGCCCGGCCGCCTGGTCGGCGAGACCAAGGATAAGTCCGGGCAGCGTGGATTCGTGCTCACGCTTTCCACGCGCGAGCAGCACATCCGGCGCGAGAAGGCGACCTCGAACATCTGTACCAACCAGGCGCTGGTCGCGCTCATGGCGACCATTTACCTGACGGTGTACGGCCGGGAAGGGATCCGCGAGCTGGCCGGGCACAACCTGGCCAAGGCCCAGTATGCCGCGGCTGCGCTGGCCCAGCATGCCGAACTGGTCTTCCAGGCCGAGCACGCGCCGCGCTTTCACGAGTTCGTGTTGCGCACCGAGGAGTCGCCCGACGAGCTGAACGGGCGACTGCTCGAGTCCAAGATCATCGGCGGGCTCGACCTGCGCAGGTGGTACCCGGAGCTCGGCAACGCGACGCTCTGGTGCGCGACGGAATTGACCACCCGGGCCCAGATGGATCGGGCGGCAAGCGTGCTGGCGGCCGCGCCGGTGGCGGCCCACGCCCGCTAGGAGAGGCGCGCACCCAGCTATTCGTCAGAGACAACCGCAGCTCAGGCGCTCAGGCCAAACTGGATGGTTGAGCCGATCGGGCCAGGCGCCTGAGCATGTGGTACAACGAGGATCCTCCATGGCATCAGTGGCAGAACCGGTCGTGGCGCCCTTTACGGGAACGCCCAGGAAAGTTCGACAGCATCAGACCCAGAACGAGGCGCTCAGCTTCGAGAAGTCCGCGCCCGGCAAGCGCGCCTACAAGTTGCCCCCGCTCGACGTTCCCCCCGTCGATCCCCAAGCCCTGCTTGGAAATGCGGCGCGCGAGACGCTCGGCGTGCTGCCCGAGCTGAGCGAGATCGAGATCATTCGCCACTTCACGCGGCTCTCGACGTGGAATTACGCGATCGATCTGGGCATGTACCCGCTGGGCTCCTGCACCATGAAGTACAACCCGCGCGTGAACGAGGTCGTCGCGCGCATCGAGGGGATCGCGGAGGCGCATCCCTATCAGCCTGTCGCGCTCTCGCAGGGCTCGCTCCGCATTCTCAAGCAGCTGGAGACGTGCCTGATCGAGATCACCGGCATGGACGCCATTACGCTCCAGCCGGCTGCGGGGGCGCACGGCGAGTTTACCGGCATCCTGCTGGCCCGCGCCTATCACCAGTCCAAGGGCAATCCGCGCCGCACCGTCATCGTTCCCGACTCCGCCCATGGCACCAACCCGGCCACGGCGGCGGTGTGCGGCTATGAAGTGGTCAACCTCAAGTCGAATGCGCAGGGCGGCATCGACGTGGAGGCGCTCGAGAAGCTGGTCGACGAACACACGGCCGCCCTCATGCTGACCAACCCCTCCACCATCGGCGTCTTCGAGAACGAGATCGAACGCGTGGCGGGGATCCTCCATGCCAAGGGCGCGCTGCTCTACATGGACGGCGCCAACATGAACGCGCTGGTCGGCAAGACGCGCCCCGGCGACTTCGGGGTAGACGTCATGCACCTGAACCTGCATAAGACGTTTTCCACCCCCCACGGCGGCGGCGGCCCCGGTTCCGGGCCCGTGGCATGCAAGCAGATCCTGGAGCCGTTTCTGCCCAAGCCCGTGGTCTGCGAAGACGCAACGGGCATGCTGCACTTCAACTACGATCGTCCGCAATCGGTCGGGCGGGTGCGCATGTTCTATGGCAATTTCGGGATGTTTGTACGGGCGCTCGCCTATATCCAGGCCAACGGTCCTGACGGCCTCCGCCAGACCACCGAGGATGCGGTGCTCAACGCGAACTACATCCGCGCCAAGCTCGAGGATGTCTACGAGCTGCCCTACAAGACCCCGTCGATGCACGAGGTCGTCTTTTCTGATCGCCGCCAGCTCAAGCACGGCATCAAGACCGGCGATCTCGCCAAGCGCCTGATCGACTACGGCTTCCACCCCTACACGACCTCGTTCCCGCTGATCGTGCCCGGCGCGCTGATGATCGAGCCGACCGAAAGCGAGTCGCGCGAGGAGCTGGACCTGTTTATCGACGCCATGCGGCAGATTGCGCGGGAGGCAGAGGAGAACCCGCAGGTCATCCTGGACGCGCCGCACTCCACTCGCGTCTCCCGCCTCGACGAGACCGGCGCTGCCCGCAAACCGGTCCTGCGCTGGAAGGCTGCGCCCGCTTCCACTCCGCTCACCCCTGACAATTCGCCTGCGAAGGAGTGGTAAGGTGCCCACCTCTGTGTTCGATGTGCGCCGGGCCGAGCTCGAAAAGTACGAGTTCATGATGGGCGCGGCGCGCGGACGCCTGGCCGTCTCGCTCGACGTGCTTACCGACGCGCTGATCCTGATCGGCCAGCACGGCGTCTACTGTGTCTCGAGCCGCAACCCGGCCAAACCGGCGCTGGACCTCCAGGCAGTCCTGGCCGGCATCGAGGGCGCCAAGGAGCTCGTGCAGTCGGTCATGGCGGAGCTGGCAACCCCCCCGGCGCTCGATTGAACCACGTGCCCGGCCCCACATGCGTGGCGCTGCAGCAGCCCTGCGTAGTATGCTGGTCTACGAGCTATCCTCCCGGTTTGGCTCTGTGCGCCCGTAGCTCAGCTGGATAGAGCGAACGCCTCCGAAGCGTTAGGTCAGAAGTTCGAATCTTCTCGGGCGCACCATTTCGCTCTTCGCCTCTCCGCAGCTGCACCTTCCGCCTTTGGGCTTCGCGCTGCTTTCGAGCCCAGAATGTACCCCAAAGTTACGCTTGGCTGCGACCATGCTGGTGAGTCTCTGCACGCACGATTAAGATGGGGTGCGAGTTGTGTCTTCGGCTTGAGCCGATGCCAGGTCCCGAACAGGCCTCGGGGAGCACGGGGCCCGGCAGCACGCTTGACCGGGTACACAAGACCATGCGGGCTTTGCTATCAACGATTGCTGCAGCGCGGGGAGA
The DNA here is from genome assembly GCA_964658225.1 of Vulcanimicrobiota bacterium. GTDB lineage: Bacteria > Acidobacteriota > Terriglobia > Terriglobales > Acidobacteriaceae > EB88. Next base: position 1,102 of record CAZZYH010000095.1, on the reverse strand, counting down.
GAAGGTGGCGCCTGAATACCGGGAGCGTGTGTTGAATTCGCGGCGCCTCTCCTTGTCTGGTACCAAGCGGAAGCTTCGCGAATATCGGGTCCTGGCCACGGGCGAACTGCTGAAGAGCTTCGGCCGGGCGGTGCGGGTCATGCGCCCCCCCGAGCGCTGGTACTGGGATATGCGCCTGCTGGCGCTGGGCCTGGCGCGCGCCATTCGCGCGTGCCATCCCGGGGTCCCCGATCCCTCGCTCGAAGCGCGGCTGATGCACCGTCTTCTCGATACCCTCGCCGAGGGCGGCCGACGGTTTCCCATTCCTACCCGCATCGAGGGACTCGAGATCCTCGAGGCCGCCTCGGCCGGCTCGGAAGGATTCGTCTGCTGCACCGCGCACGTGCCGCTGGTCAAGCTCTTCATCCCGGTCGTGCGTCAGGTCCTGCGGCCCGACGCGGAGCTGGTCGTCACCGTCAAGTATGCCAACCCCGACGGCTGCATCGATGTCTGGAACGATGCGCCCCTGCGCGCGATCGAGATCGACAGCGGGGTCCTGCTCCAGACCCGCTCCCTGCTGCGCCGCGGCGGATGCCTGCTGATGCTGGCCGACAAGGAACAGGGCGAGTACATCTCGTCCAACATCTTTCGCTTTGTCGGCAAGGTCAAATCGAAGATCATCATGGGCTTCCCGCACCTGCTCCCCGACGGTTACGTGCTGCTCCAGATCGTCGAAGCGCCCGCCCCGGAGTGCCGGAACGAGGTCGAGATCCGCGCCAACCTCGACTTCATCGCCCAGAACGTGCGCGCCATCCTGGCCGGGGGCGAGCCTCCGGAGAAGGTGCGCCCGGGCGTGATGCCGCTGGCCCAGATCAACGTAGCCGAGCGTGGCCGCGAGGTGGATCGTATCCAACTCTACTCGCGCGCCCAACTCAGGGCGAGGACCAGCCGCCTCGAGCAACTCCTCAGCAGCGAAACCATCACCGTCGCCGATCGAGCCCTCTACGAAAGACGCCTCAAGCTGATGCAGAACGAGCTGCAGCTGCGCTCCCAGGTGCTGACCCGCACCGAGTTCGGGGCGGACGGCAAGCCGCTGCCCCTTGCCTGAGCTGCGCCGGGCCTG
>CAZZYH010000094.1:0-13434 GCA_964658225.1 Vulcanimicrobiota bacterium | reverse complement strand
CAATCGTTCCTACATTCACATGCGGCTTGCTGCGGTCAAACTTTTCCTTGCCCATTGCTACATCTCTCCCTCGAGCTCTTGAGGCTCAACTGAACCAGTGGTGAATGGTTAGCTGCGGACGCCCTCAGGCTCCAGTCCGCACGTGGACTTGCAAGTTGCCAGAACAAAACTTACTTTCGCGACTCGCCTTGATTCCGGCCAATGATCTCTTCCGAGATCATGCGCGGCGCCTCTTCGTACCGCGCAAACTGCATCGAGTAGCTCGCGCGCCCCTGGGTCGACGACCGAATATCGTTCACGTACCCGAACATCTCTTTCAACGGCACCATCGCCTTGATCACCTGCGAGCCGCCGGAGTGTTCCATGCCTTCGATCCGCCCGCGCCGCGAGTTGATATCGCCGATGATCGTGCCCATGTGCTCCTCGGGCACCGTGACTTCGACTGCCATCACCGGCTCGAGCAGTACCGGGGACGCCTTGCGGGCTGCTTCCTTGAAGGCCATCGATCCGGCGATCTTGAACGCCATCTCATTCGAGTCCACGTCGTGGTACGAGCCGTCATACAGCACGGCCTTGAAGTCGACCATCTCGTACCCGGCCAGAATGCCGCCCGTCAACGCCTCGCGGATGCCCTGCTCGGTCGGCTTGATGTACTCCTTCGGCACCACGCCGCCCTTGATCGAATCGACAAACTCAAATCCCGCACCCGGCTCGTTCGGCTCGAGGCGAATCTTCACGTGGCCGTAGTTTCCCGAGCCCCCGGTCTGGCGAATGTACTTGCCCTCCGCCTCGGCCGTCTTGCGAATCGTCTCGCGGAAGGCGACCCGCGGCTCGCCGACATTGGCCTCGACCTTGTGCTCACGCTTCATCCGGTCGACCAGAATTTCGAGGTGCAGCTCGCCCATCCCCGAGATAATCGTCTGCCCCGACTCGGTATCGGTGCGGACCTTGAACGTCGGGTCTTCGTCCGACAGCCGCGCCAGCGCCATGCCCATCTTCTCCTGGTCGGCCTTGGTCTTGGGCTCAATGGCCACCGAGATCACCGGCTCAGGAAAATCGATCGCGCTCAACGCGACCGGATCCGAGGGCGCGCACAGCGTGTCCCCCGTCTTGACGTCTTTCAAGCCCACGCACGCGCAGATATCTCCCGCATAGATCTCGGTAATATCTTCACGCTTGTTGGCATGCATCTTGACCAGGCGCCCGACGCGCTCGGTCTTGCCCGTGCGCGGGTTCAGAATCGTATCCCCCGTCTTCAAAAGCCCGGAGTAGAGACGGATAAAGGCGAGCTTGCCGAACGGATCGTTGATCAGCTTGAACGCCAGCGCCGACATCGGCGAGCCATCCTCGGTCTTGCGCACCAGCTCAACCGAGTGGTCGGAGGGATCAAAGCCGATCAGCGGGGGCAGGTCGAGCGGGCTCGGCAGATAATCAACCACTGCGTCGAGCAGCGTCTGCACACCCTTGTTCTTGAACGACGAGCCGCACAACACCGGGAAGACCTTCATCGCAATCGTCGCGTTGCGCAACCCGGTCTTCAGTTCAGCCGCCGTCGGGATCTCTCCTTCGAGAAACTGGTGCATCATCACATCATCGTGCTCGGATACAGACTCGATCAACTGCATCCGGAAGGCTTCGGCCTTCTTCAACAGGTCGGCCGGAATCTCCTCCACCGAGTACTCGGCGCCCATGGTCTCGTCATGCCACAGGATGGCCTTCATCTCGACCAGGTCGATGACGCCGCGAAACTTGGCCTCCGCGCCGATCGGGATCTGGATTGCCACGGGCCGCGCCCCGAGCCGCTTGCGGATCGTCTCGATCACATACTCGAAATCTGCACCCGCCTTGTCCATCTTGTTGACGAAACAAATCCGGGGCACCTTGTATTTATCGCCCTGCCGCCATACGGTCTCAGACTGTGGCTGGACGCCCGAGACTGAATCAAAGAGCGCAACCGCGCCATCGAGCACCCGCAAGCTGCGCTCCACCTCAGCCGTAAAGTCCACGTGCCCAGGCGTATCGATGATGTTGATCCGGATATTCTTCCACGTGCAGGTCGTCGCGGCGGAGGTAATCGTGATCCCGCGCTCCTGCTCCTGCTCCATGTAATCCATGGTCGCGGTGCCTTCGTGCACTTCGCCGATCCGGTGCGTGATGCCGGTGTAAAACAGAATGCGCTCGGTCGTCGTGGTCTTCCCGGCGTCGATGTGCGCCATGATTCCGATATTCCGGCAACGATTTAGGGGTACTAGGCGAGCCACAGTCGTATCTCTCTCTTCGCGAACTCAGGTCCGCGGTTCATGGAACTCTCTCAAATCGCAGGTTCTCAATGAGAACCCTTGAAAAGACCTACCACCGGTAATGCGCAAATGCCTTGTTCGCCTCGGCCATCCGATGAATGTCTTCCTTCTTCTTCATCGCCGCGCCGCGCCCATTTGCCGCGTCGAGCAGCTCATTGGTCAACTTGTCGATCATGCCCTTCTCCCCCCGGGCCCGGCCGTAATTGACCAGCCACCGGATGGCAAGCGAGGTCCGCCGTTCCGGATTCACCTCGATCGGCACCTGATAGTTTGCGCCACCCACACGTCGGCTCTTCACCTCAAGCAGCGGCTTGCAGTTCTCCACTGCCTTCTTAAAGAGCTTCAGCGCATCATCGCCGCCACCCTTGGCCTCGAGATTGGTCATCGCCGTATAGAAGATCCCCTGCGCGGTCGACTTCTTGCCGCCCCACATCATCGAGTTCACAAACTTGGTCACCAGGGTCGACTGATAGATCGGATCCGGCACCACTTCCCGCTTCGCAATGTGACCTTTTCTAGGCATCGTCTTTCACTCTCTCGCTTCTCAGGCACAATCTCGTCGCGAACCACGTTCGCGCTCCAACTTCCCGCGCCCCCGGCTCTTGTACCGCGGGCCCGGGCACGGTTATTTCTTCTTGGCCGGCGTGGCTGCTGCGCCGCTCTTCGGCCGCTTTGCCCCATACTTGGACCGGCTCTGCTTGCGATTGGCTACACCCACCGAGTCCAGCGTGCCGCGCACCACGTGATACCGCACCCCCGGCAGATCCTTCACACGGCCACCGCGGATCAACACGATCGAGTGCTCCTGCAGGTTGTGCCCGATTCCTGGGATGTAGGTCGTCACTTCGATCCCGTTTGTCAAACGCACACGCGCCACTTTGCGCAATGCAGAGTTCGGCTTCTTCGGCGTCTGCGTGTACACGCGCGTGCACACACCGCGCCGCTGCGGCGACCCCTGCAGCGCAGGCGAGGCAGTCTTGTACCGCGGCGCCGTCCGACCCTTCCGTACCAGCTGACTAAATGTAGGCAAAGCGAAACTCCTTCAAATCCACATACACGCGATGCGAGCACAGGCCCGCGAATATCCCGCCACAGCGGCGCATCCGCCAGAGAACCAGCAGCACAGCCGACACGGAGCGAGCCCCGCGGCATCGGAACAGCAACCAGGCTGCGCCCGAAAGACCTTCCGCGGTCGATCTGCATCTCGAACCGGTCAACAAACAGCAAGTCCAAAACGACCCAGGGCAAAAACTCCGACGGTGACCGGGCGTAGCTTCTCCGCGCATCCATCCCCGTGCGCGTTCCCACAAGCAAGCCGATTCCGTTTCGCGAGTTCCAGCCTACATAGCCTCTCTAGGTGAGGGGTGTCGCAGGCAACGATGCGGTTGTCCAGCATTCCCCGCAAGGAGAATGGGACGGCAGACCTTCTCTCCCCTGCCGCTTGCTTGCCGCGGCCCAGGTCTGCGGTACCTCTATGTCTGTTCTGTCTGCGATCGAGCCAGACATCCAGCCGCGCCCAGGATACAAGCGCGCAGACTGTCTTGCGGAACCTTTTAAGAGTAGCAAGCCACCGCCGCGCCGTCAACGGCTGCGCGCGAAATCAGCGGTCGCGACCCGCAAGCCCCTCGGGCAAAGCCTCGAGGTACGCCGGAGCCCGGGACCGCGAAGACGATATCGATCCGGCCTGATCTCGCCCTCGCCCTCCAACTCGGGGGCTCAACGGTCCCTGGTCGAACGGAGCCTGAGCCCGTCCGGCGCGCCTCTGGCCCGCTGGGACCGGCCCACGGTACCCTATGCACAGACTTTTTGCGGGGCTGCGCCGCACGGACCGCGGTCGCGCCCAGAGGACATCTTCTGCCCGCACGCGCACTCTACACAGCGACTCTGCTCCGCAAGGCGCTGCTCTCTCGAGCAGCGGCGTGTTATCACCTCGAGTTTGTCATCGAGCAGGACGACGCGCCTCGGTTTGAAGCGGGGCAGTTTCTCTCGCTCCTGGCCGACGATGCGGCCGGCAAGACCTACACCCGCGCCTACTCCCTGGCCTCGGCGCCCCAGGCCGGGCCGCCCGGGAGGACGCATTTCGACCTCTGCGTGAACCGTGTGGAACACGGCTTTTTTTCCAACCGGCTCTGCGACCTGCAAGCCGGCGCGACCATCCTCTGTCACGGCCCCCATGGTCTCTTCACGCTCCAGCAGCCTCCATCGAGCGGCTTGATGGTGGCCGCGGGAACCGGCATCGCCCCGATGCGCGGCTTTATCCAGTCGCTCTTTGCGGAAGCGACGGCAAGCCACGGCCCGGGGCTTGATTACTGGCTGATCTACGAGGCGCCGGAGCCGGAACAGTTCTTCTACAACAGCTACTTTGAGCGCGTGGCCTCGGCGCATGCCAACTTTCACTACCTGCCCGTTCACGGCGGCGAAGGCGCACACGAAGCGCTTGCACGGGCGATCCGGCGCGTGCCCTCAGGATCGGGGAGAAACGCGCTTGCCCCGGAGCTGGCCAGCAGACCCGCGGAGCAGTTTGATCGCTATGCCTACGTGTGCGGCCTGAGCGATCTGGTAAAAACCGCCAGACAGCTGCTGCTCGAGGCGGGCTGGCAAAAGCGGCAGATCCTCTTTGAACGTTACGACTGAGCCGCCGCCTGCAGGTTCGAGGATCTGCTGGGTCGTGGGCAGATCCGTGCGCCCGGTCGAGCGCGGGCCGCGAATTAGCGCCGGGGCGCAAAGCGCTGGAAGAACATGCCTGCGGCAAAGAAGACAACCGCGATGCCGAGCGAGGTAAGCGCACGGGAGCGCGAGCCCCGATGCAGTACCAGTGCAGCATCCAGCCACCAGACCGCGGATCCGACAAACCAGATGATGTACGATCGTTCGCGCACGCGTCCTCGCGCTTCCAGGAATCAAGCAGCCCGGCGGATGATCGTCACCGCGCCGCTCTCCCTTCATCATGGATGCACGCCGGGCCTGCCGCGCTATCTGCTCTCAAAGTCTTCGTTGCCAGGCTTTTCTTACCCCACACGGGCGCGCCCGGAGATCCTGCCAAAGCACCACGCCGCCGCGCTCGCTTTGCTGTCCGGCTCTGCTATACTCGTCTGGGCGCAGATAGGGTCCACGCACAGGCGCGTAGCTCAGTTGGTTAGAGCGCTACCTTGACACGGTAGAGGTCAGCGGTTCGAATCCGCTCGTGCCTACCAATCGGTTGCAGAGCCTTCTGGCTTTCGGGGTGACGAGCCGGCTCCCCATCATCCCAAATCCTCGCTACCAACTCCTCTGCGAGCGAAGGCCCCTCTGGCCTCGTGGGAATTCTCTCCTTGCTTGTGATTCCTTGCGAGCACCGGAAGCCGCTCGCACCGGAAGCGTTAGGACCGCTACCCTGCGCGGCGAAGTGTCCTCCCCCAGGTACGCGCACTGCAGGCCCGTTCACGACCGCGCGGAGCGCTCCCGAACATCGGGCGCGCCGGCCTGAAAGCTCAAGCATTCCGCGATACGGCTGCGCATGGCCCGCGCTAAGCATCTGCGGATCGGCTGGGAGCGCAGGCGCCGAGGAGCGCTCCTCCGAACGGAGAAGAGCGGTTCCAGGCTCCGCTTCAAAACCCATGCCTTTCTTTTTCTGCACCCGCCGTGCTTGTCTACTCGGCACGGCGGTTTGCATCGAGTCACAGCCCCTGAGGGCTCCTCTGGCGGCCTGTTGGCGAACCCCGGCTCTACTTCTTGCCGGAGGCGTAGCCGGTCTGAACCTGCTGCCGGATTGAAGTGGGTACGTTGTTCATGGGGGGCAGTGGTTTGTTTGCCTGACCTAATTTCTGACCGATTTGGAAGGGCGACGGCATGGGTATCCTCCTTGGAACGGTTGGGGGCGCGCAACTTCCGCTGCGACGACTGACACGTGCGGAAGTCAGGTTTGACGGGGCTTGCATCCGCCCCGTCGCTTCTGCCGAGCGTGCCGACCTACTCGCAGTCCATCGCGCATCGCTCAACACTTGACAACAGCATCAGTGCCCGCACGCAGTGCCTCCCTGGTACTTCCAAGTAAGGATGTTCTGCGTTGCCGAGCCCTCGGTGCTGGAACCCGCGGTGAATCCCACAAAGGCGGTTGTGCCCGCAGGCACGGTATAGCCCTGCAGATACATGCTCGCGGAAACTCCGGTCACGGTATCGGTGATGGACCCTGCATAGACTCCATTCACATAAGCCAGGTGCACCGCGAACGGATGCCCGTTGTGCACATCGATGCCGGCCTGGCCCAGGTCAATCGCGGGAACGGTCGGCGCTGCTCCGTTGAAGTAAATACCAGTTGAGTCGTAGCCTTCCCCTGCCGTGTCGAAGAGGTCGATCTTCAACGCAGCGCTGTTTGCAATGCCCTGGTATCCAAGTCCTCCGCCGCTTGCGCCGAGAGCTTGCGGGCCGTCTCCCTGAATGGCGAACGTGAATCCTTCCGCGTACGCATCGAGAAGCTGGAAGGTGAAGTCGCTGACGAAGCTGTCGATCGGCACCCGGCTCGACGAGAACACACTGCGCGCCTGGTCAAAGCCGCCGTCGGTGAGCTGCAGCAGCTTGCCGGCCACCGCGGCGCCTCCGTTGAAGGTCAGCCCGGTCCCGGTAAAGCCGCCCGAGTTGTCGATGACCACGCACTCGCCACCGGCGATCGTGTAACTGGCGCTCTCGACCGCGCTCGTGGTGTAGCCGGAGGCGACGGCGATGGCGCGCAGAGTACCCGAGGCGGTCACCTGAACCGGCGCTGTATAGAGAGCCGATTTGACCGTGGGCTGCGAGCCGTCGGTGGTGTAGTAGATGGCCGCGCCCGTCGTTGTTGTAGTCATGGTGACCTTCTGCGCAGAAGCATAGGCGCCGCCGGCGGGAGCGAAGCTCGGGGTTGCCGCCGCCTGCGTCTTGCTGGCAATGGTCAGGGTGACGGGGATGACAAGCGGTTCTTTTCCATCGGTTGAGGAAACATAGATTGCTGCGGTGTAAACGCCTGGCGATAAATAGAAATCGGGGTTGACGGAGACAGTTACCGGATTCGGAGTATTGTAATTGCCGAACTCGTCATGACCTGACAGTCTGATTGACAGCCACTGTCCCCCGGTCGAATCGGCTGTGCTTATGGCGAAGTTGATGGGTGCACCGCTACTGCCGACGGTCAGCGTTTGAGCTGCTGGATCGGCCGCTTCAAATCCTTTCTCAAAATTTAGGGGAGCCAGCTCCGTGAAGGATGTATTTGCAATCGTCACTGTTACGGGGACGGTCACATTGCCGGCGGCGCTTTGCAGCAGAATCTGCCCGGTAAAGGTACCAGCGAGCAATCCGCCTCCTGGCAGATAGGCCGGGAGTACTTCTATCGTAGGGTCGGACGGCGCGGTTCCACTGGTTTGGCTGACCCGTAGCCAGCCTCCCTGGTCTGAGGTGATCGGGGTCGCGGCCCAGTTCAGCGGGCTTTTCCCCGCATTCCGTATTGGAAGTGGCAGGGTAGGCAGCGACGCATTCACCGGCCCAGAAAATGTAAGTGCTCCTGGAAGGTCGTCGAAGAAGGCTGTGGAAGGCGGTTCTACGTTCAGGGTGACGGGGATAACCTGAGACTTAGATCCGTCGGTTGTCGTAGCAGTAATCTGTGCGCAGTAGGTCCCCGCGAGCAGACCCGTATCGGTTACCGAGACGGTGGCGGAATCCGGCGTGTTGAAGTTACCAAATTCGTCGTGTGCCGGTAGCTTGATCGACAGCCAGTGTCCACCCGTGGAGTCGGCCGTAACAACGCTGAAATTCAAGGGAAGATCCGTGCTGGCGAAGGTGATCACCTGCGGTAAAGGGTTTGCTCCTTGGTCCGCTTTGGTGAAACTGAGCGAACTGACTTGGCGGAAGACCGAGTCTGCGACTGTGATGTCGACAGGAATGGAAACGCTGTCATTGCCGGTCTTGAGCAAGACCTGGCCGGTGAAGGTACCTGAGGTAAGGCCACCGCCGGGAAGGTCGTCAAGGTCGATGCCGACATTGAGCAAATAGGGCGCAGTCCCAGACGAGGCAGACAGCTTGATCCAGCTTCCACCGTCGGCGGTGCTGGCGGAAGCTTTAAAGTCAAGCGGGCCCAGACCTGCGTTGCGAATCGGTACAAGTTGCTGCGGCGGCGCGGTTCCCCTCCTCATCAGCGAAAACGTTAATGCACCAGGCAGATCGTCGAAGAAAGCTGCCGAAGGCTCTTCGATGGAAAGCGACACGGGTACAGTCATCGTCATCTTCCCGCTTGTAGCGATGATCTGAGCCGTGTAAGTTCCCGCTGGAAGGCTGTTGACGGGCGTTACCGAGACTGTGGCCACATCTGGAGTGTTAAAGTTACCAAACTCGTCATGGGCCGGCAGGCTTATCTTGAGCCAGTTTCCTCCTGTCGAGCCAACTGTGCGCACGCTGAAGTTTATGGGGTCGCCCGTGCTCGCCACCGTGATCACCTGCGGCAGCGGATCAGCCCCCGCGAACACCTTGGTAAACGACAGCGGCGCAATCGTCTGGAAGGTCTGCGCCCGTAGTGCTGCGGACGATCCCAGCGCCCATGCCGCCAGGCACAGCAGCAAGCCCCACAGCCTAAGCGCCGCCTTTGGCCGTTGCTCTCGCTCGCCCGGTTGCCGCGATGTTGCGCCTGCCCGCATCCCGGTGGATGCCTGCCGATCTTGCCCGATCCGTTGCTGTTCCAAATACCTCGCTGCCGCCATATCCGCCATCCTTCAAGGAGTTTTCCCGCAAGCGGCTGTCTCGTTCTAAGCCCTTCCGGTTGCGTACCGGCAACGAGGTACAAACGGAACAGCGCTCACCTGGCATTGCGGAGTTTCGGCTCCATTGCTGTCACAGGCCCCTTGAAAAAAATCCCCGCTCAGCCTTTTACTCCCCGCCTGCATAAAGGACTGGCGCCGAGTGGCGTGCTTTGCTATGGTTGGTGCGCGCGACGAGACCCATGCTGCTCAAGCAGGTGGCGCATTTCTCCTGAAATCGCTATCAATCTGCCGGCTCAGGTAGGCAGAGGACGAGGAGCATCAGAGTGACTCTGACAGCTGACCACCAAGCCCTCGACCAGCTTTACAGTCTCGCCTATGAAGAATTGCGCAGGCTGGCGCGGGCTGTCCTACGCAGCGATCGAGCCGCGACAGTGACCCCCACCACCCTGGTCAACGAAGCCTGGATCAAGCTCGCCCGGACCCCCCACGTAGCCCAGACCTCTCCGCTGCACTTTCGCCGCATCGCCGGCCGTGCCATGCGGCAGGTGTTGGTAGACGCGGCACGGCGCCGGCACGCCCAGATCCATGGCGGCGGCCTGCTGCGGGTCAGCTTCTGCGATGCTCTGGACGCGCCCGGACCAGCGAGTGACCTGCAGGACTTATTAGCGCTCGACGCCGCGCTTTGCGCTCTCGGCAAAATCTCTCCGCGCCAGGCACAGATGGTGGAGGCCCGATTCTTTGGCGGCCTGAGCTCGGCTGAGCTGGCCGAGACACTCCAATGTTCAGAGGCCACGATCATGCGCGACTGGCGCACCGCGCGCGCATGGCTCGCTTGCTACATGCGGCAAGAAGCCACTTCCGCCGGGGCCTAGGTTATGGAACCGCAGCGCTGGGAGCAGATCCAATCCGTCTTCAGCGTGGTTGCCGACCTGCCGCCCGACCAGAAGCGCCACGCCTTGCACAGGCTCTGTGAAAACGACCACGCGCTGATGACCAGCGTTCTCGACCTGCTCCAGGAGGATGCCTTGGACCAGGCCCTACTGGACTCGGACGCAGATCGTGTCCTTGGCCGGATAGCCGATGCCACCCTATCTTCCGATCACCTGCGCTTTCTGGTGCAACGCCAGATTGGACCCTACCGCCTGCTTCGCATCCTGGGTGAAGGAGGCATGGGAGTCGTTTACCTGGCCGAACGCAGCGACATAGGGGGCATGGTCGCGATCAAGCTGCTGCGCGATGCCTGGCTCTCGCCCATGCGCCGCGAGCGCTTTGTCCTCGAGCAGCAGACGCTCGTCAAATTAAACCATCCCTCCATCGCGCGTATCTATGACGCAAGCGCCATGGAGGATGGGACGCCATGGTTCGTCATGGAGTATGTGGACGGGCGTCCAATCACCGATTTCCTGCACCAGCGTGGCGGCAGTCTCGGCGATGACCTGGCCGTCTTCCAGCAGGTGTGCGAAGCCGTGCAATATGCCCACCGCCATGCGGTCATTCATCGCGACCTGAAACCGTCCAACATCCTGGTTGCCCATACAGGAGAAGTAAAGCTGCTGGACTTCGGCATCGCCAAACAGATCGACACTGGCGCGCCCGAGATCACACGCACCGTCGACGGACTGCGCTTGATGACGCCCGGTTATGCAGCGCCTGAACAAGGCGCCGGCGGCAGCATCGGCACCTTTACTGACGTCTACTCGCTCGGCGTGCTTCTTTATGAGATGTTGACCGGGCGTCTACCGGCACGTGCGCCGGCCGACACGCTGATCAAGCCGTCGGCGCTCGTACGCGGGGCGCGCGCGGCAGCGCGCCGAGATACGCTAAGCAGGCAGCAGTGGTCGGAGCTCGATGTGCTCTGCCTCACCGCTCTTGCATCGGAGCCGGGACGCCGCTACCGTTCTGTGGACGCCTTGAGCGGTGATGTCGCAGCTTTTCTCGAAGGGCGACCGCTCCAGGCTCGCCCTTCCAGCCTTCTCTACGTCTCTTTCAAGTTCGCCAGGCGCAACAGCGTTGCCTTGTCGACTACGGCGGGCGGACTGGCTCTGCTGCTGGGAGCGAGCCTGTTGTTCACCGTGCGCCTGGCCCATGCGCGCGATGCTGCTCTGGTCGAAGCCCGCCGCACCGAGCGCATTCAGCGCTTCATGCAAAACATGCTGGGCGACGAGGATGTCGCAGCAGGCCCGGCAAACGATCTCAAGGTCGTGACTCTGCTTGACCGGGCGGAGCAACAGGCAGGCTCGCTTGGCGCGGATGCTGAAACGCAGGCGCAGCTCTACCAGACCATCGGCTCCATGTACGCGCGTCTCGGCAGGTACGCGCCGGCCGAGCGAGCCTTGACGCAGGCCCTAGACGGGGCGAAAAAGTTCGAGGGGCCAGAGGGTAAAAACTCAGCTTCGATCCTGGTTCAACTGGCCACCGTACGTGGCGATCACGGAGAGCTACAACAGGCGCGACGGGATGTGGAGCAGGCTCTTGCCATCGCGACCGCGAGTCATCAAGCCGGGAGCGATACCACTCTGATAAAGGCGCGCGTAGCCGAAGGCCGCATCGACCTGCAGAGCGGGCAGTATCAGAAAGCCATCGACGTTCTCAGCCCTATCGCTGAAAGAAGAGCCGCAAATGCGGGGGCAACCCCCTACGATCAGCGGGACAGTTTTACGGCACTCTCTGAGGCGCTGTTATACACGCACCGATACGATCTGGCCGAAGCAGCCAGTCGACGCGCCCTCAAACTGGATCGTCAGCTGCTTGGTGACTCTCATCCGCAAACAAGCGAAGACCTAATGGACCTGGGCGCCGTCAAGTCCAGTTTGGGATCCTTTGCCGAGGCTGAGACTCTGTATCGGCAGGGGCTATCCATCTTGCAAGGGTGGTACGGCCCGGAGCACCCGGATGTCGTCATGGGCACGAGCGTTCTCGCCCGTATCCTGGTCTCTGAAGGGAAAGACGACGAGGCAGAAGGCTTGGTTGCCCAATGCCTCGAGAGCGAGGAAAAGGCTTATGGACCTGTCCATGAGCGCGTTGCGTTCACTTTGAATGCTCTCGCCGAACTGGCGCTTCGCCGCGGAAAATACCACGCAGCCGAAGCAAACTTTCATCGCGCTATCTCAATCTATCGCGCACTGTTCGGCGAAAACAACGTCCATACAGCCACGGCTGAGTCGAACCTCGGGCATGTGTACCTCAAGGAATCCAGGAATACGCTCGCCGAAGCGACACTGCGGCAAGCCACGACAGCACTCGATAGTCTGCCCAACGGGAGCAACTACATAGGGCTGACGCGGGGCAGATGGGGAGAAGCGCTGCTTGCACTCCAGCGCTACAAAGAAGCAGAGCAACAGTTGCATGCAGCCAATGAGTTGATGACGGCCATGGCGCATCCGCCCGGCGAATTAGCCGATATCCGTACGTCCCTAACCACACTGGATGCGCTCATGCACAACTCTGCAAAGCGGATACAGCGCTGATCGCGCCAACTTGGCATGGACGGGGTGGGCGCGCCTTTTGCCCTACAGGTGCGCGCGTCGCGAGGCACGCAACGAGACTTCTGCCCGAAGACGACCGTTTGAGGCCTCGGTATCCGCAAGGCTGGAGATGCAAAGATCGATCGCGAGCGGGCATCTGACCCTCACCCGGCGTGTCCGCTTGTACCTGCAACCCGATGAACGAGATGCGCTGTCGGCCGGCCGCCCCCGAACAATGTCCTCGCAAAGCGTTCCGCCCGCCGGTCCCGGACAACTTCCTCGGCCTTCGTGATGCAAACAGCGGCACCCGTCCCTCGGTACCGCGCGCAGCGGTTCTTCTCCCATCCCCGCGGCCCATGCTCATCCGGTCCCGGGACCGGTGCGGGCCGGCCCCGGGGAGATGTTTGAATCCGGGGAGCCACGATCGACCCGTCCAGACGCAAAAAAGCCCGGCTCGAAGGCCGGGCTCTTTTGCTTGCCTGGGGTACCACAAAGGGGGAAAGCAGTTGCCTTACTTTGCCGCCTTCTTGCTGGCTGTCTTCTTTGTCGCTGTCTTCTTCGCAGCGGTCTTGGTTGCCTTTGCCGGGGTCTTGGTTGCGGCCTTGGCAGGACGTCCGACCTTCTTCGCCGGGGTCTTGGTTGCCGTCGCCTTCTTGGCTCCGGGCTTGGGGCCGGGCTTCTTGGCTGAGGTCTTCTTCGCAGGCGTCTTCGTTGCAGCCGCCTTCTTGGTTACAGTTTTTGCTGCCGTGGTTTTCTTTGCTGCCTTCTTTACTGCCAAGGGAGTACCTCGCTTCGTGGATTTCTTACCTTTTGCGCTCGTGCTTCCGGTCGCGGATTTCTTCGCGGCCCTCCCGCCGTCACGAGCACTCGATTTCGCGGCGGTTTTCTTTGAGGCAGGCTTAGCCTGCTTGGCTCCGGCTGCTTTCTTTGCCGTCGCTGGATTCTTTGTAGCCGCAGGCGCCTTGGAGACCG
>CAZZYH010000093.1:0-13488 GCA_964658225.1 Vulcanimicrobiota bacterium | reverse complement strand
TGAAAGAATAGGGAAGGTCTCGCGGAGGAGCCTTTGCATGAGGGGACCTCGATCCGCCGCGATATACGTGCGCATGACGAACCAGCCGTAAACAGAAGCCACCGTTAAAGCAAGCAGGAAGAAAACGGCCCCAGACAACGGCTGCAGCACACACAAAGGGGCGCAGGTCAGAAACAGACCTGCCTGCAACAGCATCCCGGCGCAATCACGCCAAGCCTGGATAATCCTTAGGAGAGCGCCGGTTGACGCGCATAAGGCGAGAGCGGCGGTGACAAAACGACTGCTCGTTTCAAGATCATGGAGTCCGCGGAGGGCAATCCATGATGCCAGCGCGAGCCATGCTGTTCCCGAACGAGCAGACTGCCAAGGTGCCCAGAAGCCGAGGAACCAGCAGCCGACAAGGATGGGGATTTGCCAGCGCGCCCAGCCACTGCCTTGGATAGGGTCTCGATGCGCGGCATCCCCGGGCAGGTGGTCGTTCACCGATGCCGCCGCTGGCCTCATCCGATCACCTCGCGCAGCCGACCGCCGGCTGCTTGTAGACGCGCTTCGGCAGTGGATCGATCTATCTGTAGGCGATGCATAATCACGGCTACCCGGACCGATCCCGATTCGCGCAGGAGAGTCACTGCCTCTTGCCTGGATAAACCTGTAAGCTGCTGGACGAGGCGCGCAGACCGGTCTTGAAGCTTTTCGTTGGTGGGCTGCACGTTCACCATCAAGTTGCCATATACATAACCGAGCTTAACCATGACGCCGGTTGAAAGCATGTTCAGGACGAGTTTGGTTGCAGTTCCGGCCTTCATACGCGTTGAGCCCGTAACAACTTCCGGGCCGGTGCGGAGTGTAATGGCCAGATGCGCTGCACTTGCAAGTGCGGATCCCGGGGCGCAGCTTAGCGCGAGGGTCCACGCGCCCAGTCCGCGCGCATAGGCCATTCCGCCTAGGACGTAAGGGGTCCTCCCACTGGCAGCAATGCCAACCAGTGTGTCCGCCGGCCTAAAGGATCGCTCTTTCAAATCGTCCACTCCTTGCGCGACAGAGTCTTCTGCGCCTTCTACTGCATGCTGCAATGCTCTATAACCCCCCGCGATCACCCCTTGGACCAGCTCGGGAGCGCTACTGTACGTTGGAGGGCACTCGGCAGCGTCAAGCACCCCCAGACGGCCGCTCGTACCGGCTCCAAGGTAGAAGAGCCTGCCTCCTGCCCGGATCCGTTCAGTAACTTTGTCGATGGCGAGAGCGATCTGCGGAAGCTCGGCCTGCACCGCCTCTACCGCTTCAAGGTCTGCGGTATGGATGGCTGTGACCAGCTCCAAGCTGGACAGCATATCCAGGTTCACGGTCGCTAGATTCTGCGTTTCAGTCGGGAGAGGAAGAGAGATGCGATCGCGACCGCTCAAGGGAGGCACTTCCTGTGTGGCCACTCATGAACAAGCCGCTCCACGAGAACATCGAAATCCTCCAAACAGGAATAATCAATGATGACTCGGCCCTTACCTCGCTTGTCTTCAATGGTGACGCGGAGGCCAAGCGATCTCTGAAGCTCATCGCGTGCTTCCCGCACGTTGGGGTCGAGCGGTTCCTTAACCTTGCGAGTCTCTGCCTGGCTCGGCTTCGCTTCTGGATCCAGGATGTGCTGCACATAGCTCTCTGTTTGGCGCACAGACATCGAGAGTGAAGCTACCTTCTCTGCTGCTTGCGCGATGGCATTACCATCTGGCAATGCTAAAAGCGCGCGGGCATGGCCGAAGCTCAACTCCTCGGCCTCTACGCGCGCCTGAACCGTGGGGGGCAGCCTGAGCAGGCGCAGAAAGTTACCGATGCTGGCACGGTCCTTTCCTGTTCGCTGCGCCATCTGTTCCTGGGTCAGCTTGAAGTCGCGACTGAGTCTTTCAAACGCCCTTGCCTGCTCCATCGGATTGAGATCGGAGCGCTGAAGATTCTCAATGATGGTCATCTCCATGGCCTGACCGTCGGAGACCTGGCGTACGATGGCTGGGACTGTCGCCTTCTTGGCCAGGCGCGAAGCCAGCCAGCGACGCTCCCCTGCAATCAACTGGTAGCGACCCTCCGGAAGCGGCCGGAGCAGCACCGGCTGCACTACACCGGTGGCTGCGATAGAGGCGGCAAGGTCCGCTAGTTGCTGCTCATCAAAGTGTGTTCGCGTCTGAAAGGGGCTTCGCTCAATTTGCTCGAGCGGGACATCGATGGTTCGTCCCGAAAGTGACTCTGCGATGTTCTCAATGCGGGGTGAGTTTGTGAAGCGCGGAAGCAGCGACTCCAATCCTTTTCCCAAAGCACGTCGCTTGGAAACATCTTGTTCGGTCAAGGCACACCATCCTCTCCTAGGAATATGGCCAGAATCGTATCGGCTTGGCTTCACTTTCAGCCGTTCCCGGGCTCTTGCGACTCTGCATGCAATTTCGTTTGAGCACCTCAAGCGCGAGTTCTCGGTAGCTCTCCGCGCCGCGAGACCGCGGGTCATAGAGCGCAATGGGCTTTCCGTAACTGGGCGCCTCTGCCAATCGGACATTGCGAGGGATGGTTGAGGCAAAAACCTTGTCCGTGAAGTGTTGGCGGAGATTAGAGCTTACTTGCTGCGCTAAGTTGGTGCGATCGTCGTACATGGTGAGCAGGATGCCTTCCACAGCGAGATGCGGGTTGAAGCTCTCCTGTACTCTTTCGAGTGTATGCATCAACTCGCTGATGCCCTCGAGTGCGAAGTATTCGGCTTGCATTGGAATGAGAAGCCCGTCACTCGCCACCAAAGCATTGAGGGTAAGGAGGTCCAGCGCCGGCGGGCAATCGAAGAGAATGAAGTCGTAATCGGGGCGCACCGGATCAAGGGCAGCGCGCAGCTTCAGCGCACGATTCTCTTGCTGGATCAACTCAACGGAGGCTCCGACGAGGTCCTTACTAGAGGGTACGAGTTTGAGCGATTTGATCTCGGTCGGGAGAAGCGCGTCCTCAACTTTGGCCTGCCCCACAAGGATGTCATACGTAGAGAGCCGACTCTCATCGTAGGGAAAGCCGAGGCCGGCCGTCGTGTTCGCCTGTGGATCAACATCAACGAGCAGGCACTCCATGCACTCTAAGGCCAATGCGGCGGCTAAATTGATAGCGGTCGTGGTCTTTCCAACGCCGCCCTTCTGGTTTACTACCGCAAGGACCCTAGCCATCAGCCACGAGGATAGGTTGAATGAAGCCTGAAGGCAAGGCGGGCAAATTGTTCCACGTGGAACAATTTAGCAGTTCGCGCTCTCGACCCCTTATCCCCACTCTCAAATTGTTCCACGTGGAACAATCTAATCCAGTGCCTCCTCGAGCTTTCGCCCGACCAGGATCAGCGCGTGGTCGCTTCCCGGCACCGGTTCCGCGTTCCGCCAAGCAACCCCCTCAAGGCTTGTCATGATTGAGGGTTGCATTTTCTCGGTGGCCATAACTATGAGCCATCCGCCCGCCCTTGTTCGGCGAACTGCCTCCATGCATGCGGGAAGCATACGATCGACAGCGCGCAGGGTCACGGCGTGAAACTGGTTTTCCGGCGTCTGGTCTTCGACCCGGCCCGGGTAGACGGTCGCTCGCAAACCTAAGCTTCGAACCGTTTCCCGCAGAAATGCAGCCTTCTTCGCCTGCGATTCGGCGAGTGTGACGGAGACCTCGGGACGGCAAATGGCACAAGGGACGCCCGGGAAGCCAGCTCCGGAACCAAAATCAAGCAAGCTCTGTATACCCGGCGGCAAGAGGCGGGCGCACTGAATGGACTCGAGAAAGTGTCGGCGCAGGATGTCTTCCTCGTTCCGGATCCCCGTGAGATTGATTTTGGCGTTCCACCTGAGCAGCAAGTCCAGATAGGTCACAAGGCGAGAAGCCTGCTCCTCCGTCAGCTCAGGCTGGCCGCTGGAGCGAAGTAGGAACTGAATCCGTTCTCGGCGGGACTGGCTGGGATCGCGAGGCTTCGGGGACAGGCTCACCTGCTTCGATCACGGACGTCTGCCAGGCTTCCGTCCTGAAGTTGCGCGGAGGAGGATGGTCCGACGTTGCGGACGGGAGGAGATTGCCACGTTCGCGCCGCCTCAACAAAGTCAGCAAAGAGCTTCCTTGATGCCGGCTTGGATGAGAACGTACGCTCAGGATGCCATTGCACGCCGACTACAAACCCCTGATTTCCCTCTACCGCCTCAATCACGCCGTCAGTTACGCTGCGCGCAGCTACCTGGAGTCCGTCGCCAGGTGTCGCGACCGCCTGGTGATGACTGCTATTCACCGCAGCTTCGTCGGCTTCGCCAAATGCGGAACGCAGATGGCATGCGTTCGGGGAGAAAAACACTCCGTGCGCCTCTTCCACGGTACGACCGGGGCTGTGGTCGACCGTAGTTTCGAGGTGTTGCACCAGCGCGCCGCCTTTCCATACGTTCATGGATTGATGTCCGTAGCAAATGCCTAGCAAGGGTTTGCGCAGATTGAAGGCGTCCTGCAACAAAAGTTCATCTGCTGCCTCTCGGAGAGTGTCGCGACTTGCTGTGCGTGGATGGGCCTGCTCTCCATAGCGCGGGGGATACACATCAGCAGGGCTGCCAGGCAACAAGACTCCTGCGCAAGTAGCTACCTGCCGCGCAATCTCTGGCGGCTCCTGATCGAGTGGGATGGGGACAGCCGTGCCGCCGCTCTGCTCGATGGCCTCAGCGTACTGTTTCCAGCAGCGTTCGTTGTAGGAGGGGTCTGTGGAAGTGGGTAGAGGGATGGCGATCCGGGGTTTGATCATGGAAGCTCCACAGGCGTGTGCGCCTCTTGTAAGGAGGATGGGTCCGGGGCCTCCAGGTACGACTGCTGATAGTAGAGCTTTGTGATGGTCTGGCGTACCGCTTCTGTCAGTGCATCCACGTCACGCAGCGAGTAGCCGATGGTCGATATGGGTTCACCGACAACCAGCAGGACCGGCACGGGAAAGAAGGTCTTGGCATGGATCGGCAGCAGCTCGTGCGTACCCACCAACGCCATGGGTACGATTGGCACTTTGGCTCGTATCGCCATGAAAGCAGGACCATTCATGAAGGGGCCCGGCCTTCCGTCCCTGCTGCGGCCCCCTTCTGGGAATATGAAAAGCGGCATGCCTTCCTTGAGCGTCTTGACCCCTCCACCCAGGCTCGCAATCGAAGACCTCGGGTTGTCCACATTCACCGGAATCTGACCAGAACGGCCAAGATGCCAGCCGATGAAAGGCACCTTCCATAAATTGCTGCGAGCCACGATGCGGAACTGAAAAGGCAAGCTGCTGAAGATCGCGGGCGTATCCATGTAAGAAAGGTGATTGGCGCAGTAAACGGCCACGGTCTGCGTTTGGAGGTGTTCTTTTCCCAAGATAGAGATCGAGGCGCCCCCACACCACATGGAGGTTGCAGCCCAAGCTTGCGCGATCCGATGTTGCAACTTCCCGTTCTTTTCAAACAGCGAAAAGAGCAAGGAGGCGCTCCCAAAGAGTGCCGTGGCTCCCAGAAAGAGCGGGGCTCGCGCCAGGGTAGATGTGAGCAGCGTGATGAACGGCAGAGGGTCTGGCCGCGATCGGAGTTGCCGACTCATAGGAGCAGGGACCGAAGCGCGCCTACAAGGACGACGGATCCGCAAGCGACCAGCAAGGATCCACGCTGTAGGGAAGAGGCCTCCAGTGCCGCGGCCAGTGCAGAGCCGGCATCTGCGCAGAGAGAATATGCGACACCGGTACGTTCCGCCGCGGCGACAAGCCCGGAGCCTGTTGCGCTCCGGAAAGAAGGGAGTTCAGCGAGGTAAACATGATCAAACACGGGGAAGAGTATCTGCGCCATCTCGGCCAGAGCCTTATCCCGCATACAGCCGAAGATAAGAAAACGCGGCCCTGCCGTTTCAAACACACTGAGCGAAGCGCGAAGCGCCCAAGCGCCCGCAGGATTATGTGCAACATCGAGCAGCATCGCCGGGCGTTCCGGTCGAGCTGAGATCAGCTCCAACCGGCCCGCCCATTCAGTCTCGCGAATACCGCGCTCTATCTGCTCGCGGCTGATTTGATACCCGTGGCTCGTGCGCAATTCGACTGCAGCGGCGATGGCCAGGGCGAGATTGCGCCGCTGGTGCTGCCCCTGAAGAGGTGAATCAATGCTAAGTACTTCGGCGGGGCTTCCAGGCCAGTTCGTTAGCTGATAGGTGTTCTTGGCGCTAGAAGAGGCTTCGCGGCCAGGTAGGTACTCCGCAGCATTCACGCCACGAACGTTCAGCGACATGGCAACGTCACCCAGCGCCTGGTTGGCTTCAGGATGCTGAGGAAGCGTGATCATCGTGCCATGAGGCCGCAGAATTCCTGCTTTTTCGCGCGCAATCTCGGCGATCGTGTTGCCAAGCCACTCCATGTGGTCAAGCGAGATATCAGTGACAATCGAGAGCAACGGCTCCACAACATTGGTTGCATCAAGGCGGCCGCCCATACCGACTTCCATAACTGCGATATCGACCCCGCGTTCACTATGGGGGCCCGGCGCAAAGGTAAGCATCGCAATTGCCGTCATCGTCTCGAAGAAGCTGGGCTTTCCGGGCAGCGTGCCTTGTGACACGAGCCCTACAACGGCCTCCTCAACCCGCTCAAGCTGTTCAAAAAGAAGGTGATCCTCGATTTCTGCCCCGTTGATACGAATGCGCTCGTTGACCACGGAAAGATGCGGAGAAGTGTATAGACCGGCCCTGTAGCCGCTCGCGCTCAGGATTGAGGCAAGCGTTGCAGCTGTGGAACCCTTGCCGTTGGTACCCGCGATCAGGACGGAGCGAAAACGCTGCTCAGGGTTGCCAAGGGCCGCAAGGAGCGCACGCATATGGGCGAGTTCAAACTTGCGGCGCGGCTCGCCAGGAGTTGTTTGCAGCTCGCCTCCCAGGCTCATCAAGCGCTCAAGCGCTGCAGCATGCGGCATATTGCCATTCTAAAGCAGCGGCCCTTGCCGGACGTGAATGCGATCAGCGCTTGTGGCCATTTCAAGAACGCATGAAGTCAAGCGCACGGATGATGAAGCTCTTCATCTGCTTTCGTTCAACCACCGCGTCAAGCATGCCGTGCTCGAGGAGAAACTCCGAACGCTGGAAGCCCTCTGGAAGCTTCTGGCGGATCGTTTGTTCAATCACCCGAGGGCCGGCAAATCCGATCAGGGCGCCCGGCTCTGCTATGTTCAGGTCGCCAATCATGGCAAAGCTCGCCGTTACCCCTCCCATGGTGGGATCAGTCAGCACAGAAATGTAGGGAATTTCTTCGTCGTCGAGCCGCCCTAGCGCAGCCGAGATCTTCGCTAATTGCAGCAGGCTGGTTATGCCTTCCATCATGCGCGCGCCGCCGCTTGCTGCAACGATCACAAGCGCATGGCGGCTCGACAGTGAGCGATCGACCGCTCGCGCAATTGTCTCGCCGACAGCACAGCCCATGCTGCCGCCGATAAATCCGTATTCCATCACGCTCAGGACGACGGGATGGGGCCCCATGCTGCCGGTGGCGTTGAGAATAGCGTCGTTCAGGCTAGTCGCCTTCTGCGCTGCTGCCAGGCGCCCCCTGTAAGGCCGGAGATCGTGAAAAGACAAAGGATCACTGGAGCGGAGTTCGAGGTCGACTAGCTCATACCCGGGCTCAAGAAGGCTCTGGATGCGCGCCCTGGCGTTGCATTTAAAGTGGCGTCCGCACCTGGGGCACACCTGGAGGTTGGCATCGAGATCGGCCTTCCAGATGGGCTGCTGGCAGGACTCGCACTTGATCCAAAGACCTTCAGTGCGAACAGACTTCTCGCCCTCGATCTCGATCGTGTTTTCCTGCCGTTTAAACCATGTCATCGCGGGGCTTGTCTCCTTGGACAGTGTATAGGGTGAGTGGGAACGCCAAAAGCCCGTCTAGGCAGAAGCTGCTCCCCCTTCCTCCTCAAAGCCCGGCCCTCTAAGTCCCATGGCCGCAGTGATAAGGATGTCCTGAAAGGATGGTGAACGCGCGGTACAACTGCTCGGCCAGAACGATACGGGCCAATTCGTGGGGTAGCGTCATCGGGCCCAAAGACAAAAGGAGGCTGGCCTGTCCTCGAGCCCGATCCGACCAGCCATCTGCCGGGCCGACCCCAAAGAGCAGCCTCTGGCGACCGGAGTCTTGTTGCTGACCAATCCAACCGGCAAAAGCGCGGGAGGAGAACTGCCGTCCACGACTGTCAAGAAGTACCGTCACCGGCTGAGTACGGGCTCGCTGACGCGCGTATCTGTCAAAGAATTCTTCTTCGTTGCGAAAGAGTCGGAGGTCTACTTCGACGTACCCGCCTAGCCGCTCGATGTACCCCTCAAGCAGCTCCTTGGTCGCTCCAGTGCCTGGGCGAGGAGCAATGGATGCAAGCAGAAGCTTCATGGATTCAGACCCTTGCGCCACCTCGCATCACTGCTGTCGCTAAGACTCAGCTTCCTTCCACCTCGGATGAAGGCTTTCCAAGCGAGCCTGTTTTTTCTCTGGCGCTCTTCTTCTTGGAAGTAACCTGAGATGATGCCCCTGACGGGGCGATCCGGCCCGGGGACTTTTTCTCAGGCGCAGCTTTTCCTGCACTCCCTGCCCGTCGCACGATTGTTCCACGTGGAACAATTGGCGCTGCCTTCTTCTTGGACGCGGTCTTCCGAACAGCAATCTTCCTGGGTGCCGCTTTTTTCCCGCCCTTGGTCTTCTTTTCTGGCTCCTCTACTCTGGCTCCGCTTGGCTCCGGATCCGTTTCCGAGGGCCGCGGATGGCGGCGGCGGACGGTAGCTGTCTTGTCTGTCAGTGCAGCCTTCAGTTGGATCAGGTCGACGGGGCGAGCTGACTTGCGTAAGCGTTCAATATCATAGAAGGCTCGCTTCTCCTCGACGAAGATGTGCACAACAAAATCGACGTAGTCCATAAGGATCCACTCGCCGGCACGGCGGCCCTCGACCGAATTGGCATAGATCGAGAATTCTCTTTTCAGCTTCAGTTCGATATCATCGGCGATGGCAACGGTCTGCCGCGGATTATTGCCGCTCGTAATCAGAAAGAAGTCAGTGAAGCCCGAATCGGCCGGATCGAGCTCAAGGACGCGAGTATTTTCCCCCTTCTTTTCCTCGCAGACCGCCGCCGCAGCCAGCACCATCTTTCGTGTTTCCGTTGTCGCCATTAAGCCTCGCTTACCGGTTTACTATCAATGTCTATCTTACGCGGCCATGGATCGGATAAGTTCAGCGATAGAGGCCGCGCCTCTCGATGTAAGCCGCAACAGAAGGCGAGACGAGCTGCCGATGTACAGCTAGCCCCTCTCCAGGAGCGGCGAAGGCAGCGCGGATATCGGTTGCGGAAGCTTCTTCACGGAGGTCGGCAAGGACGTGCAAAGTCGTGATTTCGCCATCGGCGGAGGCGAGTTGCTGCACCCAGCCGCCCTCAAACGACGCTGGAGCGCTGCAAGGCCGAATCGCAGATGGAAGCGCGTCCTGAATTTGGTGCAGGCTAAAGTGTGGTCGCGCAGCAACGATCCACTCCCCAAGCAGCAGCAATTCGGCAGCGCGATGCCAATGCCGCATGCTGAGAAAAGAGTCTGCTCCCACGAGAACGAAAAGCGTGTCCCCCGCCGCCAACGTCTCGCGCACGCGGAGCAAGGTGTCGTAGGTGTAATTCGGCTGATGATCAGCTCGCGGCGAGTCCACATCGCTGATCTCTAGGCCCAGCGGTGGCTGGCCAAGAAGCGTGCGCGCTCGGGCATCCTCGGCGAGAAGCAGTTCCACCATCGCAAGCCGGTCCGCGTAGCTCGCAGGCGGCGGGCTTTGCGACGTTAGCTTGAGCGGTTGCACGGCCACCGGCGCCAGTAAAATGCGGTCGAGCCTGAGCCGCTCGGCAGCCGCGTGGGCGATGCGGAGATGCCCGGCATGGGGTGGATCGAAACTACCGCCGAAAAAAGCGATTCGCATCCTTACCCATGCTAGATCACCCCTACGGCGCCGGCACCATCGAGGTTGTTGCCTCGGCCGTTCCCTCCCGGTCCCGTGCCAATACATCCCTGCCGCCCGACAATGGTCGGTACACTGACTGCAACGTGTCCAACCAAGCTCAGCCGCGGCACCAGGTCTATATCGCGTTCGGCTCGAACCTGGGATCGGCAGCGGGCGACTCCACTGCGACAATCCGCGCGGGTCTTCAAGCGCTCGCGCTTGCCTTGGGTCTTTCTGCAGGCGAACTGCGCACCTCTTCGCTATACAGGACGGCGCCGGTGGGGTACCTCGAGCAGCCTCCATTTCTCAATGGGGTAGTCTGCTTGCGCACCTCCTTGAGCCCGGAAGAGCTACTGCAGGTGATGCTCGCTGTAGAAGCAAGATTCGGCCGCGAGCGCCTGGTGCCGAATGGACCCCGCACCCTCGACCTCGACCTTCTCATGGTGGATGACCTGGTGCTTGCCACAGCCTCGCTCGTTCTGCCCCATGCCCATCTGGCCGAGCGTCGCTTTGTGTTGACGCCGCTGGTCGAGCTTGCAGCCGGGCTCATCCATCCGGTACTAGGGCGAACCATGGCGGACCTGCTGGCGAACTTGCCGGATGCGGGAGAACAGGCCATTGCTGGTGTAGAGCTGTTTGAACCGGCCTTATGAGGAACCCGATGCGCGAAGCTCCATCGAACACACGCGGCTGGCCGGATACGCGAGCCGCCGCTCGCCTTGCAAGGCGCCGGTGGCTGATCCTGGGAGTGCTCACCGTCGCCCCTGTATTCGGTCAGAGTATTCAAGCACCAAAGAGAGCCTGCGGCATCGTCGCTACCATGGCAGGCACCGGAGGCCTGCCGAAGCCGGTCGCACGAGCCGAGATAAGGAATGAGGCGGGAAAGTTGCTTGCCATGTCCGATGGTGGAGGAGCCTTTTGCCTGCCACCTGGAACAGACCCTTCGATTGGCGGTTCCGTCCTCGCTGCAGGTTTCCTGCCCGCAAGCTGGACGCCCCCACCTTCAAACGAGTTCTGGGCCGGGCAGAGTTGGCTCATCACGCTTGAGCCCCGCGTTCCTCCTCAGGAGGCTCCAGCCGTACAGGTGGAAGTCACGGCTTATCGCACACCCCTGGCGGCGCTCGATTCGCCTGCCAGCACCCGGACGCTGGACCAGGCCGAACTCTTGCGTGCAGCGAGCCCCACGCTCGATGGCAAGCTCCGCGTCGTTCCAGGCTTCGAGCTCTTCCGTCGGACCAGCGCGCTGGTGGCCAATCCTACTACCCAGGGGCTCTCCCTGCGCGGGCTCGGGTCCACAGCCGCCAGCCGGACGCTGGTCATCTCGAATGAAGTGCCGCTCAACGATCCCTACGGGGGCTGGATCCACTGGAATGAGCTCCCCTCGTTGGCCATCCGATCCGTAGAGGTAGTGCGCGGCGGGGCCTCTGATCTGTATGGCTCGAGCGCGATCGGCGGAGTGGTGAACGTGCAGGTTGTGGGGCCGGTAAGGAACGCGGGATCGGAACGGATGGAGCTGCTCTCAAGTTTGGGCGCAGAATCCACCACCGACAACGCCGCGCTGGCCACCCTGACGCACGGTCGTTACGGCGCTCTGCTTGCCGGGGCGCTCACGGCAACCGATGGTTATACGCTGATCGCCCCAAACCTGCGCGGACTCGTGGACGTGCACTCGAACGTGCATGCGGAGAGTGGCTTGCTGGAGCTCAACCGCACGCTTGGAGACGCTGCCCGGGGCACCTCAACCATATTTCTACGCAGCAATGTTCTCAATGAGAACCGCCACAATGGAACGCCTCTCACCGCCAATGCCACTCGTCTGTGGCGGTATGCTGCGGGCGCAGCCCTCGAGCGGCTGAGCCTCCGGGCATTTGGGTCGAGCGAGCATTACTTCCAGAGTTACTCCACGGTTGCACCGGGACGCGCCACCGAAGCATTGACGCGCACCGGCGAAGATCCAGCCGGCGAGCTGGGAGCCTCCTTGCGCTGGACGCAGCCGGTGTGGTCGAGCACGCTGCTGGTGGCGGGCGGCGATGTGCGCGATGTGCGAGCGGCTGACTACAGCTTCCCCGCATCTGTAACTGCTGCGGTAACACGTACAACCGCGCGCCAGCGGCAGACCGGCGGTTATGCCGAGTTGCTCTCGACGCCAGGCGCGTGGACGCTGACTGCAAGCGCGCGGGTCGACCACTTCACCAATACCGATGCGGCGCAGTACCAGGCTTCCGCGCTTACCCCCGAACCGTCATTGAGCGAGACCGTGCTCGACCCCCGTCTGGGGCTCTCCCGGCGCATCCTGCCGAACCTATCGATCCATGCGTCGGCGTTTCGCGCTTATCGTGCCCCGACCGAGAATGAGCTTTACCGTACCGGACAGGTCGGCCAGCAGATCACCATGCCCAACCCGCGCCTGCGCACAGAGCGGGCCACCGGCTGGGAAGCAGGGCTGGCAGCAGCTCCTTCCGCGTGGAAGTCCGAGCTGCGAGGGAGCTACTTCTGGACGCAGGTCAATCGTCCCATCACCGCGCTGACCATTTCGACGACGCCTACGACAAGCCGGCTGATGCGAGAGAACCTGGGTCAGATCGAGAGTCGCGGCGTCTCATTGGACGCAAATGTTCACCCCACTGTTCCATTTGCGCCGGCGCTCGGGCTGACTCTCGAGGGTGGCTATCAATTCGCCATTGCTACTGTTACAAAGTTTACCCAGGAGCCTGCCCTCGAGGGAAAGTGGATCCCTCAGGTCGCGCGGAACGCGGCGACGCTCCAGGCGACACTCGGGAGTGACCGCCTCGGCCGGTTGAGCGTAGAGACCCGCGCCAGCGGGCGCCAGTTCGATGATGATCAGAATGCGTACGAGTTGCACGGCTACGTACGCTTTGACATCTATGCATCGCACACTTTCCGCACGCGCTATGAAGCCTTCGCCGCTGTCGAGAACCTGCTCGATCGATCGATCGACGCGGGCAGAACGCCCGTTCGCACCCTGGGAACGCCCCAGCTGGCACGCTTTGGAGTCCGGATGCGGTTCGGGGATTAGGGTTCCTCGCCATGGGCTGCGGAAACGCCCACCTGGAGGACTGGGGCGCGTTTCGGCATGGGCTGGTAACAGCTGAAAGCGCCAGAGAACCAGAAGCAGGAACGGTGAGCGTACGGACGCGCCGCGGCAATGAGAGCACTGCTCTCACCCTGGCCCAGTTTGTGGACCGGTGCGTCGAGTTGGTGAAGACCAACTCGATCTCGCTGCAAGCCGAGCGTGCCTAGGTAACTGCCGCACACACAGAACTGTTGGCTACTTTCCTATGCGGAAAAGGCGCGAAGCTTGAGGCTTCGCGCCCTTCTTTTCAGATACCGCTATCAGCGCCGCGGCGGCTCGGCCTTGCGGGCTGGTTCTGCGTGCGGTTGCGGCTCCGCAGGCTTGGCCGCCGGGTGTGCGGCGGGCCGCTGCTGCTGCTCGGCCTGGGGTCGTGCCGGCTGCGAGTGCACCGCCTCAGGCCGTGCCGCCGGGTGCTCGGCTGGCTGCTG
>CAZZYH010000092.1:0-13491 GCA_964658225.1 Vulcanimicrobiota bacterium | reverse complement strand
AGCGGCGCATGATGTCGCGGGACATCCCTGCCGACGCGGTGCGGATTGATGCCAATGAGAACCCACTGGGCCCATGTAGCGGCGCCTGTGCTTCGATCTCAAGCCTGATCCCGCAGGGTGGCCGCTATGATATCGACCTTACGATCAAGCTCGTCCACACCTTCGCATCGATCGAGGGGCTCAAGCCCGAGTATGTGATGCCCTACGCCGGGTCGAGCGAGCCGCTCCACTATGCGGTCCTGGCTTTTACCTCGCCCACCCGATCCTATGTCACCGCCGATCCCGGGTACGAGGCGGGCATGCGCGCCGCCTCCCTGCAGGGCGCGACCATCCACAAGGTGCCGCTTACCGCAACCCACGCCCACGATGTAAGAGCGATGGTCGCCGCCGACCCCCAGGCCGGCGTGCTCTATATCTGCAATCCGAATAATCCGAGCGGCACCATTACCAGCCGCGAAGATATTGAGTACGCGCTCGCCAAGAAGCCGAAGGGCGCCATCCTGCTGATCGACGAAGCCTACATCCACTTCTCGGACGCCTCACCCTCGCTCGATCTGGTCAAGGCAGACAAGGATGTGATCGTGCTGCGCACCTTTTCCAAGCTTTACGGCATGGCCGGCGTGCGCTGCGGCTTTGCCGTCGCCCGGCCCGACCTGCTCGATAAGATCAGCTACTACGGCCAGAATGCGCTGCCCATCATGGCCGTCGCCGCCGCCACCGCCTCGCTTGAAGATCCGCAGATCATTCCCATGCGCAAGAAGATCAACGCCGACATCCGCGACGAAACATTTGCCTGGCTGACGGCGAACAACTACAAGTTTATCGCCTCGGAAAGCAACTGCTTCATGGTCGACACCGGGCGGCCCGGCAAGCAAGTCCAGGCGGCCATGGCGGCGAAGAACGTGTACATCGGCCGGGTGTGGCCGATCATGCCGACCTATGTGCGCGTCACCGTCGGCACGCATGGAGAGATGCAGAAGTTTCAAGCCGCTTACAAGGAAGTCATGTCGCGCCCTGAAACGGCCTTCGCGGCGCCGGGAGAAACAGGCCCGGGCGGTCTGCGGCATAACATGCTGAGCTAACTTCTTGTAAGTCGGCGCCACAAACAAAGAGGGCTGCGACTGAGTCGCAGCCCTGTTTGTTTGCTACTTTCCATAACTTCGCAGTCATGCGCTGCCGCCGATCTGAGCGCTGCTGCGCCATCCATCGATCGCAGCCCGCAAATCCTGATGCGCACATCCGAGAGGGGGCGCGCCGGCGCCCCCTCCTCGTGTAAGCTCCCAGCCTAGAAGATGATCTTCAAGGCCAGCTGCGTGTTAAACGGCTCACCCGGTCCAATCCCCGGCGATCCGTTGTAGTTGCCGATCGTCGTCCCGATCGTACCGAAGGCAGCGTCGCTGTAAGTGGAATCGGGCGGCGCCAGGTTGGTGCGGTTAAACAGGTTGAACATCTCTACGCGGAACTGGGCACTTACCTTTTCGCTGATATGTCCATCCTTGAAGACCGAGAAGTCCACATCCTCAAAGCCCGGCCCATAGAGCTGATTGCGCCGCATCGTTCCGAACGCGTTTGTCGGGCTCACGAAGGTCGAGTTGCCGGTGTTGGTGAACCAAGTCAGCTGGCCGCCGTGGTTGACAATACTGCGGGCGCCCTTGACCAAGGGTCCGACCTGGTCGACACGGTCCTCGTACTCACCGGTCCCGCTCGTGTCGTTGCCGGTGTAGACGTTGTAAGGCTGGCCGCCGTGCAGGGTGATCAGGCTGTTTGCCTGCCAGCCGTGCGTGAGCCAGTGGGGTCCCTTGAGCAGGTCGCCCGGCAGCGCGTAATTCAGATAGGTGGTGAAGTTATTACGGGTATCGTAGTCCATGTTGCCGTAGTCGGCTTTCGGGTCGTTGCTGTTCTGGAAGGACTGGTTGCGATACTGGGTCATCTCGTCCAGACCGTGCGCCCAGGTGTAGGCAAACTGCGAGGTCAACCCGTGGTAGCTCGTCGTACGAATGATGGCCTGCAGTGAGTTATAGTTCGACGTGCCTGCGCTGTTGATCTGGTTGATCACGCCGTAGTACGGATAGGCCGAACCATAGGGCCGGGTCAGGTTTTGCGCGACACTGCCGAGCGCCGTCGAGCCAAGGCCGGCCTGGTTGATGTCTTCGATGACCAGCAGTTTGCGTGCCTGGGAACCGACATACCCCAAGGTCGCAATCAGGTTCGGGCCAAAGCTCTTTTCGATATTGAAGTTATAGTTCCAGTTATAGGCACTGCGGAAGTTCGGATTGACGGAGAACAGGTTGTAGGTGTTGACCACCGCGCCGCTGGTCAGGGGCGTTCCCGTCGAGGAGAGCCCGTAGGGTGCAAAGGTGGAACTGGTGGGGAACAGCAGCGCACCATTGCTCGGAATCACAACGTTGTTGAAAGAGAGGTTGGCCACCGGGCTTGGACCGGCCGGGTTGCTCTCGGCGCCCGAGGCGCCATTGTTGGGCGGACGATTGTCAAGAAACGGATTGAGGTTCGGCTCGTCAAAGAAGACCCCGAAGCCGCCGCGGATCACCACACCGGCCGTGTCCCGCGGGCTGTAGGTGAATCCGACGCGCGGGCTGGCATTGTTGCGCGGCGCCTGGTAGAGACTCGAGATCTGGTTGCCCTGGAAGGCGATGGCCGGAACCGCGGTGTTCGCAGCACTCGGATCAAAGATGGACAGATCCTTGTAACCGTTGTGCATCGCGCCCAGGTAGTCAAAGCGTGCGCCGTAGTTCAGGTTCAGGTGCGAGGTCAGCTGCCAGGCGTCCTGGAAGAAGAGGTCGAAGGTATTGACGAAGACCTGCCGCGTCGTGTCCCCGATGGTGATCCCGTCGGTCACCGCGCAGCCTGCGAGATAATCGGCCAGCGCCAGTGTCGAGGCGTCGGTGGTGACGGCTGTGGCCGGCGTCGCCGTGGCCAGCGAATCGCAACTCCCGGCGCCGGTCGATCCCCCGCCCGTGGCCCACGGTCCCTGCGACCCGTCGTACTTGAAAAGGCCGCGCTCCTTGCGGTGGTAAAACTCATCTACCTGCGCATTGCGATACTCGCCGCCGAAGCGAAAATCATGCTTGCCATGCTGGTAGGCGATCGTGTCGGTGATCAGGCCGGTAATGTCGTTGCGGCCCGAGGGTGGGGTCGAATCCTGGCTGAAGTCAAAGCCCTGGATGGTGATCGACGGCGCGCCCGCCAGCTTGGTCGGATCGACGCCAGTATTGAGCCCCAGCGCGGCCATGTCAAAGGTGTGGTTCTGATCGTAGAAGACCTGATTGAAGTAGTTGACCCCGGCCAGCAACTGGTTGGTCAGGTGCTCGGAGATCACGGTGTTGAGCACCAGAGAGTAGTTGTACACATGGATCGGCGCGGTTTCAAAAAAGTTGGGCGTCTGATCGCCCACCGGTGCAGTCTGGTTGCCCTGCCCGCCGTAGCCGCGCGCCGAGATGCTGTTCTTTGCGTTTAGCGTGTAATCGACCTTGACCACGCCGTTGTAACTGTAGCCGTTAAATGGCGACGCATTGGAGTAATTGTCGGCAACGGCGGCTCCAGTCAGCGCGGAAGCCGGATAGAGCGCGTTCAGCACGTTCTGCTGCACGGGATTGGGGGCCACGCCGTAGGCCGAGAGCACCGCCAGCGCATTCGCCTGATAGGCGGTCGATGGCAGGGTTGCCGAGGCCGGGTTCTCGATGATGAACTGCTGCTTCTCGTAGTTGGCGAAGTAGAACAGCCTGTCCTTGAGCACCGGGCCGCCGAGCGAGGCGCCGTACTGCTCGTTGCGCAGCTTGTTCTTGACCAGCGCGCCGTTCGCATTGGGAGTCACAAAGGGCGAGTTCTTGGCCAGCGCCTCATTGCGGTTGTAGTAGTAGATCGAACCGTGGATCGAATTTGTGCCGGACTTGGTGACAACATTGACCGTGCCGCCAGGGTTGCGCCCGGCCTCGGGCCCGGACTGGGTCTGCTCTGAGAACTGCTCGATCGAGTCCAGCGGCAGGGTTACCCCGGCAATGCCTTCCACACCACCCTGGTTGACCGCCGGTATGTTATGCCAAAGATCGTTATTATCGGAACCATCAATCTGCCAGTTCACCTGGTTGGAGCGGGTCCCGTTCAGCGATCCGCCGCCGTTGGCCGAATAGCCTGCGTAGCCCGGCGAAACCGAGATCAGCTGGGTAAAGTCGCGCCCGTTCATAGGCGTATTCTGCACCGTGGTCGAAGGCAGCAAGGTCGTCTGCGTCACGCTCGTGGTATCGAGCGAAAGCCCGGCTGCGGAGACCTCTACCGTCTGCGCACTGGTCGCCACCGCCATCGTGATCGGCAGGTTATAGACCACGCCCGCCGACACCGGGACCTTGTCCACCTTGACGGTCCCGAATCCCGCCGAGGTCGATGTCACCGTGTAGGAGCCCAGGGGCAGATCTGCAAAGCTGAACTCGCCGCTGCTGGTCGTGGTGGTGTCATGCTTGGACCCCGTCGCGACGTCGATCAATTCAACCTGCGCTCCGGCGACCACGGCTCCGGTTGCATCGGTAACCGTGCCCGTAATGCTGCCGCGAAAAGTCTGCGCGAGCCCGCATGGGACAGTTACAAGAATGGTAGAAAGCAGCAGGCACTGCAGAGAGACAGTTAGCCTGCCTCGGCGTAAGTTCATGGAGCCTCCAAGGGGTGGATCGAGTGCTATACAGCTCTGTTTGAGCGAAGGACCTGCAAGAGAATGCTGATACCGGCGGTCACAGGGAGCGTTTGTTCGCGTGGCGCACCAGACAACAGGATGATTGCGTGGCTGCCATTTCCTAACTTTAGTAATAGAAGTCGAATCGCGACAAGACAAAAATCCTAACGTCGGCCCTCTTCCATGCTCCGCATAAACAGGTGTTATTCCATCCCCGCATTCTCGCTTTCTAGCCCGCCCCACTCGAGCCCGGAACGCCTGGCAACGGTTGCAATTGGAAGGTCTTCGCAGCCGGGCGCTGCGGTCATCACATTTGGTGATTGCGCCGATTCACAGGTCTTATATCGTCCGCACAGCCGCTCTTCTTCTCTCTCGGCATCGATAGGCGCGTTGCAGCGCGCGCCGGTGCGTTCCGCTTTGGGTCCCCGCGGAGCCGCCCCCCTGTGCGAACCCCCGACTGCCCCTTTGCGCCCCGCAACTGCCACCCCTGCCGCTCCGCGTCTTAGGATGAACATGGCGAGGGCGTGGCCGGCAAGACGGCCAGGCCGGGATGGGGGAGAGCGGAATGGAAAGCGCTGAACAGGAGTCCGCGTTGCAGCGGCAGGCATGGATGCTGCGAGCCATCGAGCTAGCGACGGAGAATGTGCGCTCGGGCGCGGGCGGGCCCTTCGGCGCGGTCGTCGTGCGCGAAGGCGTGGTCCTCGCCGAGGCCGCCAACCAGGTGACCGCGACCAACGATCCGACCGCGCATGCTGAGGTGGTCGCCATTCGCCTGGCCTGCCGCGCGCTCAGCGCCTTTGCCCTTGCCGGCTGCGATATCTACTGCAGCTGCGAGCCCTGCCCCATGTGCCTGTCGGCGATCTACTGGGCGCGCATGCGCACGATCTACTACGGCAACACGGCAGAAGACGCGGCCGCCGCCGGCTTTGACGACGCCCGGCTCTATCGCGAGTTCACCACCGGGCGCGCCGGCCGCGCGATTGCCTGCCTGCCCCTGCTCCGCGAGCAGGCCGCGGCAAGCTTCGCCGCCTGGGCCTCGAGCCCGCTGCGCCTGCCTTACTGAGCCCGCCGGGCGGCTCCTCCTTCAGACCCGGCCCAGCACTCGATCCGTGTACGCGTTGCGCAGCCGGTAGCCTGGGTCGAGCTTGGCCCGCAGCCTCTGAAACTCATCCCAGCGCGGATACCGTCTGCGCAGCGCCTCCCCGTCGGCCTGGAAGTACTTGGCCCAGTGCGGGCGGCCTCCATGGCGCAGCATGTGCGCCTCAAAAGCGGCGAACCAGGTCCGCCACTCGATCTCACGGCCCCAGGGTATGTAGGAGACGATACCGATCCAGCAGCGCGGCGCACCGTAGGTCGGGCTCAGCCAGAGGTCGTCGCCCGCCGTAAAACGGATCTCGATCGGCAGGTGCGCCCGGAAACCCCCGGTCTCGATCATCTCGCGCACGCCCAGCGCAGCCTCGCTCGCCTCGCCGAGCGGCACAGCCCACTCGGTCACGTGCTGGTGGAAGAGGCAGTCAAAGGTGAACTGGCTCACGCTGTCTGCTTCCGACCGCCGCGGCTCGGTGAGAAACTCCGCACTGTAGGCGCGGTTGACCCCGGGCAGCAGCGAAGGGTACTGGGCGGCGAGCCACAGCCCGGCCTGAAAGGCGTGGTAGCCAAGCATCCGGTCGCGCAGCCGCCGCCCCAGGCTGGTTTTTTCCCGCACGCGCGGCTGGTGCGGGATCCGGAACGCGCGCCAGCCCCAGGCATGGTCGACATGGGGCAGGTACCAGACACGCGCGTGATCCGCCGACCCGTACCACTGCTCGCGCATCGCCGTTGCCAGCGGCACCGGACCTTCTTCGACGCGGAGGTCAAAGTCGGGGACGACCTTGAGCCGGAAAGCGGTATGGACCCCGAGCGAGCCCAG
Organism: Vulcanimicrobiota bacterium; assembly: GCA_964658225.1. GTDB lineage: Bacteria > Acidobacteriota > Terriglobia > Terriglobales > Acidobacteriaceae > EB88. The sequence goes on along the minus strand of CAZZYH010000092.1, from coordinate 6,901 downwards.
GCTGAGGCGGCCGCCGGCGAACAACTCGGTGTTTTCGCGGGCGCTGGCCCGCAGCAGCGAACCATCGGCAGACAGCATCTCGAGCTCTTCAATCCAGGTCGGCACCGACCCGAAGCCAACGCCCGTGCCGTGGGTCCCGGTCGATGCCGCGCCGCCAAGCGTCTGCCGCAGGATTGAACCGAGGTTGGGCAGCGCGAGTCCCTCTTCACCGAGCGCCCGGGCCAGCTCGCCAAGCGTAATGCCTGCTTCGGCCGTCACCTCGCAGCGCTCCCGGTCGATCGACCGCACCCGTTTGAGCCCGCGGACGACCACCAGCGTCTCCTCGCTCATGGCGATGTCGCTGGGCGACTGGGCCGCGCCCAGGATGCGCACAGAAGCCCCCCTCTGGCCGGCCTCGCCGAGCGCTGCTGCGAGCTCCTCGAGCGTATCGACGGCGTGCAACACCCGGGGCTCCGAGGCGTAGGTATGCGCCCAGTTGTGAATGACAGGCATGGCAGGCACCCTCTCGAGCATACCTTTCGCCGGCATGGCCGCATCGCGCCGGCGCCAGGCGGCGTTGATGCGATCGCAGAGAAGCGGCCCTCCGGCTCTTGGAAACAGAGCTTCTCGGTCCCCCGCCCGGGCACGTGCCTCCGAGCCTCCAACCCGGGCCCTGTGCGCGCGAGCCGAACTGGATCGGTCACGCGCTCAGCATCTCGCCCCGTACCTGCAATCAGGGCGCGGGCGGGCAATCTCAGCGCGTGCGCGAGAGCAACCCGGTCGAAACACGCTCGGGATGGAGACGCCAGTGCCGGCAACCTCAGCGCGTGCGCGCGAGGAACCCGTGCCGAAGAGGCTGCATATCAACATCACGATGCCCGGCAATCCAGGGGCGGCCGCGCGCGCCGAGATCGGCAGATCGCGAAGATTCGCCTTGCCCGTCTCCTCCATATGAACTACCGTACGGTTGTGGATCAATTGGGCAGAACATTTCGGGCCTTGTCCGACCCGACCCGGCGCGCGATCATCGAGCGGCTCTCCCACGGGCCGCTGCCGGTCCGCGGACTGACAGAACCGTTCGCACTCTCGCAGCAGATGATTTCCAAACATATCGCCTCCCTGGTACGGGCGCGGATCGTGCGCAAGACAAAGCGCGGGCGCGAGAGCCTGTGCACGCTCAGGCCCGAGGCGATCAAGAAAGTCAGCGACTGGGCCGCCGAGTACCGAAGATGCTGGCACCAGAGTTTCGACAAGCTGGATGTGGTTGTCCGTCAAATGCAAATGAAGAACGCCGGGGGTATCGATGGAAAAAAGCACAGGGCATCCGCTCGAGCGGATGGTGATCACACGGGTCTTTGACGCTCCACGCGAGCTGGTCTGGAAGGCGTGGACCGACCCCGATCTCGCAATGCAGTGGTGGGGGCCGAAGGGCTTTACGGCGCCCGTTTACAAGATGGATTTCCGCGTGGGCGGAAAGTTTCTCATCTGCATGCGGGCTCCGGATGGGCAGGAGTTCTGGAACGCCGGTCGGTACCATGAAATCGTTGTGCACGAAAAGATCGTTTCCTCCATGTACTTTTCTGACCCGGAAGGAAACAAGGTCGAGCCTGCGCAATATGGAATCGAACATGAGGCCATCGAAGATGCCTTGGACGTGGTCACCTTCGAAGACCTGGGCGGCGGCCGGACCAGGCTCACCTTCGTTGGCAACGAAACCATGGAGAACGCTCTGAAGAGCGGGCAGGTAGAGGGCTGGAACCAGATCCTCGAGAAATTTGCCGCGGTGGTCGCAGGGCTCTCGCCGGGCAAAGCCTGACTTCCGGACGCGCGCCTGCCTGGCCATGGGATCCGTCCAGGCCGGTGGATCGCCGTCCCTAAGCGAGACGGCAGAGAGACGGCGTCGAAGACGATCCGCAGGCAGGCGCGGTACGCCCGGCACTTGCAGCGTCTCCCTCGACGAACAGCCTCAGGAGCCGAGTTGCCCGGACCGCGGCGGTTGGGGGAAGGTGCGGAGGGCGGCGCCGGGATGCGGGACGGGCGCCGGCCTGCGCCCGAGCAGCCAGGCCACCAGCAGCCCGTTTGAGAGCGCCAGGGCGCCGTCGGTGACCAGGCTGGCCGCCGCCGCGCCCTGCCAGGAGTAGCGGGGGATCAGCGCCAGGTTCAGCAGCAGGTTCAGCACCGCGGCCCCGGCCTGGGTGGCGGTGCGCAGCCACTGCGACGCAGAGGCGGTGATCGTCGTGCCCCAGGCATACTGCAGCCCCCGGATCAGCGGCAGCAGACACAACCAGCGCAGGGCCGCCACCGAGCCTCCGAAGGAATGCCCGAAGGCGAGCGGAAGCACGGGCGCGCCGAGCGCCAGCCCGAGCGCCGCGACCCCGCCGAACGGGATCGTCCAGCGCAGCATGCGATGCGAGAAGCCGGCCGCCTCCCCGACCCCGCAAGCGCCGGCGCGAAAGAAGCGCGGCGTCGCGGCCGCGTAAAGGCTATAGATCGGCGTGGTCAGCACATCGACCACGCGGTAGGCGGCGGCGTAGATACCCGCGGCATAGTTCTGGCCCATGCTGACCAGCAGCGTCTTGTCGATGTCGTTGTAGACCGAGATGGCGGAGCTCGACAAGGAGAAGCTCAGCCCCTCGCCGAGCTCGCTCCAGCGCACCCGCGCAAACCGCGGACCGCCCAGCATGCGCGTCACCAGCCAGAGGCTCACCAGAGCGACCGCCAGCGAGGCCACCCAGTAAACCCGCACCCAGGTCAGCGCCGTCACCTGCCGGTGGGAGGCGGCGCAGAAGGCCAGCAGCAGGGCGGCTACCACGGTGCGCGCGCCGTTGGTGAGCGCGGTCAGCCGCGCGCTCCACCCGGCGTGATCGGCGCCCTGCAACGCCCGGCTCCCGAGCTGCCCCAGCTTGCCGAAGAGCGCATCGGAAACGGCAACGTAGGGCACCAGCGCGCGGAGGCCTGGGTCGAGAAAGAGCCGGCCATAGACGGTCGCGACCGCAAGCAGGATCACGAACCCGCCCGCGCTGATGACCAGAGCCTTGCCCCAGGTGTGCGCAAACGTCTCGCGATCCCGGCTGACGTTGCGCAGCAGGATCATCTCCATGCCCAGGCTGCTGAACTGGCTCAGCACATTGACCAGCGCGACCACGCCGACAAACGCGCCGTAATCCCGGCTGCCCAGCATCCGCCCCATCAGGATGAAGTAGATCGCCTGGAAGCACACCGCGACCCCGTTCCCCGAGATCATCCAGGCGGCTTGGTGACGCAGCCGCTGCGAAGGCGCCGGTCCCCTGCCCGGGCCTCTGGGGGCCGAGGGCTCCGGTGCCCGGCGACCGAGCGGGCGCCCGCTCTCTGCCAACCTTCGACCTGGCTCGAGGTCGTTCCACTCAGGCTCGTGCCGCTCAGAATCGTTCATGGTGGGCACCCTGCTGCCATGGCCGGCACGTACTCTCGTCCCAGCCCGCGTCGTCTTGCTGGAGCTTCCCCTCCCGACGCACGTACCGATTCGCGGTCAAAGGCTTCGTCCCCCCTGGCGGATGACCAGGCCGGCATCGGACGGCTGCCCTCCGCCCGGGTGCTCGGCAGCGGCTCTGGCCACCCCTCTCCCCTGCTCTTCCCTTACGGCCATCCTCGGCTTCGAGCCGGCCAGCTCCGCGTAGATGGCCTCCAGCTGCTCAGTATGCATCGCCAGGCCAAAACTCTCTTCGACCCTCCTGCGTCCGGCCGCTCCCAGGCGCGCCGCCAGGCCCTCCTCCTGGCACAGACGCAGCAGGTTGCACGCCAGCCCGGCCTCGTCCTTTTCCTCGGCCAGCAAGCCTTCCACCTCGTGGCGCACCAGCTCCGGGATGCCCGCGCTGCGAAAACACGCCACCGGCAGGCCCATGGCGAGGGCTTCAAAGAGCACCGTCGGGAGCCCCTCCGCATCGCCGTCGCGCGCCGTGATGCTCGGCACCGCGAGCACCCGGCTGGCCGCCATCCACCGGCGCACCTGCTCGCCGCTCTGGACGCCCAGAAAGATGGCCTGCGAGCCCCAGCAGCGGGCTTCTTCTTCCAGGTGCGCACGCTCCGGCCCATCCCCGAGGATGACCAGCCGCGCCTCCGGCAGCACCCGCCGCACCTCCCCCATCGCCCGGATCAGGTGCGCGCAGCCCTTCTTTTCGACCAGCCGCCCCACGAACAGAATGGCAGGCGCCGGCTCCAGCCGTTCCGCCGGCCGGTAGAGAGCCAGATCAATGCCGATCGGCTGGACCCTCAGCTTGTGCGCCGGAAAGCCTCGTTCGATCGCCTTGCGGCGGATGGCGTCCGAGACGCAGAGGAAGAGGCCGGCCTCTCGAAAAAGCTGCTCCCGGCGCGCCAGGTAGACGCGGCCGCGGCGGCTGGCGCGATGGACCTGGTCGATGGCCATCACGTCGTACCCGTGGAGGGTGGCGAGGAGCGGGACCGAGAGCTCGCGGGCCAGCGGCAGCGCCTCGGCTGCGTCGACGGCAAAGTGCGCATGCACCAGCACGGGCTGCTCGGCACGCAGTGTTTCGATCCAGCCGGCGGCCCGCCCGGTGTGGACAAACGCATACCGCCGGCAGCGATCGGCGAGCTGGCTGCCCTCGGCCACGACAAAGCTCGCCGCCGGCAGCGCGAGCGAGCCCGCGACCCGCCGGAGCCCGGCAAAGATGGGCGTGTACCGGCGGAGCGCCGCAGCCTGCGCGGCGATAAAGGTCTCCGAGTAGGCCAGCAGCTCGCTGCGGTAGATGAGAATGCGGGGGCGCGCACCGGGCGGGGCCAGGCCCGGCGGCATGCTCGGTCCCGAGAAAGCATGAAATCCCGCGCTCATAGCCGCCTCGAGTGGATGAACGTGAAGCGATCCTTGAGGCGCAGGAAGGGCTTCTCCCAGAACTGGTAGCAAGCAAAGGCGAGCGCGATGGTGAAGGCCATCGAGAGCGCCTTGTTCGCGGCCAGGACGAGCGCCCAGTGGGCCTGCGCGGGACCTGCAAGGCCTAGCGAAAGCAGCCGCTTCTCCAGCGCATCCGCGAAAAAGAAGCCGGTCTCATGGAAGACGTAGAGCCCGAAGGAGACCTGGCCCAGCCGAACCGCCCAGCCGGGCACAAGGCGGGCAGGCACGCCCAGCACCGAGCGGAACAAGAGCCAGCAGCCGAGCCCAACAAGCACGTAGCCGGAGACCAGCGAGGCCGCGCTGTGCCCGGGCAGCGCTCGCTTGATGCCGCATGGCCCCGCGGCCAGCAGCAATGCCGCCGTCGAGCCGAGAAGCAGCACCGCCCGCGACACTGCTCCCCGGCCCCGCTCGCGCCCGGCGGCCAGCAGCGCGGCCAGCGCTCCCAGCGCGAAGAACTGGAACTGCACCAGGCTGTTCACCCACGCCGTGACATGGAGCATGGAGGGTTCTGCCGCGCGGCGCGCCAGCCACAGCAAGGTGCCGAGCGCCACGCCCATCAACGCGAAGCAAACCGCCACCATGCCGGCCGGCCGGCTGCACCGCGCGAGCACCGGCCAGCCCAGGTAGAACTGCTCCTCGACCGAGAGACTCCACAAGGCGCGCATGGGCGTGAGGATGGCGGGGTGCAAGGCGATGTACCAGTTGCCCGCCAGCAGCAGCGAGGCGACGAGCCGTCCCGGCTCGATGCGGAAACCGTGAAAGCGCAGGCCGAGCAACGCGTACACAGCCAGCACTCCCAGGTAAAGCGGCCAGATGCGCAGGATGCGCCGCAGGTAGAATGCCCGCAGGTGAACGGTGCCGGTAGCCTCTCGCTCCCGCCGCAGCAGTTCGGTGATGAGGTAAGCGCTGAGAAAAAAGAAGATACAGACCCCGAAATTGCCCGCATCCTTGACGGTCTCGATCCACCGGAGCAACCCGGGCGGGACGCCGTGAACCGCGCCCTGGGCGGCTGAGGGCAGGCTATGCGAAAACCAGACCATGAGGAACGCGACGAGGCGGAGCGCGTCCAGCTCCGGACGGTAGAAGCGCGGCGCCCGGCCGGTCGCGGCGCCCTGGTTTGCGCCGGGCGCCTTCGCGCTACCCACAGCGATGGGGTCGTGGGCAGCGGGCATGGGACCCGCCACGACCTCCGCCGGAAGGCTGCTCCCGGCCTCGCTCGCGGGTACGGGAGGCGCTTCGGCATCGGTCAATTTTGCAGACAGCATCGCGGCCATCACCAGCTGCTTTCTCCGCTCATAGCCGCGCCCCAGAGCGGTGCACCGACCCGCTCCGGGCTCTGCGCGCATGGGTGCCGAAGCCGCGTGGCGGCCGCCCGCAGGCCAGCCCGGCGAGCCGTCGCCCAAAGCTCGATCGAGACCAGCGCGTGCACGTAGAGCACCCAGAAGAGCCCGTTGAAGCTCAGCAGGGTGTTCTCGTCAAAGTCATAAGCAGCGATCAGGACGAGCACGTAGACCGGCCATGCCGACCCGGCGAGCTCACCTGCCCGGCTACTCGAAAGTTGCGGCCAGAGCTGCTGCCAGCCGCGCAGGTAGCTCAGCAGGAAGAGCAGCAAGCCCGCCGCGCCCAGCTCGAGCCAGATCTCCAGGAAGCCATTGTGCGCATGGAAGAGCACGAACTTCAGCGCGACCACGACATCAAACGAGGCGCCCTTGGTACCGCGCCAAAAACTCGAAAAGCCGTAACCGAGCCACGGACGCTTGAGGATCGCGATCCACACCTGGGCCCAGATGGCGGTGCGGCCGCTGAGCGTCGGATCGCGGCCCAGCAGCCGGACGAGCAGCGGGAAGTAGAGCCTGCCGAGGATTGCGACGGAGGCAACCGCGGCAAGGCCCCCCGCGGCCAGCCCCAGGCGGCTGGCGCGCGTAAACCGCGCGAGCAAGGTGTGGCAGGCGGCGAGGGTAAGCAGCAGCGCCTCAATGACCCACGCGCCACGCGAACCGCTCAGCCCCAGCACGGTCAGAAAGAGCAGCAGCGATG
>CAZZYH010000091.1:0-13563 GCA_964658225.1 Vulcanimicrobiota bacterium | reverse complement strand
CCGGCGCCTGCCCTGCGATCGCGCTCTTCAGCCCGGCCGGCGTACAGCTGACCGGCAGCAAGCTCGAAAAGCAGGAAGTGCCCCTGCTGGCCAGGCAGGCGCAGGCCGCCGATACGCCCCTGGTCGAGGTCCGGCCGGACGCGACCCTGCTGGTCTTCTCCCTGCTGCACGAGGGTGTGCGCTACCAGGGCCTGAGCTGGGATCGGCGGCCCAAGCGGGAGATTCCTGTCTTCTTCTGGCTCCACCTGGTCAACGCAATTGCAATCTCCTCTCTGGTCTTCTGGCTCCTGGCGCGGCAGTTTTCCCAGCCCATCCTCGCGCTGGAAAAAGTGGCCGAAGGGGTGAGCAGCGGCGATCTCACGGCCCGGCCGCCCCTCAAGCTGCTGCGGCGCAAGGACGAACTCGGCAGGCTGAGCCGCTCGACCCACTCGATGATCGCGCGCATCAGCGAACTGATGCTGGCGCAGCGGGAGTTTCTCGCCCAGGCCTCGCACGAGCTCGGCTCCCCGCTGAGCCGGCTCAACCTGGCACTGGCGCTGGTGCGCCGCAAGGCCAGCCATGAGATGGCCCCCGAACTCGCCCGGCTGGAGTACGAAGCCCGCGAGCTGAACTCCATGATCCAGCAGCTGCTCCTGCTGGCCCGGCTTGAAAACGCAACCGAGCACGATCACACGCCGCACCGGTTCTCGCTGGCGCAGCTGATCGAAGAAGTCGTGGAGGATGCGCGGTTCGAGGCCCGGCAGAGCGCCAAGGCGGTCCTGCTCAAATACCCGCGGGGCATTCCCTTTGACCAGATCGAGGTGCTTGGGTATCGCGACCTGCTCAAGCGCGCCTTTGACAACATCGTGCGCAACGCGGTCCGGTTTACCCCGCAGGGCGAACTGGTGGAAGTGGAGTGCACGGCCGAAGGCCTGGGCACGATCAAGATCTGCGTGCGCGACGAGGGCGAGGGCGTGCCGCCCGACCAGCTGGAGTCCATCTTTTCCCCCTTCGTCCGTCTGGCGCCCGACAAGCACCCGGGCAGCGCCGGCCTCGGCCTGGCGATTGCCCGCAAAGCTGTCTTGAGCAACGGCGGAAAGGTCTCGGCGAGCCTCGCGGAGCGAGGCGGTCTGCTGGTCACAATCGAGCTGCCGATCCTGCTGGCGGACGGCCAACCCGACCGCGCTTCTCCCTACCGGGAGAAACGGCCGGAAGGCAAAGGCAGCGCGTTCGCCAGCCATCCCGGCTGATGCCCTCCGGCGCGGCCGGTGCTCGGGCCCGGGGCGTAAGGGCCAGGCGCAGACCTTCTGCGCCCGCCGGGCTTTGCGCCGGGGCGGCGCCTCCCCATTGAGAACGCCCGCGCCCGCTGCGCATGGCGGCGACCCCTCGGCATTGTGATCGGCCCGGAAGGCTCGGCCGGAGCGCTGGTCGCGACGAACAGACTTGCACCGATACAGTAAGCGCTAAAGCTATTGACAGTCGTACCCCCCGTCCTCTAGCGTTCTTCCATCTGACCCCTCCCCGCGCGCAGTGCCGTAGGAGAATCTATCAGACGTTCTGGAGACCAGCTACCATGATCCGACCTACGAGAACCATCATGAGCGTTCTGGGAGCGGCGGCGATCGCCCTCACAAGCAACGCCGCACGCGCGCAGACCACCACCGGTCAGATCTCCGGTACGGTCGAAGATGCGACAGGCGCAGTGATTTCAGGCGCATCTGTCCAGGCGACGAATGTCGACACCCACGCCACCCGCACCGTGACCACCGGCGCCGCGGGCAACTATATCCTTCCCGTGCTGCCGCCTGGCAATTACCGGGTGATGATCACCAAGGAGGGCTTCCAGTCGATCACCGAGGATGGCATCAAGCTGGACGTGAACCAGAGCCTGGCCATCAATCCTCTGCTCAAGCCGGGATCGAGCAGCGAAAATGTCGAGGTGCAGGCGAGCGCGCAGCTGCTGGACCCGACGACGAGCGAGGTCGGCACGGTGATCGGCCGGGCGGCGGTGAACGATCTGCCGCTGAACGGGCGCAACTTTACCCAGCTGCTGACGCTGGTGCCGGGCGCGACCCCGGTCTCGACCAGCCAGGGCGCCAACCAGGGCACCGATGATGGCTCGACGGTCGCGCTGCCAGGCAGCGCCTTCTCCAATCCCTCGCTCAACGGCCAGCAGAACCGCGAGACGCTTTATCTTCTCGACGGCGTGGTCAACACCGACTTCCGCACCACCACCTACACCGTGCTGCCCATCATCGATGGGGTCAGCGAGTTCAAGGTGCAGACGCACAATGACGATCCCTCTTTCGGATCAGTGCTGGGCGGCGTGGTGAACCTGGTGACCTCGTCCGGCACCAACCATCTGCACGGCAGCGCCTGGGAGTATGTGCGCAACAACGACTTCGATGCGCGCAACCATTTTTCCGATTTTGACTCAAACGGAAACGCCTCGCCGGCTGCGCCCTTCCACCAGAACGAGTTTGGCGGTGCGGTCGGCGGCCCTGTCTGGTTCCCGCATCTCTACGACGGCCGGGACAAGACATTCTTTTTCTTCGCCTACGAGGGTTGGCGCTACCTGGAGCCCTCCAACAACCTCTACACCGTGCCCACCGCGGCAGAGATCAGCGGCGACTTCAGCAATTCGCTGCTGCCGAATCCCATTTTTGACCCGGCAACGACGACCGTCAATGCAGCCGGCAACGGGTACACGCGTACGCAGTTCGCCGGCAATGTCATCCCTGCCGACCGCATTGATACCCAAGTACAGCAGTACATCCAGAATTACTTTGACGCACCGAATATTCCGCTGAATAGCGCGAACCAGAACGAGATCCTGCGTTCCCCCTACTTCGACAACGCGAACAACTACCAGGGAAGGATCGACCAGGTCGTTACGAAGAAAGACACGGTCTTCTTTCGCTGGTCCAACATGTTTGTCGTCAATAGCAACCCTTCGACCAACAAGGTAACCAGCCTCAGCGACTTCAATGGTCTGAACATCGGCGCGGGGATCACGCACATCTTCAGCCCCAAGCTCCTGCTGACGGTAGACGGAGGACGCGCCAGCCGCGGCTTCGTCTTTATCAACCAGTCCAGTGTTGGCCTTGGGCCGCTCGAGCAAGAAGGCTTCCAGGGCCTGGATACGTTCGGTCCCCTGGGCATCAGCCTCTCCTCGCCCTATGGCGGTTCGGGCCTGGGCGGACCGGCGCTGCGTCGTAACTCTTCCTGGTCGGTCTCAGGCCAGTTGGGCTGGCAGGTCGGGCGGCATGACTTCACCTTTGGGTCGACCGTGGTCGACCAGTATCGCTCGCAGCAAGGCAGCGGGCAATCGCTCAACTTCACCAACACCCAGACCGCGGACCCGAACAACCAGGCGAGTACCGGCAACTCGCTGGCCTCGGCCCTGCTCGGGCTGCCCAACCAAGGGAATTTTGGGCTTACCAATCTCATTAAATACAGCATTCCGACCTACGCGATCTTCGCAGGCGACTCCTGGAAGGCAACACCGAAGCTGACGTTGAATTATGGGCTTCGCTATGACCACATCAACCAGCCGAACCTGACCAACGGTGTCAACAACGGCTTTAACTTCGATACCGGCAATTACGAGATCGGCGGCGGCAAGCTGCCTGAGGCCTGCGTGGTGACCAACGCAGCGCCCTGCATTCCCGGTACCAGCACCGATGCGAACGCCGACCTGCTCGCAACGCTCGGCAACGACGGCTCGGCTGCCGGCAGCCACATCATCGTAGCCCCCAACCCGATTCGCGCGCCTCAATCTGAATACACCAACTTCGGACCCCGTTTCGGCTTCGCTTACCTCGCTCAGCCAAACACGGTGGTCCGGGGCGGGTTCGGCATCGTCTACGACACGCTGAACGGCCTGAGCCAAACCTTCTCGAACTCGATCAACTCGTGGCCCGCAAATGGGTCCACGAGCACGTACTACAACACCATCGGATCCTCGCCCACGCCGGTGAGTGCTGCGCTGTCGAACGTAGCCAGCCCGCTCACCACCGGCACACCGTTTACCAACTTCAACTTCTTTTACAGCCAGAAGAACAAGACCCTTTACTCCGAGCAGTGGAACCTGCAGGTAGAAAAGACCATTGACACAAACACCCTGGTCTCGGTCGGCTATGTCGGCAGCGTTTCCAATCGGCTCGACTACGGCGGTACAGCAAACGGCGATGTGACTCCCGGACCCGGAACGCTCGAGCAGATCAATGCAAAGAGGCCTTATCCGTGGATGACGACGTTTGTCTATGACAGCACGATCGCGAATGCGAACTATCATGCGTTGCAGGTCAAACTACAGCGCAGGATGAGCCACGGTCTGGAGTTCCTGCTGTCGTACACCTTCTCCAAAGCAATCGACGATAGCAGCGGGCGCTTCGGCGGGGAGAACGGCCCCGGGGGCAATGCGGCCATCCAAAACTACTACGACCCGGGCTCGAACCGTGCCGTGTCCGCCTACAACGTGCCGCAGTTCGCTTCCTTTTCGGTTCTCTACGCGCTGCCTGTCGGCAAGGGGCAGCCTTACCTCAACCATGGCCTTGCCTCCTATGTGCTGGGCGGCTGGCAGGTCAACAGCGTTTCTCAGTTGGGGAACGGCCAGGCGTACACGGTGTATGTCAATGGCGACGTGGCCAACATCGGCGTCAACAGCGGATACGAGCGGCCCAACCTGGTAGGCAACCCGCGCGTCTCCCACCCCACCATCACCCGGGCCTTTAACACCGCTGCGTTTGCAACTCCGGCCAACTACACCTTTGGCAACGTGGGGCGTGACAGCCTGCGGGCTGAAAACGACTATGACGAGGATGTCTCGCTGTTCAAGACCTTCCCCATCAAGGAGTCGCTCAGCTTCGAGTTGCGCGCCGAGGCCTTCAACGTCCTCAACATCACCAACTACGGCACGCCCGATCCGAACCTGGGAGACACGAATGCAGGTGTCGTGTCGGGCATCGCCAACAACCCGCGGCAGCTGCAGTTCGCAGGCAAGCTGCGGTTCTAGCCCCAGCGAAGCCTGCACATCCGGCCGGGCTGGAAGCAGAGTGGCGGGGGGGGGCGCCTCCCCGCCCGGCTTCCGGCTCTTCTTTTTTTGACAGATCATTTTGAAAGATAAACAGACGAAGAGGAAAAGCTCATTATGAATCGCAGGGATCTTCTCGCCGGCGCAGCAGGCCTTGCCGGCACCCGCGCGCTTACCGCGGGCACGCTCGCGGGCTCTCTGGCACGCACCGCATTCGCGCAGTCCGCTCCCCGCAGCGAACCGCAGCATCCGCTGCGCCTGGGCAACGATCAGCTCGAAGTGCTCTTCGACCCGGCTGACGGCAGCCCTTACCGCTACGCCTACAAGGGACAGCGCTTCTGGGGCGGGAGCCCGCTGAGCGCAATCGTCTGCCAGCTTGCGCCGCGCGCCTACAAGACCGTGGCGCTGGCCGCGCCGCGCGCCGAGCAGGCCGGCGCGGAGGCAGGTTTCACCTACACACTCGAACTCGCCGGGAAGCCCGCGGTGCGCTTCAAGCTGCGCTACGCGCTTGCAGGAGCCTCGTTGACGCTCACGCTCGAGGACGTCCAAGAGCAGCCCGGCTTTGAGCTGATCGAAGTGGCGCTGCCGCAGGCCGTCTCGGTCCGCGAAGAAGACGGGCCGGCCTGGTTTGCCGAGGGCCGGCATGGCGGGTCCTTTGTTCGCCTGCAGCAGGCTAAGGCGTACCGGTTTGAAGACAATGAGTACTTCGGCCGCATCAGCACGGAGCTGCCTGTGGGCATGGTGGGCCAGCATGATGTCGGCTGCGTGATGCACGTGACAAGCTGCATGGACGGGACCGAGACCGAGACCACCGGCGCCCCGGGCAGCCGTCGCGCCCTGCTCGGCACCGTGCAGGTACACCGCGTGCATGGTGGCCGCTGCTACGGCATGAACGATGGTGGAGACGATGTCTGCGGCACGGCAGAGACGCCGAACTTGATCGTGGGGCAGATGCCCTTGACGCACTTCGACTTCTTCGCGTGCGGCGGTCAGGACCAGCCCTGGCTGACGGGAGCAAAGATCGTGCGGGCACGGGTGCCGCAAGGACCGACGAGCTTTTTCGAGAACCGGTTTGTCTACATTCTCGCGGGTAGAAACAAGACCGCGCCCAAGCCGCGATCGACCTTTGCGCAAAGCGGGCAGATCGTCGAGGACATCGCCATGCTCACCGATCACGCCCCGCAGACCGGCTTTATCAGCGGCTGGGCCTACGACGGGCAGGACACGGGCTTTCCTTCCGAAGACAAGATCAATACGAGCCTGGGCACCTATGAAGAACTGCGCGCGATCATCGATCAGACCAAGGCGCTCAACGCGAACATCACCCTGAATGTGAACTACGACGATGCCTACAAGAGCAGCCCGATCTTTGACGAGGCCTTCATCGCCCGCCGCCCCGATGGCAAGATCTGGAAGAGCCGCCCCTGGGATGGTGAGGACTCCTACATCGTGGGCATGGCCAAGTTCATGGAGGGGGGCTGGGGCAGCCGCCGCATCGCCTACACCATGGAACGGTACAAGATCAGCGACGCTATCCTGATCGATGCGATGTCCTGGTTCGCGGTGCGCAACGACTGGGACCCGGCCCACCCGGCGAGCGGGTACAAGAACCTTGTCGACGGCAAGTTCAAGATACTCGACCAGTTCCATGCGCGCGGGGTTGCAGTGACCTCGGAGCAGATGCGCTACCCGTTTGTGGGGCGGCTGGCGGTTTCGATGGATGGTCCGGGAATGAGCCCGGCTCCGTTTGGCGGCGAGGCGATTCCGCTGGTGGCCACTGTGTATCGCGGCCGCACCATCTGGGGCACGGGGGGCACGGAGCTGAACGAGGCCGGGCTGCAGTTGTTCTGGAACACGCGCTCTTCGCTCTGGTTTGAGGCCAGCAGCGATCGCCGCAGCATGGCCGAGTTCTACTACCTGGTGGTGCTGCCCTATGGCAAGCTGCACCGGCTCTCGGTCGAGGGCTATGAGAGCCAGGGCAGCACGCGCCGGATTCTGCTCGAGCGGAATTCGCAGATTGTGCGCGATCTCGCAAACGAGTCCTATGCGGCCACGGTGGATGGCATCGAGATCGCACGCGACGGGTCCACCTGCTGCCCTATCGATGCGCGCCGCGTGGCCTTTTATGCGCGCACCGCGCGCCGGCTCGTGTATCCGCTTCCAGCCGGGTGGGAGGCAGACAAGATGACCGGGCGCGCGATGACGCTCGGGGGCCGGATCGCGCACCCGGTGCGTTGCGAAGGCGGCAAGATCCTGGTCGAGGTGGCGGCCGGCCAGCCGGTCGTCGTGTATGCCGACTCGTCCGCGATCGGCGCGGTGTAAGCACTTACTCGAGGCGCGCTCTGGGCGGGGCCGCCTGCTGGCGGTCTCCGTGCGACTGCGGCTCCAGGCCGCGCTCTTCCGAGAGCGTGTAGATGCGATCGACCAGCGGCACCTTGATGGTTTGCAGGGTGCCGCTGGGCCAGTGAATCTCCAGGCTGTCGATCTTGGTGGCCGTGCCCAGGCCAAAGTGCGCGCGCTGGTCGTTTGAGGATAAGAAGCTTCCGCCGCTGAGGATGTCTTCCCGCTGGGTGGCGCCCCCGGCGCGCAGTCGCAGGGTAGAGCCCACGCCATCGCGCGGGCTTCCCGGTCCGCCCACCAGTTTGAACTCCACCCAGTGATGCGCGTCGCGGCTCACATTGCGCAGCAGCGTGGGCGGCCCATCCAGGTTGTTGACAATCACGTCGATCCTGCCCTCGTTGAACAGGTCGCCAAAGGCGGCGCCGCGCGCGGAGGCAACCACGGCAAGCCCCGAGCCCTGGACCGCCGGGACGAGATCGAAGCGGCGTCCGGCTCGATTGTGAAACAGTAACGGCCTCTGCCGGTAACTGGTCCCCCACGGCATCTGGTCGACAACGGGATAGATGTGCCCGTTGAGCATCATCAGGTCTTTCCATCCATCATTGTCATAGTCAAGAAAACCCACGCCCCAGCCGAGAAACGGCGTGCTCGGCCCGGCCACGCCCATCGACTCGCTGACCTCGGTGAAGTTGTCCTGGCCGTCGTTGTGATAGAGCAGCTTGTTGTCGTCGGAGAAGTCGGTGAGCGCCAGATCGAGCCGCCCATCGTGATCGTAGTCGCCGACCGCCAGGCCCATGCCGGCCACCTCGCGCCCACTCTTGTTGAAGGCAAAGCCGGAGCTCTGACCTTTTTCAAGAAACCGGCCGCCGCCCTGGTTGACGTAGAGATAGTTCGGCGTCGAGTCATTGGCCACCAGCAGGTCCACGCGCCCATGCCCGCTCACATCGGCAAAGAGGCCGGTAAAGCCGTAAAAGCGCTGCGCATCGTCTACGCCCGCGACTTTGCTGACATCGGTGAAGGTGCCATCGCCGTTGTTGTGGAACAGGTGATCGGCCTCGCCCTGCAGCCCCCGCGGCCCGCAGGAGGTGACCACGCTGCGGAACTGGCAGGTGGAAAACGATGCGGTCGCGGTGCCCGCCTGGGGCGGCTGCGCAAAGTCAAACTGCGCGTAGCCGGGCACAAACAAATCGAGCCTGCCGTCGCCGTCGTAGTCGCCGAAGGTGGCTCCCATCGACCAGCTGCCGAGCTCGACGCCCGCCCGGGCGGCGACGTCGGTAAAGGTGCCGTCGTGATTGTTGTGGTACAGCCGGTTGGCGCCGAAGTTGGTGACATAGAGATCGGGCCAGCCGTCATTGTCATAGTCGCCGACCGCCGCCCCGTAACCCCAGCGTTCGTTGGTCACACCGGCCTTCAGGGCGAGATCGGTAAAGGTTCCATCATGATTGTTGTGAAACAGCGCCGCCCGGGGCGCCGGGGCGCGGCCGGCATCGGCCTCGACCGTCGATCCATTGACCAGGTAAATATCCAGCCAGCCGTCCTGGTCATAGTCCAGCAGCGCCACCCCCGATCCGTCCGTCTCGACGATGTACTCTTTTGCCGACGAACCGAGCCGGTGCCGCCAGCCGGCCAGACCGGCCTCCTCGGCAATATCCTTGAAGACCATCGCTCCGGAAGGCACAAAGCCTCCGGCGGTGATCGGACGATGCTGCGCATCGTAGACCGGGGCGGCCGCGGCGCCGGTGCTGGCCCCGCTCTGGCTGGCGGCCTGCCACGCATCGCCGGCAGATGGGTGCAGGGATACGATGAGCCATACTGAAGCGAGTCGGAGACAAGGTGGGACGTGCATGGAGTGGAGCCATCATACAATTCGCGGCGGCGGCCGCGTACCGGGGCCCGGCCGGGCTGTGCCGGGCGGCGCGAGGGCTCTGCCATCGGCGGTCGGCCGCGCACTGGCCCCGGCGGTCGGCCGCGCCGTGCCCGCGATGAAGAGGGCGAGCAAGCCCGGCAGGCGCAGGTGGCTGGGCCGGCTGCTCCTGCTTTCGCTTGCCGTGGCGATGCCCGGCGGGGCCCAGCAGGGGGGCCCGGAGACTCTGCTGCAGCAGGGGGCGGAGCTGGCCGCGGCTGGACGGCTGGCCGAAGCAGAGGTGCCGCTGGCACGCGCCGCCGAGCAGGCGCCGGCCGACAGCAGGGTGCTTACCTTGCTGGCGCAGGTCAAGGGGCGCCTTGGCGAGGCGGCAGAGGCAGCCGGACTGCTGCGCCGGGTTGTGGATCTGGATCCCCACTCGGCCGCGGCGCACCTCAACCTGGGCATTGCGCTGGCCGACTCGGGCCAGGCCCAGGCGGCGCTCGACCAGGTGGAGCAGGCCATCCGGCTCGAGCCGGGCAACGCGCAGGCCCACCTGAATCGCGCCCGCATGCTGGCCGATGCCAACCGCCCGCCGGAGGCGCGCAGCGAGTTCGCGCAGGCCGCCCGCCTGGCCCCCCACGACGCGAACGTCGCCCTCTTCCAGGCGACCTTTGAGAAAGATCAGCAGAGACCGCAGGCGGCCGTGGCGCTGCTCACCCGGGTCGTCCGCCAGCAGCCGAACAATGCGGCGGCCTACCTGCTGCTCGGCCAGAGCTACCAGGCTGTGCACCAGCAGGAACAGGCCATCGCCGCCTGGCGACGGGTGATTGCGATCGATCCGCATTCTGAAGAGGCCTTGTACGCACTGGCCCAGGCGCTGCGCCAGCGCAAGCCGACCGAGGCGGCGCAGTACATGGAGCGCTTTGACCTGCTGCATACCCAGAGGCAGCAGACCGACCAGGCCCGCGCACTCGGCAACCAGGCTTATGCGGCCATGCAGCAGCAGCAGTGGGCCGCGGCGGTAGCTGCGCTCGAGCAGGCGCTGACCGTCTGCGGGCAATGCCCGCTCAAGGCCGGCCTGCATGAACGGCTGGGACTGGCCGCGTGCCATTCCGGGGACCTCGACCGGGGCGAGCAGGAACTGCGGCTCGCCCTGTCGCTCGATCCGGAGGACCGGACCGCGGTCGATGCACTCCAGTGGATCGCCAGGCAGCGCGGCGCGCCCTCGCAGTGAGCTGCACCCGAAGCGCCGCGTGCCGAAGCGTGGCCGCGCCGCCGCGCGGCGGTGTAGCATGGCGGGCAGAATGGTCCCGGGGAGAGCTGCGTTTGGCCCCACGCTCTCTTCCCCGGAGCGAAGCCCCTGCGGCAACAGCAACGCCCGCCGCCCTCGATCTTATGGCTTGCTACCCTTTCCTGCACACGAGCCTGCGCTGGAGCCTGCGCACGAGCCGTCATGTTGCCGGAGCCCTGCTTCTGCTGCTTTCGGTGGCCGCGCAGGGCGCTCAGCCACGCTCCTCGGTCAGCCTCTACCCTATCCCCGCCGAGGTGCGATCCGACCATTTTCGCGTTGCCGTCAACGGTCAGCAGACAGAGGTGCTGCACGCAGCGACGGGCTACTACCTGCTGAACTTTGACGCCGTGGGCGCGGTCACGGTGGCGGTCACGGCGCAGGACCCGCACTACTGGGATCGCGGCGTGGAAGTGCAGCCGATGCGGCTGGGCATCCGTCCGGTCCGGCATGGCGCGACCGTCACCTTTCCGATGAGCGCGCCCGGCAAGGTGACCGTGACGCGTCCCGGGGACCACTTTGCGGACGCGGAGATGCTGTTTCTGTTCGCCAACCCGCCCGACCAGGCCCGGATCACCGCGCAAACGCCCCACGTGCGCTACTACGGGCCGGGGGTCTACTACGAGAATCTCGATGCCCGGTCGGGCGATACGATCTACATCGCGGGCGGCGCGGTGATCTTCGGGTCTCTGAACGTGTGGCAGGTAGAGGATGTGCGCGTTCTCGGCACCGGCACCCTGATCTATGACGGTCCCCAGGACCCGCACGCGGACCAGGGCTGGATGCACCGGCAGAACTGGCACGCGGTGGTGATGGACCAGGCGCGGAATATCGAGGTGCGGGGGCCGACCTTCATCACGCGCAGCCGCAGCTGGCAGATCCAGATGAAGGACTCCCACCACATCGGCTTCTCGAACGTGAAGGTGATCGGGGGCAACCCGAACGACGCCAACCAGGATGGCATGGACTGGCTGGGGGGCGGCGATACGACTGTGCGCAACAGCTTCCTGCGCGCATCCGACGACGTGTTCGCGCTCCAGGGCAACTGGGACGGGTACGATCCGGAGCTGTTGCGCATCCCCGGGCACGATGTGCGCAACATCACCATCGAGGATACGATCGCCTCGACGAGCATTTCGAATACGGTCCGTGTCGGATGGCCGGAGAAGACCTTCAACAGCGCGCACTTCCGCATGAGCGACGTGGATGTGATCCATACCGGCTTTGGCGGGTGCAAGGTGCCGTTCGCCTTCTTCGAGCTGTGGGCGGATCCGGACGGGAAAGGCTCGCACAGCGATTACCGGTTCCACGACATCCGTCTGGAGGACTGGTACTCGCTCTACCAGGTGCGCCAGCCGCTGCCCGCGGTGCGTGATGTGCAGTTCTCGGAGATATGGGCGATGGATTCGGCCGCGATGGTCGGGCCGGTGCTTCTTGGAGACGTTGCCGGCGTGACCCAGACCGAGGCCACGGGGCAGGGGTTTGCGGGCTCCGCCGGGGCGCGGCTCGAAGCAGGCGCGGCTGCCCCGGTGGTTACCTCCGGGACGGCTGGAGCGCGGTTCCACTACACGGCCGGCCTGCTCAAGCCGAGGCAAAAGATCCTCTTCACGGCTGAGCCGGTGGTCTCCTCAGCCGCTGACCCGGAGGCCAGCTACGAATGGCTTTTTGGCGACGGTACCCGCGCCGAGGGACGCGTGGTGACCCATGCTTTCCCAGACGCCGAGGGCACGCTGCTCGACGGGTCGGGCCGCTTCCGGGTTCTTCTCCACACCCTGGACGGCGGCGGAAGACAGGCCTGGGCCAGCCGCCAGGTGGTTCTGGCCACGACCGCTCGAGCCCGGCCCGTCTTGACGAGCGAGGCGGAACCCGCCGGCGGCCGCATCTTCGAGCGCACGCTGCGGATCCCGGCCGCCGGGGGGTACACCTTCACGTTGCTGACCAGCACCGAGGCAAGTCTTTCGCTGGACGCGGGCGCCGAGGTGCACACTCCGAAGGCCAGGGCGCAGGTGTGCGGCGCGCCCGGAAACGCGGTGCAGCCGCTCCGCCTGAGCGCGGCG
Organism: Vulcanimicrobiota bacterium; assembly: GCA_964658225.1. GTDB lineage: Bacteria > Acidobacteriota > Terriglobia > Terriglobales > Acidobacteriaceae > EB88. Next base: position 1,018 of record CAZZYH010000091.1, on the reverse strand, counting down.
CTCACCTCCGGGGAGCATCGCATCCGCGTGGTCCGCAAGGACGACCTGGAGAATGCCGACCCCCAGCCGGAGCAGCAACCGGAGCTGCTCTGGGAAGGTCCGGGCATCGAGCGGGAGATCATTCCGCCGGGGGCTTACGCGGTCGCGCCCTGAGGCCGGGTTCCCGCCTGCTGTTTCCCCGGGCCCGCCCGGAGCTCGCCGCCAGGCAGGCCGGCTTCGCGAGCCATCGCCATCGATGCAGGCCTCCGCGCGGGTTGGTGGGTCGCGCGGCGCTCCTGGCGCGGCCCGGACCAATGGTAGACTCCACCTATGTCGGCTGGTCGGAAGGGTTTGCTAGGCTCTCTTGCTGAACCCCGGCCGGGACGCCTCCCCGGATGGACCGCGGTTTTTCTTGCCCTTTCCGTCCTGCTCTCGGTGGCCTTCGTCGCCTTGCGCAACACCTATGACGACGAATACTCGAACCTGCCGTATGTGAGCATGTCGGTGCCGCAGGTCATACACACGGCCAACTCGACCGACGTGCATCCGCCCGGCATGTACCTGCTCACCAACTTTGCCTGGCGCGCGATCCCGTCGCCGAGGTGGATGGTGTTGTGCGACCTGGTGCTGCTCTATGCCGGGGTCGCGACCTATCTGTTCGCGCTGGCGCCGCTGTTCCCTACGCCCGGCGCGCGGCTCGGTTTTCTGCTGCTCGCCTCGCTCCACCCGCAGTTGCTGATGTGGGGCAATACGATCCGCTGGTATGGCTGGTGGACGGGCGTGGCGCTGATCACGCTGGTGGCGGCATTGCAGCCGGGCGCGGGGCGGGGGAACCGGGCGGAGCGGCCGGAGTTCGGCTTTGGCCGCGCCCTGCTGCTGGGCCTGCTGCTGGCCTGCCTGTTCTACCTGAACTACATCACGCTGGTCTTTGGCGCGGCGCTGGCCGCGACGCTGCTGTTCCGCTACGGCCGGCGCCCGTGGAAGCAGTACCTGCTCACGCTGGCCGTGTTCGCGCCGCTGATCGCGCCGCAGATCCACC
>CAZZYH010000090.1:0-13657 GCA_964658225.1 Vulcanimicrobiota bacterium | reverse complement strand
TAGGTTTTCCACCTTGTATACGCGGGCCTGTGCTGAATGCATGTGGATTCAGTGCGCATACGGCTCCGGGAGCCTCTGCCACTCGGCCATAATCGGCCGGTACGGGTGAAAAATCGCAGTGCGCCGGCCCTACCTCGAGCTTCGCTCCAACCGCCCCCCTAGGCGAGCGACGGGTGGTATACAGCGCACGACACGCCGCGCTCGAAAAACTCCGGCGGCTGCGCGCCCTGGATCCGCGAGTGCTTCTGAAAGCGGGCATCGTCGCGCACCGGGTAGTCGCTGCGGAAGTGTCCGCCCCGGCTCTCCTCGCGGGCCAGGGCGGCGCGCGTAATCAGCGTCGCCACCGCGTGCAGGTTGCGCAGCTCGAGCGAGCCGCGATCGTGGATCGGCACCAGAGTCTGGCCCAGGTGCGCGAGCCGATCGGCGGCACGGGTGAGGCCCTCGGCATCGCGCAGCAAGCCCGCATCGCGCCACATCGCCGCGCGCAGCTCACCGAGCGTTGACGCCTGCTCTGGCAAGGCGGGCGAGCCAGGCGCGCGGCCCGTGCCTGCCTGCTCGGCCTCGCCGCTCCCTGCCGCCGGCTCGGGCGCATCGACACCCATCCGCATCGACTCGTCAGCGCCGCGGGAGAACTCGGCCAGCATGGCCTCGGCCGCGCGCGCGCCGAAGACCAGCCCCTCCAGCAGCGAGTTGCTGGCCAGTCGGTTGGCCCCGTGCACCCCCGTACAGGCGACCTCGCCCGCAGCGTAGAGCCCGGGCAGAGTGGTGCGGCCATCCACATCGGTCTCAACGCCGCCCATCAGGTAGTGCGCCGCCGGGCGCACCGGCACCAGGTCCTTGGCGAGCGCAAGCCCGTGCTGGGCGAGAAATGTCGAGATCCCGGGGAAGCGCGCCGCCAGGTCGCGGCCGCGGGCCGCCACGTGCCGCATGTCCAGATACACAGTCTGCGGCTCTCCAGACGGACCGAGACCTTCGCGGGTGATCGCGCGCGCGACCACGTCGCGCGGGGCGAGCTCGAGCAGGGGATGGTAGCGCTCCATGAACCGCTCGCCGCGTGCGTTGACCAGCAACGCGCCCTCACCGCGCAGCGCCTCAGAGAGCAGGAAGCGCGGCACGCCGGGCAGGCTCAGCGCGGTGGGGTGGAACTGGTAGAACTCCATGTCCTCGATCACGGCTCCGGCACGCCAGGCAGCGGCGATGCCGTCACCGGTGGCCACCGCGGGATTGGTCGTGTCGCTGTACACCTGGCCGGCGCCGCCTGAGGCCAGCAGCACCGAGCGCATCTGGACCGTGTATTGCTCCTCGCGCGGCCCCAGCAGCACCACCCCGGACACCCGCCCGGAGCGGTCGCGGGCAAAGTCGACCAGGCAGGTCCACTCGCGAAACGCGATCCGGGGATGGGTACGCGCGTGCTCGAGCAAGGCGCGGCCGATCTCGGCGCCGGTTCCGTCTCCGTGGGCATGCAGGATGCGGCTGCGGCTGTGCGCGCCCTCGCGCGTCAGCATCAGCTCCCCCAGGCGTTCGCCGGCTGCGTGGCGATCAAACGCGGTACCCCAGCGCAACAACTCGCCTACGCGCTCCGGGCCTTCGGCAACCAGCGCGCGTGCGGCCACCGGGTCCACGAGTCCGTCGCCGGCCGCAATCGTGTCGGCCAGATGCTGCTCCACGTCTTCATCGCCCGAGATCGCCACCGCGATGCCGCCCTGCGCGTAGCTGGTATTCGACTCTCCGAGCTGCTCCTTGGTGACGATGAGCACGCTGCCATGCTGCGCAAGGGTGATGGCCGCGCGCAGCCCGGCGATCCCCGCTCCGACGACCACAAAGTCCGTTTCTATCGCTGCTGCCATGATCTTCGACACAACTTCTGACACTACCATGTTGATGCTGCCCCTGCTTTGCTCCCCGTTGGAGTCAGCTGCGCGGCGCGAGGATGCGAGAGGCGGCGCTCACGTTACGATGAGAGCAACGTGCGTACGATCGCGGTCAGCACTGCTTCGGCAGAGTACAAAGTGTATGTGGGCAGCGGGCTCTTGCCGACGCTCGCCGGGCGCCTGGCGCGGGGAGCCCGTTCGCCGCGGGCGCGCCGCATCTTCGTGCTCACCTCGCCCGGCATCTGGGCGCTCTGGTCGGACCGGTTGCTGGCTTCCTTTGTCCAGCCGCCCACCGTGCTCTTCCTGCCTGCCGGCGAGCAGCACAAACGGCTCTCCCAGGTAGAACGCCTGGCCGGGGAACTGGCCGCGGCCGGCGCCGATCGCTCCTCGCTCCTGATCGCCTTCGGGGGCGGCATCGTCGGGGACGTCGGCGGCTTCCTGGCCGCCATTTACATGCGCGGCATCGACTATGTCCAGGCGCCGTCCACGCTGCTGGCCCAGGTCGACTCCTCGGTCGGCGGCAAGACCGGGGTGAACCTGGCCGCGGGCAAGAACCTGGCCGGCTGCTTTCATCATCCCATCGCCGTCTTTGCCGACACCGACCTGCTGGCCACTCTGCCCGATCGCGAGTTGCGGGCCGGCCTCTATGAGAGCCTCAAGGGCGGCATCATTCGCGACGCCCGGCTCTTTCGCCTGATGACGCGCGCATCGGCCCGGATCCTGGCCCGCGACCGGAAGCTGCTCGAAGAGGTCGTCGCGCGCTCGGTTGCGCTCAAGGCCGGGGTCGTCGGCCTGGACGAACGCGAGGGCGGCCTGCGCATGATTCTCAACCTCGGCCACACGGTCGGCCATGCCATCGAATCGGTGACCAAGTACAAAGCCCTGCTGCACGGCGAGGCGATCGCCTGGGGCATGCTGGCGGCGTTGCACGTGGCCCGGGCGCGGGGGACTGTGTCTGCGGCCGAGGCCGCAAGCATCGAGCAGGCGCTTGCCCTCTACGGTCCGCTGCCCGGCTTTCAGGCCGGCGCCGCGGCCCTCGCCGCCGCCACCGGCAGCGACAAGAAGAACCGTGCCGGGCTGCGGCGCTATGTGCTGCCGCGCGGCATCGGCGATGCGCAGGTGATCGACGATCTGACGGACGAAGAGCTCCGGGCCGCCATCGGCTGGATGCTCGAGCAGCGGCCGGCCCGAGGGGGTTCCGGGCATGCCTGAGCCGACGGGGCCTGAGCCGACCCGGGCGAAGCCGACCGGCACCGGCGCGCAGCCCGCCGGGGCAGAGGACGAGGCCAGCGCCGCCCTCGCGGTGCGCGCCATGTTCGACGCCATCGCCCCGAAGTACGATCTGCTCAATCACGTGCTGTCCTGCAACATCGATCGCCTGTGGTGGTGGTCGACGGCGCGCAGGTTTCGCGCGGTGCTGGCGCGAGCCGACGCCGCGGTGCTCGACATCTGCTGCGGCACCGGGGACATGACCATGGCCCTGCTCAGGCATCGCCCTGCCGGCGCCCGGCCCATGCTCGCTGCCGACTTCGCCCACCAGATGCTGGTCCGCGGGGCGGCCAAGTTTGCCCGACGCGGCGACGGGGCGATCGCCATCGAGGCCGATGCCATGCGCCTGCCCCTGCGCAGCGGCTCGCTCGACCTGATCACCACCGCGTTTGGTTTTCGCAACCTCGCTAACTACCGCGACGGCCTGGCCGAGTTCTACCGGGTGCTCGCGCCCGGTGGTCAGCTCGGCATCCTTGATTTCTCCGAGCCCGGCGGCCTGGTCGGCAAGCTCTACGCGTTTTACTTCCGGCGAGTGCTGCCCGCCGTCGGCTCCCGCATCTCCGGCGTGCGGGGGCCCTATGCCTACCTGCCCTCGTCGGTCGAGCGCTTTCCCCCCCCGGCGCAGATGCTCACGATCATGCGCGAGGTGGGTTTCCGCGATGTCTCCTGGACGCCTTACAGCTTCGGCATCGCCGGGCTCTATCGCGGCACCCGCGTCTAAGCTGATGCCACCCGTACGCATGCGCTCGCAGCTTTTTCCGTGGAAGGTTGTAGGCTTGTGGCTATGAGCGAGGGAGCAGCACGCCAGGCATCGCCGGGGCCTGAAAAGACTGCGGTCGCGCTCACCTCCGCGTTAGCCGCCCTGCTGATGACCCTGCTCAAACTGGCCACCGGCCTGGTGACCGGCTCGCTCGGCATGCTCTCGGACGCGGCCCACTCGGGGCTGGACCTGATCGGCGCGGCGCTGACCTTTCTTTCCGTGCGCGTCTCCGATAAGCCGGCCGACGAGGATCACCCTTACGGCCACGCGAAGGTAGAAAATCTCTCCGCGTTTGTCGAAACGTTCCTGATGATCGGCTCCTCGATCTGGATCAGCTACGAGGCCGTGCATCGCATCCTGGTCCATGACGTGGCCATCCACTACTCGAGCTGGCCGCTGGCCGTGCTCGCGCTCTCGATGGCCGTCGATTTCTGGCGCTCGCACCAGTTGCACGCGGTCGCCAGGCGCACCGGCAGCGATGCGCTCGAAGCCGACGCGGTCCACTTCGCCTCCGACATCTGGTCGAGCGCAGCCGTCTTTGCCGGGCTCAGCATCTCCTGGCTCGGCGCGCAGTGGCGGGTGGGCTTTCTACGCTACGCAGACTCGGTCACAGCGCTGCTGGTCTCGATCCTGATCCTGCACATGAGCTGGCGCCTGGCGCGCCGGACCACCGGTGCCCTGCTCGATTCGATTCCGATCGAGATGCGCAGGCGGGTGCTGGCCGAGGTGCAGCATATTGATGGCGTGCTCGGCGTGGATCAGGCCCGCATGCGCAGGGCAGGCACCTCGTACTTCGCCGACCTGACCCTCTCGCTCTCGCGCCAGCTTACCTTCAAACACACCGAGCAGCTGGTCGAAGAAGCCAGCGCCGCGGTGCGTCGCGTTTTGCCTGGCGCCGATGTGGTCATCGGAACCATCGCACGCGAGAGCGATACCGAGAGCATCTTTGACCGGGTGCGCGCGGTCGCGCTGCGCAACAACGTCGTGCTGCACGATGTCGCGGTCCAGCGCTTCGGCACCAAACTGGCCATCGAGCAGCACATCGAGGTAAACGAGCAGCTGCCCCTGCGCGAGGCGCACCAGTTCGTACGCAGAATCGAGGACGAGATTCGCCACGATCTGCCCCAGGTGGATCGCGTGCTGACCCACATCGAGAGCGAGCCTGCGACCATCGAACAGCCGTTCTCGCTGGCCCGGGACCGGGCCATGGAAGAGCACCTGCGGAGCGTGGCCGGCACCCTGCCCGAGATCCTCGACGTGCACGATGTCGTGGTCAGCCGTGTCGGCGAGCGGGTCCTACTCTCCTGCCACTGCACCATGCCGGACGAGCTCGCCATGCAGCACGTGCACGAGGTCATCACCACGCTCGAGGCGCGTTTCAAGAGCGACTGCCCGGAGGTTTCGCGCGTGATGATCCACCCTGAACCCGAAACCGACAATCATCATCACTGAAGACGTACCTGCTGCAACCGTTTCCGCAAACCCGTCCCTCCGGCCATCTACCAGCAGCCTTCGCGCACCGATCTTTGTCGTCTCCATCGCGCAAGCCGAGGACGCCATCCCTGCGCGCAGCCGAAGGATCTGCCTTTGCGCTTCCCACTTGGGTACGATAGGAGGCATGATCGCCAGCGCCACCTGGAAGCCCGGCACCACCCAGTATGAAGGCCGCTCCGAGAGCGGCCACTCTCTGCTGTTCGACACCGACGCCGCGCACACCGCCGGCGCGTCCCCCATGGAAGCCGTGCTCGCAGCGCTCTGCGGCTGCACCTCGGTCGACGTGGTTTCGATCCTTGAGAAAAAGCGGCAACCGCTTACCTCGCTCGCGGTCACAGCCACGGCGGAGCAGGCGCTCGCCCCGCCCCGCGTCTTCACCCACATCCTGCTCACCTATCGCGTAGGGGGAGCGCGCAGCCGCAAGGCTGTCGAAGACGCCGTCGCGCTTTCCAAAGACAAGTACTGTTCGGTCTCAAAGATGCTCGAACACGCCACCGAAATCGCGTACACGATCGAGTACACGGACGGAGAGCCGCTGGCGTGATCGGCTTCTTCCGCTTCGTGCTGGTCACGATGATGCTGGTCTTCATCGCGACCATCTCGGCGGTCATCACGATGCGCTTTGCGATCCACGGCGCAGAGGTCACCATCCCGGACTTCAAAGGCCTGTCGGTGGCGGCGGCAACGCAAAAGGCCGCGGCACTCGGCGTCAACCTTAGCGTCGAAGGGCAGCTTTACTCCACCGAGTTGCCTGCCGGGCGCGTGCTGACCCAGTCGCCTGCGCCGGGTACCGTGGTCCGGCGGGAATGGCAGGTGCGCGTCACCGGCTCGCTCGGGCCGCAACGGGTGGCGATTCCCAATGTGCTCGGGCAGCAGGAGCGGCTGGCCTCGATTGCCATTCGACGCGTCGGTCTGGAGCTGGGCGCGACCGCCCACATGCCCGATGCGCAGGTGCCCCCCGGCACCGTTATCTCGCAGAACCCCTTGCCCAGCGCCGCGGGCGTCGAGCGGCCGAGCGTGAGCATTCTCGTCGCGGACGCAGAGCCGGCGACCCCGGAGGCCTTCATCATGCCGGACTACACGGGCCAGCCTGCCGCCACCGCGGCCGCAGAGCTCGCCCGGGCAGGTCTGCTGCCGGCAACCGGACGGGACGCGCTTCCCGCGCCGGATGGACGCCCCGCGGGCGCGCCGGGCGTCGTCGTGCGACAAAGCCCCGCACCCGGGGAACGCGTCACCACGCAAACGCCGATCGTCTTCGACGTGGCTCGCTAGGCATCTCTACTGAAGGTTTCTTTCCGTTCTTCATGCCGGAGGCGGTCGGCTCCAGCATGGGCCTTGCGGAGCGCGCTCCCAAGCAGATCGCGCTTCCGAGCCACTCGGCGGACCTGCGCGCTCGCAGGGACAGACAAGGGGGATCGATCGACGCAGGGCGCCGCCCGGGGCGATGTTCGAGAGGTCCCATCGGGGCCCATCGCGGCCCATCGCGGCCAGCCTAGTCCCGCCTGAGAACCGCCGCAAAAAAACCGTCACACGCCTGCATCCCGGGAACGGTCCGCAGGTAAGGCCCACTCACCCCGGTGGCGAGCAGCAGCGCCAAACCATCTTCGCTCAGCACCCCGGCCGCAGCCAGAGCTCTCAGTTCGCCCTCCATACCCAGCAGTGTGTAACCGTTCCCATTACGCATTGCTTCGGCCACCACCAGCTCGTCTTCCTCCGGCTCGAGCGAACAGGTCGAGTAAACCAGCCGGCCGCCCGGCTTGAGCGCGCCGAGCCCGGCCTTCAGAATGGCCACCTGCCGTTGATGCTGGCGCGCCAAGGATTGAGGCTCCAGACGGTGCCGTATCTCCGGGTTGCGCGCCAGCGTGCCCGTGCCGCTGCAGGGCACGTCGCACAGGATCGCGTCGTACTTTTGATCCGAGCCAAGCATCGCCGCATCGCCCACGATCGTGCGCAGTCGCTCTTCTCCGGGCATTCTGCGGCGCATCATGCGCAGACGCACCTCGCTCAGGTCCATCGCCGAAACCTCCGCATCGGCCAGGCGCTCGAGCAGGATCGCCGTCTTGCCGCCCGGCGCCGCACACGCATCAAGCACCCGGGGGGAGCGGGCGCGGGTCGACGCCGCGAGCTCCCCGACCAGCTGCGAAGCTTCATCCTGTATGCGCACCCAGCCGCTCGCCAGCGCCGCGCTGCCACTCACGTCGCCCGCAACAACACGGCGCGCCTTGACCAGAAATGCGCCCGGCGCCAGTGCGACGCCCGCCGCGATGAGCGAGGCTTCTGCGTTCTCATGCATCAGGCGCAGCGTGACCGGGGCCGGCGCCTGGTTGTAGGCGCAGAGCTGCGCCGTCGCCTCCGCCCCGAAGCGGGCCCGCCAGCGCGCGACCATCCACTCGGGGTGCGCCTGCTCCGCGTTGCGATCTGTAACGGTATCCGGCACACTCTCGCGCGACAAGCGCCGCAGCACCGCGTTGACCATGCCCGCGGCGTGCTGTCCGTCCGCCTGCTTGGCCAGCTCAACACTTTCCCCGATCGCCGCGTGCGCCGGGATGCGGTCGAGGCAAAGCAGCTGGTAGGCTCCCAGGCGCAGCGCGACGATGACCCCGTAGTGCATCTCCGCCCCGGGCCTGGCCAGCCGCGAGGCGATCTCCTGATCGAGCACCCGCGCCCAGCGGAGTGTGCCGAGCACGAGCTGGGTCATCAGGTCCCGATCCTGCCGGCTGAGCGCTTCCGCGCGCGGGGTGCGCAGCAGCTCGTCCGAGTGCGCCGTCCCCCGCTCGACCATGAGCAGGATATGCGCGGCGACCGCGCGCGCGGGCGCAATTGTGCCGGTGACGGTACCAGTTACCGGGGGCCGCGGAATCGTTGCCGACCTGGCTTGTGCGCGCCGCGGCACCCGCTCCCCTCGACCGCCGGGATCGCGCGTATCAACCAAGGTGTGCGCCTTCCGGCAGCGAGGTCCCACGCAGAAACTCCGCCGCCTGCATGCTGCGTTTGCCTTCGAGCTGCACCTCGGCCAGCTCGACCCAGGCGCGGTCGCCGCAGCCGAGATAGAGCCGGCCGCCCCGCACGCGCAGGACACCTGGATCCGCTGGCTCCTCGCAAGGGGGCCGAAGCGCCATCCGGGTCACGGTCAGCTTTTTGCCGGCCAGCGTGGACCAGGCGCCCGGCCAGGGCTGAAATCCCCGCCAGCGATTGTAGGTGTGCTGCGCGCTGCGCGCGCAATCGATGCGGCCATCCTCGCGCGTCAGGATCGGTGCGAGCGTGGCCTGCTCATGCTGCTGCGGCTCAGGGCGGATGGCGCCCGCTCCGAGCCCGGCGAGCGTATCGAGCATCAGCTCCGCGCCTTTCTGTGCCAGTGACGGATACAGATCGACCGCGGTCTGCTCAGGCTCGATCGCCAGTTCGCGTCGCAGCAGCACATCGCCCGTGTCGAGCCCGGCATCGAGCCGCATCGTGGTCACGCCCGTGACCGTCTCCCCGCGCGCGATCGCCCACTGGATCGGCGCGGCGCCGCGATACTTTGGCAGCAACGAGCCATGCAGGTTGATGTTGCCGTGGCGCGGGAGCGAGAGCATCCACGGCGGAATGATCCGCCCGTAGGCCACGACCAGAATCGCCTCCGGCGCGATCTGCTCAAGCTGCGCGCGCAGCGCATCGTTGGCGCGAATCGTCACCGGCTGCTCAACCGGGATGCGGGCGGCAAGCGCGGCCTGCTTGATCGCCGATGCCGCCATCTGCATGCCGCGGCCGCTGGGGCGGTCCGGTTGCGTCAGCACCAGCGCAACCTCGTGTCCGGCCTGCTGCACGGCTTCGAGCGTCGGCACGGCGAACTGCGGCGTGCCGCAGAAGACCAGCTTCATCGCGCCGTCTTGGGGGCCGCGGTGCGCATCACCACTCGCCGTTCTTCTGCATCTTGCGGATTTTGCGCATCAGCAATTCACGCTTGAGCGAGCTGACGCGGGAGAAGAAGAGAATGCCGTGCAGGTGGTCGATCTCGTGCTGAAAGGCGCGCGCGAGCAATTCTTCTCCATCGCGCTCGCTCCAGCGACCGTGCTCGTCCTGCGCCCGCACGGTGACCCGGGCCGAGCGCGAAACCTTTTCGCGGATATCCGGCAGGCTCAGGCAGCCTTCTTCCTCGTACTGGCGACCCTCGCGGAAGATGATCTCCGGGTTCACGAGGACGATCTTGTCGGCTGGCGTCTTGTCAAAGCTCAGGTCGATGATGGTGACCTGGCTGGAGACGCCGATCTGCGGCGCGGCAAGGCCGATCCCCTTGGCCGCGTACATGGATTCGAACATATCCGCGATCAGCGTGCGCAGTTGCTCGTCGAAATGGGTGACCGGCTCGGCGGGACGCTGCAGCACGGGGTCGGGATACTTGACGATCTCTCGAATCATTGCTCTCTAGCTCGCGCGGTGAACGGGCAAACGCAGGTCCCTGTCTGGGCTCAGGATCAGAAATGGGTTCGTTGGTACCGGGGAGAATGCTCTAGTACGCGTGAATCTGCTCCAAGTAACCTTCATAGTTACGTTTCAGTTCGCGCTGCGAGTCCCCGCCGAACTTCTCGAGCAGCAGCCGCGCAAACGCCAGCGCAACCATCGCTTCTGCGGCCACGCCCGCGGCCGGCACCACGCATACGTCCGAGCGCTCATAGGCAGCCTTGGTCTCTTCGCGCCCCTGGTAATTGACCGATGGCAACGGACGCCGCAGCGTGGAGATCGGCTTGAGGTAGCCGCGCACCACCACATCCTCGCCATTCGAGATGCCGCCCTCGATGCCGCCGGCGTTGTTGCGCTCGCGCGTGAAGCGGGTGGGTCTGCCAGGGTCGTCGCTGCCCGCATAGCCGATGGCGTCGTGTACCTCGGACCCGAGCGACTCGGCCGCAGTGACCCCGCGCCCGATCTCGACCGCCTTGACGGCCTGCAGGCTCATCACCGCCTGCGCCAGGATGCCGTCCAGCCGCTCGTCCCAGTTCGCGTAGGTGCCCACGCCCGCGGGCGCTCCGTGCACCACGACTTCAAAGATCCCGCCGATCGAGTCGCCGGTACGCAGTGCGAGATCGACCTCGGCCTTCATGCGCGCCTCGTCTTCTTCGTCCACGCAGCCCAGCACCACCTCGTCCTTGCCGGCGAGAGCCGCAATCTCTGCCCACCGCGCCTCGCGCCGCAGCTCGGCCCGGCCCACCCGCACGACATGGCTCAGGACTTCAATGCCGAGGGGCGCCAGCACCAGCTTGGCCACGGCACCCGCAGCTACGCGCGCAGTCGACTCCCGCGCCGAGGCCCGCTCAAGCACATAGCGGGCATCCGGAAAGTCGTACTTGAGCGAGCCGGCCAGGTCCGCGTGCCCGGGCCGCGGCGACGCCACCGCCTTGTGCTTGGACGCATCGCCTGCTTCGACCGGCAGGATGTCCACCCAGTTCTTCCAGTCGCGATTCTCGATCTCCATCGCGATCGGCGACCCGATCGTCTTCCCATGGCGGACGCCGGAAAGAATGTGCGCTCGATCCTGCTCAATGCGCATGCGGCCGCCACGCCCGTAGCCCTGCTGGCGTCGCCATAGCTCGCGATTGATAAACTCGGCCTCCACAAGCACACCCGCAGGCACGCCGGAAACCATCGCAATCAGCTTCTCGCCGTGCGACTCCCCCGCAGTAGCAAACCGTAACATGTAGCCCGATTGTACTAAAGGGCAAGCCCCCCACAGCGGGAGGCGCTAACTGGGTTGGAGGCAGACACCCTGCGGCGGCATACCCCCCGCGAAGTGGGCTCCTGCTGCGGAAGCGGTTGCGCCTCCCTAGAGCGCCAGCACGCGGTCGTCGGCCTGCTGGGCCTCGGCTACCCAGCGCGTAAAGGCTTCTGCGCTTTGGCGACGGTTGAGGAAGGCCTGCACGATCGCCTTGCCGGGGCGGCTGCCGCCGGCCGCCAGCACCGTGTCGCGGTAACGCTGGCCCACGGTTTCGTCGAGCAGGTTGCCGCTCGGGAAGAGGTTGAAAAAGTCGAGCGCAATCACCTTGTCGTAGAGGTAGGTGTAGTAGTTGGAGGAGTAGCCGGTCAGGTGGGTGAAGCTCGCATAGAGCCGGTTTCCTTCCACCCAGGTGTAGGGCAGAAAGCGCCGGTAGTCCTCGACCAGCAGGGCGTCCAGGTCGAGCGTCGCCGGGTCGAGCCGGTGCGTATCGAGCGAGTAGCTGGTGTAGAAGAGCTGGGTGCGTATCGAATCGGCGCGGCCAAAGGCTCCGGCGCGGTTCATGCGTTCGACCAGCTCCGCCGGGATCGGCTCCCCGGTCTGATAGTGGAGCGCGAAGCCGGCCAGCAGCTTCGGGTCGCGGAAGAACTCTTCCAGCATCTGCGAGGGGACCTCGACAAAGTCGCCCTCGGTCGCGATGCCGCTGATCCCGGCCCAGCGCTGCTGTCCCCCGAGAATCGCATGCATGAGGTGTCCGAACTCGTGCAGGTAGGTCACCACATCGGAGTGCTGCATCAGGCCCGGATCCTCGGCCGTCTGCTCCGGGAAGTTGCAGATCAGCGCCGCCTCGGGCACCTGGCGGCCGGCGATGCCGGGAATGAGCGGGTGCGCGGAGAACCACTTGTCCTTGCCCTCGCGGGGATGCATGTCGAGGTAGAAGCGGCCCAGCCTGTGCGGCTCGCCGCCCGCTGGGAGCGCGTCTGGAAGCGCGTCAAAGACGTCGAAGGTCTTGACCGAGGGGTGCCAGACCTCCGCATCGGCAACCGCTTCAAAGCGCACGCGAAAGAGCTGCTCGACCAGCGCGAGCACGCCGCGTTCGGAGCGCTCATAGGCAAAGTAGGGCCGGACCGATTGCGAGTCGAAGGCGAAGGCGGAGCGGCGGTAGAGCTCGAGCCAGTAACCCCGGCTGGAGCTGTCGATGGCCTCGGGAAAGGGCTGGCCGGACTGCTTGGAGTGCTCCCGGGCAAAGGCCAGCACCGACGCGTACTCGCGCGCTGCGCCCTCGCGCGTGGCCTGCTCGAGCTCATCGAGAAAGGCCTGCATGTTCGCTGACGATTCCATCATCTGGTCGGCGGTCGCATAGTCGGCCCAGTTTGCGAAGCCCAGCAGGTGGGCAATCTCGCGGCGCACCTGGAGCAGGTCGAGCAGCACCTGCTTGTTCGCAGGGTAGGCGCGCGTCTGGTAGGCCAGCAGCATCCGCCGGCGCAGCGATGCATCCTCGGCAAAGGTCATCACCGGCAGGTAGTCCGGGAACTCGGTGGTGAGCACGATTTTGCCCAGGTACTCGCCTTCGGTCGCCGGCCGGTGCGAGGCGAGGAAGTCCGGCGGCAGCCCGGCCAGCTCGCTCGCCTCTTCGACGATGACCTGCTTGCCGCCCTCCTGCACCGCCCGGCCAAAGGCCAGGGAGAGTCGGGTCGACTTTTCGAGCAGCTCGGCCAGGCGTTTGCGCGTGAGCTCGTCGCGATCGACCCCGGCCAGACGGTAGCCGAGCAGGGTTCGCTCGACGTAGTGACGGGTGGCCTCGTCCGCCGGGTTCCCCTCGGCAAGGGTATCGAGCGGCATCTGGCGCAGGGCCTGGTAGACACCCTGGTTGAGCCCCAGCGCCACCCCGGCCTGCGAGACCTTCTGGATCTCGGCCTGGGCCGTGTCGCGGATCGCCTTGTCCGGGTGCACGCTGTCGAGCAGGTTGAGCAGCGAGCCGGCGGCGCCGAGCTCGGCCACGGCATCGTCATAGCGGCGCAGCGTGTTCTCGAGCGTGCGCGCGCCCGGTTCGGCCAGCAGCGCATCGAGTGCGGCCTGGTGGCGGCCCAGCGCTTCCGCGACCCAGGCCTCGAGCGCGGGAGCCTCGGTCAGTGTCCAGGGCCGTAGAGTGGGGGCGCCTTGCCGCGCAGCCGCCTCGCGCGGCGCTCCGGTCTTCAGGTCCGGGTTCTCCGGCCTGCTTTCTGCCATGTTCTCTGCCATGTTTTCCGCCAAGAGAGTCCCGCCTTTTCAGCCTGCATCTTTCAACGCTGGGCGCTTATCGTTTCAGGCTACCGTAAAAGCCTGTCCCGCTGAGCGAACCCGGGTACCTGCTGTTTTCTCCCTTTCATGGCACGACGCGGAGCCTTCGCTGCGTCCGGGAGGACGCATTCTGCACGGAGGAGCCTTCGCCGGGCGGCTCGCCCTTGTGCGGCGGTCGCCGGGCGGCTCGCCTGTGCTGCTCAGAAGCCCGCGCGCTCTCTCGCTGCGCTCGCATTGCGCGCCTGGGTCGCGCAACCGCGCCTGAATTGCGCGACCCGGATCGCACAACACCCCAAT
>CAZZYH010000089.1:0-13746 GCA_964658225.1 Vulcanimicrobiota bacterium | reverse complement strand
GGGGAGGTGCGGCCGGGCGGGCTCAGGCGCGTCCGGCAAACTCCCGCGTCTCGGTCGTCACCCTGACCTTTTCCCCCTCCTTGATGAAGAAGGGTACCCGGATCTCGAGGCCTGTCTCGAGCTTGGCCGGCTTGGTCACGGCTCCGCTGGCCGTGTCCCCGCGCACCCCCGGCTCGGTGTAGGTGACGGCGAGCTCCACCTGGGCCGGCAGTTGCAGGGCGATCGGATTGCCGTTGTACTTGTCGATCTGGAGCAGGGCGCCTTCGACGAGCAGGTCGAGCGCGTTCCCGACGATCTCCTCGTTGAGCGCAAGGGTCTCGAAGCTCTCCTGGTCGAGGAAGTAGGAGCCATCGCCGTCGCTGTAGAGATAGGTGGCCTCAACCGTCTGGAGGTCCGGCTCCTTGAACTTTTCGCCGGCCTTGAAGGTCTTGTCGAAGACGGCGCGCGTGAGCATGTTGCGCATCTTGATCCGGACCAGCGTCTGGCCGCCCCGGGCGGTCGGGGTCGAAATGTCCGAGTCGATACAGGTGAACGGGGCGTTCTCATACTCGAAAGCCATCTTGCGCTTCACGTCAATCGCGTCGATGAGTGCGGCCATGGTTTTTCGAAACAATCCTTCTGCAAAAAGAAAGCTGGTCCGAGAGACCGATCTGGCCCCTGGACAGGTGAGTCCAGACTAACAGGGCGGCCGTGCCGAAGCCACGTGCGGCCTCGTGCGCCGGGTCGATGGCGGGTTCGCGCGCGGGGCTCGCGCGGAAGGTGAGCCGCTTCGCCCGGGCCCTGCCGACGGGCGTGGGTAACGGGCACGCGGCCGCCTAGTGCTTGTGCTCCGGCCTGCGCGCGATCGCGATAAACAGAGCCTTGCCTGTGGCCAGCAGTTGTCCCGTCTGGTCCGCCACGGTGGATTCGCAGAAGTGCTTGCGGCCCTCGACACGCACCTGGTGCGCGCGCAGCACGACCGGTGTTTCGAGCGGCAAGGGACGCAGGTAGCTGGTCTCCAGGTGGCGGGTCATCGCCATCAGCCCGGCCGCATGGGGCGAGGCGTGGATGGCCTTGCTCATGGCTTCGTCGAGCAGGCTCGCGATCACCCCGCCATGCGCAAAGCCATGCGGCCCCTGGAAGCGGCCGGGCACGCTCAGATGGCAGACCACCTGGCGGGCGGGGTTGGTGAAGAAGCGCAGGTGCAGGCCGATCTCGTTCCACTCCCCGCAGCCGAAGCAGTTGTGCTGCGCGTCGTAGTCGAGCGAAATCAGGTCTTCGCGCGTGTCTCCAAATGGCAGGTCAGAGGGCATGGCTGCTTTGAGGATAAAGGCAGCCTCGTTTCCCATCCACCGCGGCCTCGTTTCCCATACACCGGGGCGCACTGACGCCAGGCCGGCCCTGAGCAGGGCAGCCCTGGTCGCTGCGCTATACTACGGGGTATGGCTTCGCCCACAGTGGATCCGGCAGAGGTAGAGCGACCCTCGGCGACCAAGACCTTCTATCTGGAGACCTTTGGCTGCCAGATGAATGTCCATGATTCCGAGAAGGTGATCGGGACGCTGGAAAGCCAGGGCTACGCGCAGGTGGACACCGAGGCGGCGGCCGACCTGATCCTCTATAACACCTGCTCGATCCGCGACAAGGCGGAGCAGAAGGTCTTCAACCGGCTCAACGACTACAAGAAACTCCACAAGCAGGGCAAACGATTCGGCGTGCTCGGGTGCGTGGCGCAGCAGGAGGGCGAGCGGATCTTCGAGCGCGCGCCTTATGTTTCGCTGGTTTCCGGCTCGGCGAGCTATCGCAAGCTGCCCGAGATGCTCGTGCAGCTCGAAGCAGGGAAGACCCGCATCACCGGGCTCGATGACCGCCAGACCGACCAAACCTTCGTCACCGAATTCACCGCGCGGTCGAACCGGCACCGTGGCTACATCACCATCGTCGAGGGCTGTGACAAGTTCTGCGCCTACTGTGTGGTCCCCTACACGCGGGGCAAGGAGCGCTCGCGGACTTCGACCTCGGTGCTCGAAGAGGCGCGCCGCATGGCCGACGCCGGCTACACCGAGATCCAGCTGCTGGGGCAGAATGTAAACTCCTACTGCGATCCGGAAGGGAAGCGCTCGTTCGCCTCGCTGCTGGCTGCCGTGGGGGAGCTTGGCGGCATCCGCCGGGTTCGCTTTACCACGTCGCATCCCCGCGACTTTACCCGGGAGATCGTCGAGGCGATCGATTCGGTGAGCACGCTCTGCGATCACGTGCACTTGCCGGTCCAATCGGGGTCAAGCCGCGTGCTCGGGCTGATGGCGCGCGAGTACACCCGCGACTGGTACCTCGAGCGCATCGCCTGGATCAAGGCTGCGCGACGCGAGATCAGCATGACCACCGACATCATCGTCGGCTTCCCGGGCGAGACCGAGGCCGACTTCGAAGACACGATCTCGATGCTGGCCGAGGTCTCCTACGATGCGGTGTTCGCTTTCAAGTACTCGCCCCGTCCGAACACCCCTGCCGTCCAGATGGCGGACTCGATCCCGGAGGAGCAAAAGTCGCTCCGGCTGCAGGTGCTGCTTGATCGGCAGCGGGAACTGCAAAGATCGAGTTACATGAGACACTTGGGGCAGATTACTGAGGTGATGGTTGAAGGGCAGAATGCGGCCCGCGCCCAGGTGACCGGCCGCACCTCCCAGAACAAGACACTGAACTTTACCACCCGGCAGCAGATCCTGCCCGCGCCTGGAAGCTATGCCTGGGTCCGCGTCCAGCAGACCCATCCCAACAGCCTGGTCGGCGAGCAGGTCGAAGCTGCGCAGAGTGTGTAAAGGAGGCCAGCGCCATGGACGTCGAAATGAAGATACGCGGGCTCATGGTTGATCCGTCAACCCAGCAGCCGATCGTCATCCTCAAGGATCTCGAAGGCAACACCGTGCTGCCCATCTGGGTGGGGCTCTTTGAGGCAAGCGCCATCGCGCTCGAAGTCGAGAAAGCCACCACCCCGCGCCCGATGACCCACGACCTTTTGCGCAACCTGATCCAGGGGCTGAACGCGCAGGTGCAGCGCGTGGTCGTCTCGGAGTTGCGCAACGACACCTTCTTCGCTGTCATCTGGCTCGAACAGGCAGGCGAGATGATCACCATCGACGCCCGGCCATCGGATGCTCTGGCCCTGGCCCTGCGCTCCGACTGCCCCATCTTCGTCAGCGAAGACGTGCTGCGCACCGCCAAGGTCATCCCCAACCCGGCCGACCAGGCGACCCCTGAAGATCTGAAGAACTGGCTCGAGAATTTGAACGACGAGGACCTGGGCCGCTACAAAATGTAGCCGGGCCGCCTTGCTTGTTGCTGTCTTCTTCCGGGCGCCCTGCGATTCTCCGACCCACGTTTCTGATCAGCGAGCACCCGGACCCGGATGACCATACGCCGCATCGTTAAGCTCTTCGCCGCGCAAAACGCCAACCAGATCGTGGTGATGATCACGCAGCTGCTTCTGCCGGCCGCCTTCATCCGCGTCTTCGGTACGACCACCTACGGCCAATGGATCGCGCTCAGCGCCGCGGTGAGCTATCTCGGCACCTTCAACTACGGTCTGCAGACCTACACCAACATGCAGATGACTATCCTCTACAACCGGGGAGAGTTGCAGGAGTGCCGGGAGACGCAGTCGGCCGGGCTGCGCATCCTGCTGTCCGCCTTCCTGGGCGCGGCCATCCTGCTCGCCGGCATTTTTCTGCTGCCGATCACCGCCTGGCTGCACCTGACGATCTCCGCCGCAGCGGCGCACTGGACGCTCTACCTGCTGGGCATGCAGGTGATGTCGAGCATGCTGTTCGGCTTCTTCTCGGGCAGCTACATGGTCTTCGGCGAAGCCCACCGCGGCGCCCACTTCGGCAACGCCAACCAGCTCTTCGGCATGCTGGTAATGGTCTCGCTGGTCTCCTTGCACCAGCCCTTTCCCATCATCGCCGCGGGCCAGATCACGGTCACCCTCTCGCTTTCCCTTTACCTGTGCTGGGAGCTCGGCCGGCGTCATCCCGAACTGAAGCCCACCCTGCGCTACTGGAAGCAGGGCGCGCTGAGCTCGATCCTCAAGCCCAGCTCGCAATACATGCTGCTCGCCAGTTCCAACCTGATCGCCTACCAGGTGCCGGTGCTGCTGATGCAGCGCTTTCTCGGGCCCGGCGCCGTGGTCGTCTTTGCGGTCACCCGCACCATCTACTCGATGAGCCGCCGCATCCTGTATCTTGTGACCAACTCGCTCTCGGCCGAGATTACGCTCATCTATGGACAGCAGGACTGGCCGCGTCTGGCCCGGCTCTATGACCTGTCCGAGCGCATCATCCTGCTGCTGACGCCTCCGATCACCTTCGGCTCGATGCTTGCGACACCGCTGTTGTTACAAATATGGCTGCACAAGGGCCAGCTCTTCAATCCGGGCGTGTGCATGACGCTGGGGCTGACCATCTCGATCCTCAGCATCAAGGAACACAAGTACCAGTTCCAGTTCTCGAGCAACAAGGTCAGCGATATATCCTGGCTGACCCTGATCACCTACTCGGCCATGTCGGTGGCCGCCATTCCGATGATGCAGCACTTCGGGCTGCAGGGCTTCGTGATGACTTGGCTGATCTTCGAGATCGGCCAACTGTTCTACCTGCTGCATTTGAACGACAAATTGTTTCTCGGCCATGCCAAGCTCAATCACCGGCCGGTCACCCAGCTGTTCCTCATCCTGGCTGCCTGCACGGTCGCCTTCCTGTGGCCGGTCTACCACGTGGCCAGCTTCCACTACGCGCTTCAAGCGCTGATCTCGGTCGCCTCCACGGCGCTGATCGGCGCGCTCTGCTACTGGCTCTTCCAGGTGGATGAGGTGCGGGAGATGCTGTGGGGCAAGATCGCCGGCCGCTTTCCGGCGCTGGCCGCCAAGCGGAGCTAACTGCGGCCGCGCTCCCGCTCGGCCGCGCCGCGCAAACCTACCGGGAGCCGCCTCCGGCAGCGAGACGGTGCACGTCAAACACGAGCAGGTGGTGACCTGCCGGATTGCGGAAATCTGCCACGGGCGCACACAGCTCCCCCGCCAACACGGGACTCTGCAATCCGGAGATCTCCGGCTCGCGCAGATGGTAGCAGGGGCCCGGCTGCGGTCCGCTCAGCAACATGGTCGCGTAGTAATCGACCCCAAGCGCAGACAGCGCTTCGACCAGCGGCTCCCTGCGCTTGATCCGTCCGATCAGCGCTGGATCGCCCATCAGTCCCTCGACCTGCACCAGGCTCCCGTTCATGACGTAGCCGGGGATGCCCGCGCCGCCACCCATGGCGTAACGCCCGGGATGCGTGTGGCGAAACTCCTCGAGCTCTTTGGCCTGCTGATAGAGCAGCCGCTCGGTTGCGTTGGGGGCGAGCATGCCGAGCACGATGCCCAGGCAAACACATCCGCTTGCGACCGTGAGTCGCTCGACCAGGACCCCGGAGCCGAGAGGCTGGATGCGGGCCAGGGCCGTTGGCCCGAGCAGCGCGGCGACCGGCACCAGCGGGTAAAGGTACCAGCTCCAGATCGGCCAGTCGCTCGAGAAGGAGAGGATCGTATAAAAGAGCACCGGATGCAGCAGGACGCAGAGTTGCACCCGTTGACCGGCCGGGTTGCGCGCCTCCGGCTGGCTCGGCGCACGATCGCGTAACAGGGCAAACAGAAGGGCGAACAGGCAGGTCGGCCAGGTCAGCAACACGCTGAGACCGCGTGGCCGGAACAGACTGACCAGGGTGCTGGCGGAGGGTGGCCAGGGAGTCTTCAGGTTTTTGGCGACGCCCGAGATGGGCAACAGGGTCCCGAAGAGCGCGTGGTTCCATACAAAATAGACCGCGATCGGCAGCAGCCCGGCCGCGAAGTAACCGAGCGAGCGCAGCGCCGCGGTGCGCGTGCCGAGGGGTTGATAGAGGGTGAGCAGAAGATAGAGCGCGACGACGATCAAGGCATCGAGTCGCCCTAGCACGACGCAGGACGCCAGCAGGCCGCTCAGCAGTGCCTCTCGCGGACTCTGCGCTTCGAGCGGCCGCCCGGCCATGCGCTGCCAGAAGAGCACCAGCAGCAAAAGGGTGAGCGAAACCTCCATCCCTGTGCGCGAGATGGCGGCCATAAAGGTCACCGAAAACAACGCGCATGCCAGCCCATAGCCATCGCCGTTGCCGAGCACCCGCTGGGTCCGCCGTAGCGCCCGGAAGGTAAAGCAGACAAACAGGAAGACCAGCAGCAGCAGGGTAAGGAACAACGCCCGTTGATCCCTGAAGATGCAGTAAAGTGCCGTGTTGATCAGCTGCCAGAGCGGTTGATAGCCATTGGTCGAGCGAACCCGGTCAAAGCTCGACCAGCCATGGAGGACCAGGTTCCTGGCCACGACCAGATAGTAGTAGTAGTCGTCCTCAAAGTAGGAGAGGTAGGCGTCGCCGCGGGTCGCAAAGCGTGCCAGCAGGACAATGGCATAGCAACCCAGCAACAGCAGCGGGAGCCCCTCGGCCCACCTCCGCAGGGAGGTCAAGCGCGTATCCTCGACCAGGCCGGCTCTGCTTGGTGCGGCCGGCGTCTCGCTTTTCAATCTCGGGTTCCTCGCTCTACGGTTTGGTCGTGATAGCCCTCAGTCTAGCCGCGGCGAGTGCGCCGCCGCGCTCGTGCGTCCGGGGAAGCGGCTACTTTGGTAACGCTTCGCCGCGCCCGCGCAGGCCGGCGAGGGCACCCGCGCACCCCGGGGCGGCGCCCCGGGACTCAGCCGGCCGGCTGTATGAGGCCGGCGGAAAAGGCCTTGCGCAAGGCCCCGATGTTCTGCGGTGCAAAAAGGGTCAGGTGTTCCCCGGGCACCTCGCTGATGCGCAGCCTCGAGCATCTCCGCCTCCAGGCCGGGTCATCGGAGCCTGTCCGGCGCGTGCGAAGAAGCAGGGTCGGAATCGCGGTGGGGACCGGCTGCCGGTCGAGCGATGCGATCCAGGGTGCCACGACACGGAGCATCAGCCGCATGCTCAACTCCTGCTCGGCCAGCTTGTCGGCGGCGAGCAGCCTGGAGAACCAGCCGCTGCGCGCCAACAGGCGCAGCATGGCGGGGAGCCGGCCGCCGGCCAGGCGCAGCAGGGCGCGCCAGAACTTCGACCGTGCGAATGCGGCAAGATCGCTCCATCGTCCCTGTCTCAGCAGCGCCAGGCCTTCCGACGCGGCTCTGCTCTGCCAGCCCGAAGAGGGCAGGGCCGAGCGAATCATGAAGCTGTCTATCGCGCACAGGCAGGCGACCTCGCGCCCTTCTTGCTCGAGACGAAGCGCGGCGGCATACCCGAGGTGGCCGCCAATCGACGAGCCCATGATGTGAATCGGGCCCGCCGGCGCCATCTCCGCAATCTGCGCCGTCAACTCCTCGAGGAACACCTCGGCCGAAAAGTCTCGGGCGACATAGCGTCGCCAGCCCGGATAGCTGAGCATCCTGACCTCGACCGGCTCCTCCAGTCCCGCCTGGAAGGCGGCAATGTCCTGCTCCCCGCCTCCCCCGGCGCCGGCCAGGAAGATAAAGGTGCAGCGCCCGGCGCTCATCTCCCGCGCCCCGCCCGCCGCGCTGTCGAACGCGCGATCACCCTGGCGGTGTAGTCGGCCCCCACGACGAAACGGAAGAGCGGTCCAAAGCTCATGGCCGAGGCCGCGCCCACAAACCGCAGCCCGGGCACCGAAGACTCGAAGGTCGCATTCAGTTTCGGGGATCGCTCGACGCGTGCGATCTCCTTGCGGAGGGCTGGATCGAGAAAGGCCAGACGATCGACGTCCACCGTGTAGCCGCTCCCGGCCAGGACGTGATCAGCCGTCATCGCGCGATGCATCCCGGTCTTCAGATCGCGCACCGTAAGGTGCACCTGGGCCCCTACCTGTTTGGCCTCGATCACCTCTGTTGCGAGGTGGACGGGGATCTTGCCCTCAAAGCGCTCCCGGAGCCACCATGCTCCCTGGGCAGGCAGATGCTTCTTCACGAACCGCCGGCGGAACCTCTCCGGCGCCCGATGCACCACGCCGGGGAAGCGGCTCAGCGCCCAGGCGATCGGGCCTGTGCCCAGCCCGGAGAGGGGCGAGCGGACGCGCCGCCACAGGCTGCGCCGCTGAGGAACGCGGGAGAGCCATCGCAGGCGCTGGTCGCGAACCAGCAGCACCGGCTGCGCTCCCGCCTCGTAGAGCAGCGCGCAGGCTTCAAGAGCCGACTGGCCCGCGCCGAGCACGGCAACGCTGCGTCCCTCAAACGTTGAAAAATCGGTAATCTCAGACGTGTGCGTGACATGAGTCGCGGGCATCCCGGCAAGAGGCCGGGGCACATCGGCAAACGAGGACAGCCCGGTCGCGACCACGATCTGGGCGGCGGAGAGCGTTTCTCCATCGGCCAGAGTCAGGGAAAAGCCCGTGCCCTGCCTGGCCACGTGCAGCACATCGACAGGCTCAACGGAGGGCACTCTGCTCTGTTGAAACCAGCGTCCGTACTCGGCGAAGTTCGCCATCGAGCAGGGCTCAAAGGTCTCCAGGCCCCGCGGCGTGTTGTAGTCGGCGAAGGTGAAACCGGGCGCCGGGTCGGAGAGACTGGTGCCAAAACAGTAAGACTTGAGATAGCGCTTATCCGCCGCCAGCGCGATCTGCGACCAGAACTGCATAGGCCGGCCAAAGATCCGGTAGGAGATGCCCTGAGCGCGAAGATGCGCGGCAATCGATAAGCCGTAGGGTCCGGCGCCGATGATGGCTACCTGGACCGGTTGCGCCTCGCCCCCCTGTGCACCCACGCCCCCCTGGCTCATGACGCCACCTTGGTGACCAGGGGTTCGGCCTGGGTGCGCGAACGATCGGTGGAACGCAGAAACTTGCGAAATGCTTTGATCCCGAGAAAGATCTCGGAGAGGATGTGGACGACGCCGGGCAGAGGATCCTTCGGATCGATGACGAAGTCGACCGAGTGGGCCGCATGGCGCCGCGTCCACTCGCGCCAGTAGGCGCGCTCCTGGGCGGAGGCGCGTCCGGTCAGAGTCTTGGCCGTCAGGATCGCCCACAGGGTGAAACGGTCATAAAAAACAGCCGGCCGGTCTGCATCCTGTTCCTGGGACCGGGCCACCAGCTCCTTCAAGTCTTCCACCTTGCCAGCCGCGTCCAGATACGCCATCAGGGGGAGCGGCATGCCCCGGCGCGCGTCCATCCCAGCCTGGTTGAAGAGCCGCGGATTGAAGTCGATGACCGCCCACCGGCCCTCAAACCGGATGAACTCCACCTCGAAGATGCCGAAGAATCCCAACTCCCGGCACAGCCGCTGCACGGAGCTCGAAAGTGCCGGGTCGGCCGGGAGCGACTCAAAGCAGACTCCGACCCCGACCGGCAGACTCCGCTGCAGTACTTTTTTGGCGTGGCGGGTCACGAACACCTCGCCGGTCTGATCGATATAGCCGGAGACCGAGTACACCCCCTCGGAGCCGATATCGACAAAGTGTTGCAGCAGCGGTACGGCTGCATCCGGCAGCTGCTGGCCTCCACCTGCAAAGGTCTCCCGGGAAACAAAGGCCTGAAACTTCTCGACCAACTCTGCTTCCGAGTAAGCCACCATGCCTTTATGGTTCTGGACCCGATGCACCTGGGTACGGGGCTTGATCAGGATGGGGTAAAGCAGGGTGGGCGCAATGGCCAGCAGCGCCTCGCAGCTCTGCGCCTGCCAGGTGGGCAGAACCGCCAGCCCGGCCTCAAGGACAGCCTGGGAAAGCAAGTTCTTGTCCATGATCCGGCGCATGGTTTCTACCGGAGGCTGGTGCAGGTGAAAGTATTCCTTGAGCCGGGCGCTGTTCGAGGCATAGAGCCAGGCGGTCTCGTCCGAGGTGGGCAGCAGGACCCGGCCCGGAGAGGCCGCGCCAAGGTCGAGCAGCAGATCAAGAAACTCCTGGCTCTGCCGTTCCCGCGGGCCGTCGTAGGAGCTCGAGGCAAAACGCGACCACGAGGCCGCGCACAGCATTTGGCTGGAGATCACCCCGACCTTGACGCCGCTTCGGGCCAGTTGGCGCACAGCGGCGATGGTTCCCCCGGAGGCCCCGGAGGCCAGCAATACATCGTGTGGTGCGCTCACGGTTTGGGGCATACACTGCACTCGATCGCTCCTCGATTGCTTCGGCTCCGGCACCATCACGGCGTCCACGGAGCTTGCCGGTCTGCATCCTGCCCGGTACCAGATTCATCGGCCGCCGAGGGAAGAACTTGACTCGGGGCGCGCGCGCGCGCCTGGCCCGGTCGCCTGACTCCATGCGCCTTGTCTGGGCCGCTGCGACGGCACGAAAGGGAGCTGCCGGCAGGCTACGGCCCCCCCCCGTGGATCGTCTCTCAAAACAGGCCCGGTTCCAGACGGCGCGCCGCGCACTCCTTGCCCGGATCCCTCGACACCGCCTCCGGGCACAGCGGCCAAGCACCTCCGAGGCTTATACCTGATGCGGCATGGCGATGCCGGCTCGCCACCCCTCGATCAGCCTGTCCACCTTCTGCGCCGGCTCCGGGCGACCCAGCAGGTAGCCCTGGAACTCCATCTCGCCCACCTTTAACAGCGTCGAGACCTCCTGTTCATGCTCGACGCCCTCGGCCAGCACGCGCTTACCGAGCGACCTGGCCATCTCGCTGACAGCCCGGATGACCGGCAGCACCTTGGGTTCACTCTGCATGGCGCGGATAAAGCTGCGATCGAGCTTGATCGTGTCAATGGGCAGCCGGTGCAGCATACTCAGGCAGGAGTGCCCCGTGCCGAAGTCATCGATCGAGATGCGGACCCCTGCGCGGTGCAGCAGGTCCAGCTGCCGGGTCACCTCTTCGCCACCCGCGGCCAGACTGCGCTCCACCAGTTCGAGCTCGAGCCGCTCCGCGGGATAGCCGCATTCCTCAAGG
The DNA here is from genome assembly GCA_964658225.1 of Vulcanimicrobiota bacterium. GTDB lineage: Bacteria > Acidobacteriota > Terriglobia > Terriglobales > Acidobacteriaceae > EB88. Next base: position 2,864 of record CAZZYH010000089.1, on the reverse strand, counting down.
CAGGTCAGGACGAAGGCCGCAAAGCCCGGAAACGTGATCTGACGGATCGAGACGTTGACCGCGATGACCACCTGTTCGCCGGTGTCCAACTGCCATCCCAGGGCATCGCGCAGGGCTTGTCGCAGCACCCAGGAGCCCAGCTCGACGATGACGTCGGATCGTTCGGCGACGGCGATAAAGGCGTCCGGCGCCAGCAACCCGAGGATTGGATCCTGCAGGCGCAGCAGGGCCTCAATCCCGGTCAAGCGTCCAGAGGAGGAGAACTGGGGCTGGTAGGCAAGGCGCAGTTGATCCTTCTGGATCGCAACGGCCAGCTCGTCGGGAGTGACGATGGCGATGTCAATCAGCGCGTCGGATGCGCAGGCCGCGTGGCGCTTGGCAAGATACATCGCGTGATCGGCGTTGCGCTTGAGTGCTTCCGCGCTGGTTCCGTTCTCCGGATAGGTGGCCACGCCAAAGCTCGCCGAACCCTGGATGCAGTGACCATCGATGACGAAGGGCTCGTCGAAGGTGGATTTCAGGCGCGCGGCGATGGCGTCGGTCTGGTCGAAGGTAGTCGCAAAGGGAGAGATGAGCAGGAATTCATCGCCTCCCACGCGGGCCAGTGTGTCGGTAGGCCGGATCTGCCGGAGCAGGCGAGCGCTGATCTCCTTCAGGTAATTGTCACCGACCTTGTGACCGAAGCGATCATTGACTTCCTTGAAGCGGTTGACGTCGATATAGATCACGGCCAGGCGGCCGTTGCGCTGCTGTGCCTCTTCAAGCGCCTTGGCAAACCGGCTGTCGCAGAGTCTCCGGTTGGGCAGCTCGGTGAGTGGATCATGGGTCGAGCGATGCAGCAGGCCCTTGTACAAGAGGGACTGGCGCATCGACAGGGTAGCGAGCTCGGTGAGGATGGCATAGACCTCTTGCTGCTGGGCCTCGGAGAAGTTGGCATCGCACGGCCCGGTCACCATCATGTAGCCCAGGGTCTGCTCGTCCGGCCCCTTCAGGGCCAGGCGAAACAGTTGCTTCCTCCGCGGTGAGTGCAGCTTGCCGCATTCTCCGGCTATCGACAACTTTTGCGTATCCAGAGAGTAGGTGCAGTGGGAGCCGGGTAGAAGCACCATCACCGACTTGCAGATCTCGCCCAGCACCACCTCCGGCGTCTGGCTGGAGCTGATCTTTTCCAGAATCCTGCTGCGTTCGTCGGCCACTTTCATCGAACGCTGAATGCGGCGACTCTGGTTGAGCACCTGGCGTCGTAGGATCATGGCCCAGATGGCAATCGCGGAGGCAAAAAAGGCCAGGGCGCTCAGCAGTTCGAACAGGTGGCGGATCGTACCCCACGGCGGATCGGCGATCTGCTTTGCATCCGCGGCATCGCGCAGCTCGAGGTGGAAGACATACGGCGCCTGCCAGGGATTGCCGGGCAGGACGCGACAGATCCCGGTGATGCGCAGCCGGCTCCCGACAGCAAAGTTCTGCAGTGGCGAAGACCCCTCCAGGTAGGAGTTCACCAGGTGCCCGTCCACATCGAGAACCAGGGTATCGGCGCCCACATCGTGCAGTTGGGAAACGAGCCTTCCCGAGAGCGAAACGAGATTGTCACTGTAAGCGCCGCTCAGCGCCTGCGCATAGCTCACCACTCGCGGCGCGACCGGCGCATGTTTCCCGGTCGGCACGATGGCGGCTTCGCGCAGACCGGGAGCGTAGCCGTTGTCGCTGGCGAAACCGTATGCATCGGCCACGTCGCCGACGGCCAGGTCGTTTGTTTGTCGGGTCTGCACGTAGATACTCTTGCCCTTGCGTTCCAGGACGGCGGCTGACCCTTTCCTGTAGTAGGTCACCGTGCCCTGCACACGCACACGGTGCGAGAAGTCCTGAACGCTGCGGGAGGGGAGCACATCGTCGATGTCGGTGAGCGGTAACTGCTCGGCGCTGGTAGTCGGCGACTTCAGGATCCGGATCGCCGAGGCATTCTGCACATAGACGATGACGCCGATAAGCTGCCACTTGGCATCAAAGGACCCGCCGGCCACCCCGGTCACCTCCACCAGCGAGTCCAGGATCTTGTCCGGGTGCAGGCCACGCACTTCGTTCACGTAGATCTCGACCTCGCCGCCGGGTACGAGCAGGTCCAGGTGTCCCGCGGGGGCGCTCGAATGGTAGCCGACGTCGGCCGCACGTACCCTGCCGCGGATGGTCACCAGCCGGCAATCCTCTTTGCCCGCTACCAGGTCCTGGTAGGAGGAGCGGCGCGCCCTCGGGTTCTTTCCGCGCCCGAGCACCTTGATCCCCGGGTCGGGGGCCAGCTCGGAACGATAGCTGCCCTCGGCGTGCCCATCGGCCTCCACCAGGTCCCCTGCATGGACCGGGAAGGGCCGGTCTGTATTGATGAAAATGCCCCCGGTTGCATCCTCAAGAAACATGGCAAAATTGGCCGGATCATAGTAAGTAATGGTCCCTACCAGATGCACCCGCGTCTTTGCAGCCGTTGCCGGCGCGAGGTTATGGGCTTTGCCTACCTCGGTCACCAATCCAGGGGTACTCGGGAGCGCACGCTGGCCCCGCCCTGCGCCGCAGGCCGCCAGTACGGACAAGACTAGGAAGAGGCACCGCCATCGATGTGACAATCGCGTCCCGTAGAGCTGATGCCGGCGCGTTTGCGCCAGGAGCTTGCAAAGTCTAGGCAACTCCCGGACAGGAGGCAACACCGCTGCCCATCTGCTCAGCGGATCTCCATCGCAGGTACTTTGCCTGAGAGCGTTCTATCGACCGGGAACGGACCGCTGTCTAGGGTACCGTCGTGCATTTCAAGCGCCAGGACTCTGGCGGCCGTCGGAGGGCCGACACGGGTGGCTCTGGGCAAAGATGGCGCGGGC
>CAZZYH010000088.1:0-13751 GCA_964658225.1 Vulcanimicrobiota bacterium | reverse complement strand
TGGGAGTGGCGTCGGTGGAGGACAAAATCGTCCAGCAAGCCGTTACCACCATCCTTAACCAGGTATATGAAGAGGACTTTCGGGGCTTCGTATGGCTTCCGACCGGGGCGCAGCCAGCACAACGCGCTGGATGCGTTGGCTGTCGGGCTATCGGAGCGGAAGGTGAACTAGGTGCTGGACGCAGACATCCGAGGATTCTTTGGCAACATGGATCACGGATGGATGCTGAAGTTTGTCCAGCATCGCGTAGCAGACTCGCGGGTTCTGCGGCTGATCCAGAAATGGTTGAAAGCTGGAATCATGGAAGCCGGGGTCTGGTCGAAAACGGAGGTAGGTACGCCCCAAGGGGCGGTGATCTCGCCGCTGCTTGCCAGCCATCTACCTGCACTATGTCTTCGATCTCTGGGTGGAAGCTGGCGCAAGAGGCGGCGGCAGGGCGACGTCATCGTCGTTCGGTACGCCGACGACAGCGTACTGGGTTTTCAAAGTCGAGCGGACGCAGAACGTTTTCTGGGTGACTTCAGAGAGCGACTGGAGAAGTTTGGCTTGGAGCTTCAGCCGGACAAAACGCGACTGATCGAGTTCGGGCGGTTCGCCGAACAGAACCGGAAACAACGAGGAGAAGGTAAACCAGAGACGTTTGACTTCCTGGGCTTCACGCACATCAGCGGGAAAGACCGGAACGGCAATTTTACCGTGAGACGGAAAACGGTTGGCAAACGCATGAGGGCTAAGTTGCAGGAAGTCAAACAGCAACTTCGCTCACGCATGCATGAGCCGATCGAGCAAACGGGGGAGTGGCTGAAGTCGATCGTGCGAGGCTACTTTAACTACCACGCGGTACCGGGCAATATCGACAGCCTAAACGTGTTCAGGGGACGACTCAGCTGGCTGTGGCGCCGTAGCCTATATCGCCGCGGTCAGCGCCATCGCCTCAACTGGGAGCGCATGCACCGGCTCCTGGAGCGATGGATTCCCCACCCACGCATCGTACATCCTTGGCCCAGGCAGCGCTTCGCCGCTACTCATCCAAGATAAGAGCCGTATGCGCTAATGAGCGCCCGTACGGATCTGTGCGGGGGGTGCTGAGTGATCGGCATCCCCACCGCGACCGAGCTTCATTAGCGTCTTCCAAGCGGCTGTGCGAAGGGTGGGAAACGGTTTCATCGTTTCCATGCTTTGCATAGCTGCGCCATTTCCATGACCAATTTGCTTCCTCAAAGCGCGGGGAGTCCCCTGCGGCCGTACGCATCCGTACGCATCCGTGAGCATTAGGGCGCGTCAGGGCGCATCAGGGATGCGGAAGCTCGGCGGAAGTCGCTGCTCCGGAGATACCCCGGCCCTGCTTCCGCGAAGCGATCCACGGTCACCAGTCCGGCGGCCGCGCTCCTTTTCCGAGCGCAAGCCTGGCCCGGGAGCGGAAACAGCGAGCGTGTTCGCGCTCGTTCCGTCGCCTATTGCAGGCGATCGAGGGATCGGGCAGCAGTTGTGGCGCTGCTGCGGGCCATGTCGGTAACATTCGCCATCCCCGTCGGGGGCCCCTGTGAAGCGCCCCGAGGATCCCAGGCCGTCTTGTTCTTCGGCTCCCGGAGCACCGGGTCGTCAGCGGGTCCATTGACTCGGACCAAAAGCGCGCCGGAGTTGTGTCCGGGGGACAACGCGCCGAGGGCAAGAACGTACTCTGCGCCTTTCCGAAACGCTCCGTACCGGATGTCGTCATTGGCTGCACCGAGGTCATCAATGATCATGTTGCCCCACAGGCCTGTTTGAATCGAATCGACGAGCGGCTGCCAGAGCAAGTTGGCCAGATCGTAAGCATTTCCGCAGGCTTGGCGGACGCAACTCCATACCTCGACGAATCCAGACCCGAGCAGCTGCGCCGAGAGTGCGCCATATGTCGTGAACGATGAGGCGGATTTGGGCCCGGCATAGGCCACCGTATCGACCGGGCCGGTGGCTTTGATCGCCTTTCCAAGAATCTTGCCACTCCCGACCGGGCCCACCGGGATCTCGTATTCGTCGTTGTCGATATGAAGGGCTCCGATCAGAAAGCTATTCGCCGGGCGCGTAATCGATCGCATGTCCGAACCCCCAGGGTAATCCGAGGTTTGGGCACTGCACGACACCGACAAGGCAAGCAAGGTTGCGGCAGCAAGCAAGAGCGCGGTCTTCATGCATAGCATTCCACATCACGACAAGCCGTTCTGCAAGCACAAGTGTGTCCGCCTGGCGCAGCACAGCGTAAGTTCCGCGTCACCCGCGCAGCGGAAGTTGGGCGGCCGCCTGTTGTCCGAGCTCTGCCCGGCCCCGTGCCAGGCCGCTTTAGGACTTCACGGAACTTAGGCGCACAGACTAAGCTGCCTTATGGCGGCTGCCCGTCAACATACCGGATTCGAGCACGGGGCAAATGGGCAAAGCCTCGCGGCCATCCTTGCCCCCGATGAGGAGGATGTAGATGTCTGCATGTTCTCTCCTGGCGACTGGTCTTCTTTTCTCCATTCCGCTCGCCGGCTTGGCCCAAACACCGATGCATATCCGCATCGACTTGACCGACGCTTCGCGCCGCATCATCCATGTCACCGAGCAGATTCCGGTCCACCCCGGCGCGAACACCTTCTCCTATCCGGAATGGATTCCCAGCCAGGAGCTTCCCGGAGGGCCCATCGATAACCTGACCGGTCTCGTCTTTCGCTCCGGTGCTGCGGGCGCGCATCCGGTGCCCTGGCGTCGCGACCTTTCCGACGCTTATAAGTTCCATGTCGTCGTTCCCGAAGACGTTTCTTTGCTGGTCGTCTCCTACGACATCCTTGACGTTCCCAGTCGCCGCAACACCATCGGCACCAATCACACGAGCGCTCACGTCGTGATGGTCGAGCCGAGCGAAGTGGTCCTCTATCCCGGCGATCGATCGCTCGAGGACACGCCGATCGCAACCGAGATCCGCTTGCCCGAAGGTTGGAAGGCTGCGACCGCTTTGCGTACGGGTGGATCTGCGGCACCTTCGCTGCAGGGACCGAGCGCCACATTTCAAACCGTGTCGATCGAACAGCTGATCGATTCACCGATCCTCGCCGGGGATCACTGCCGCCAGTACCCTCTGGCACCCGCGATCCATCCCGTCCATACGCTTAGCGTCTGCTCAGACAGGGACGCGGATCTGGACCTGCAGCCCGCCCTCCTGGCGCGGATGAACGCTTTGGTCGAGCAAGCCACGAAGCTGTTTGTCGGGCATCATTACGAGCACTACGACTTCCTTGTAGGCGCATCTCCGCACCTGCAGGGTGATAGCGCGGAACACACGCAGTCAGCCGACTACATTGTAAGCAGCCTCGACATATCGGACCTCGAGAACGCGGGCGTTCTCGGCTCCCTGCTCCCGCACGAGTTTGTTCACTCCTGGTGCGGCAAATATCGTCGCCCTGCTGGCGAAGCGACCGCGGACGACAACACGCCCATGCAAAATGACCTGATCTGGGTTTATGAAGGCCTGGCGCAATATTACGGCAACGTGCTGAGCGCACGCGCTGGTTTCCGGACGCCGGAACAGATTATCGGCGCATTGGACTATGAGGCGTTTCAGCTCGACAAGCCCGGGCGTCAATGGCGCTCTGTGCAGGACACAGCCGATGCCTCGGCGATCCTGCGCGGTAACGACACGGCCTGGGCAAACTGGCGCCTCAGCCAGGACTACTACTACGCGGGAACGCTTCTCTGGCTGGAGGCCGATGCAAAGATTCGGGAACTTACACGCGGCCAAAAATCGCTGGACGATTTCGCAGCGCTCTTTCTTGCTCCGCCCGTGGCGGGATCGTCCTCACGAGACACCGGGCCTGGAGTTCTTCCCTATCGGTTGGCCGACCTTTTCGAAACCTTGCAAGCAGTTGCGCCCTATGACTGGCAGGGGTTTTGGTATGAGCGCCTCAACGCACTGGATATGCGATCGCTCACCAGAGGGCTTGAAGCCAGCGGCTACAGTTACGTTTATCAGGACACGATGATCCCGGCTGAAGCAGCATTCGTCAAGGCGTCGCATGTGGCGGAGATGTACCACTCACTCGGCCTGCAGGCCAGCGCGGACGGCACTCTGATCGATGTTTGGATCGGCAGCCCCGCGTACACGGCCGGGCTTGGCCCAGGCGATAGGCTGACCCGGATCAACGGCAAACCTTATAGCCCCGAAGAGCTTACCCGGGTGGTGCATGCCTCAGAGACCAACAGGGACCTCATTGTCGTCGAGGCCGTGAGGGACGACGAAACCCACGTATACAAGATTGCTTACCATGGCGGAGAAAAGTATGCCGCGCTGGTGAGGAACGCAAAGCCGGATCTGCTGACTGCGAACATCCTTTTGCCCAGGTAGAATCGCGTTCGCCTGCTCGGCTCTCCGAAAGCCCATGGGCAGCAATGCTCGCCCTTAAGAAAAAGCCTCGTTCACTCTACGACATTCTCCATCAGGACGGCATTGGGAACCGTGACGATCCGTCCGTCGCTGTCAACCGTTGTTCCAACGGAGTTGACGCCGACCACCTTGCCCCGAACACCCTGCACCTCGATCTCCCTGCCCACGGGGAAATGATCGCGGATGAAGGCCCCGGCAAGGATATTGGAAACGACCGCTTTGCTCCCACTGCCGAAGGCCAGCGCGGACGCGATGCCGAGCGAGAACAAAATAACTGCGAAGATCACGGTAAGTATGGCGGTCTGCACTCCAAGTTGCGCGAGCGCGATGATGATGACGATCAGCGCGATGAAGTAGCGTGCGAGTGCGCCCAGAGCCCCTGCATACTCAAGGCCTGCCGCCTTCGCGGTTCGGGTGACCGATGCTGAGATCAGCCGGGCAAACGAGAGGCCCAGAACAAGAATCACCGAGGCCGCCAGGATGGAAGGAATGTAGGCGAGCAGACGAGCAACGACCCGGGACAGGTAACTGAGCTTAAGCGCCTCGGTCAAGGGCTCCAGCATCAATAGGAGAATGAGCCAGAAACAGAAGCTGCTGACAATCCGGGAAAGGGGAATGTCGATGCCGATATCGGCCAGCGTGCTGCTCAGGCCCCTCCTCGCTGCGAGCCCATCCAGCCTCAAGGAGAGAAAAAGTTTGTAGATCAGGCGCGAAATGAGAAGCGCGAGACTCCAGCCGATGAGCAGAATGAGGATGGCGCTCAGCAAATTTGGAAAAAAGTCGACAACCCGTTGGAGAGATGAAAGGAGGGTTGAACGAACGATGGCGGAAAAGGTTTGAAAAAAATGATTCATGGTCTCCCTTCCTTGCTGTTCTGGACTGCTTGCCGGTACTGGCGCCCCTGTGCTGGATCCGGTGGGGCGACGGGCACGTTGACGTGCTTGAAGAGCAGCTTGAGAAAGGTGTTCAGCACGATCCAAAAGCCGTAGATTTGACGCTCCAACACAAAGCGTGTGCCGGTCAGCAGAGACGCCCGCCTGCGAAATCGATCGAGCGTGTCCGGAGGCGCCTCCAGGCTCAATCCTTCAAGGCCCTCCGGGCGAAGATCGGACTCGCGATCTGCATGATCCTTCATGAGGACTCCTTGTACTTGTTCCTGAACAACTCGCGTGCACGAAGCAGTCTCATCTTGACCGCGCCGATTCCCAGCCCGAGGATCTTCGCAATCTCCTGAATCTCAAGTTCTGTGATGTATTTCATGACCAGCAAAGTACGGTCTCCTTCGCTGAGTTGGTCGAGCGCCTGCTGCGCGCGCCCCCGCCGCTGCGAGGGTAAAGAACGCGGGTAAGCCGGCTCAACAAGCATCGCCTCGTTTCTCCCCAGCCAACGTTTCTTCTTGGCCATCGCGTTGAGGCAGTGATTGTGCACGACCCGGTAAAGCCAGGTTGAAAATGCGGAGCGACCGTCAAAGCTGGTGATACTGACGAAAAGACGCAGAAGAATCTCCTGGAGCAGATCCTCCGCATCTGCGTCATTGCCTGCAAGTCGATAGCAAAGCGTGTAGATCTTGCTCTGATAGGCACGTACCAGCTCCTCGAATGCATCGTGTCGTCGCGGGAGTTCGCGCTTGCAGCGGGCCACCAACGCAAGATCTTCCTGGGGCGACCTCATAACTTAGGATACCGTCGAGCGCAGTGCCGGCCCCCCGACCGGCTGCCTGCTCCCCTGTGAAGCACTGATGCCACTTCTCTCCTTTTGCGCCGTCGGCTCGGCTTTACTCCATGCAGATATGTAGACAAGCGGAGGCACGGCGAAAGTCACCGGCAATCTTTTTTTTCGCCGAACGTGACTTTAGGCCACCCGGGGTTTGTCTCAAAGTCGCAACAGAACGGTGAACCTCCGTCGATGTGGCAGAGAAGAACTTGTTCCAAGGAGACAACACAATGAAGAAGACCATTTTTGCATGCCTGGGTGTCGGCTTGGCCGCGTGGCTGCTGGGCCGCCGGCGCTCGGCGAACTCATCGGTCTCACGCTGGGCAGCAGGAAAAAGGATCGCGGGCAGACTCGATCAGGTAAAGGGCGCCGGGAAGGAGACCGTCGGAAAGCTGACAGGCAACAGCCTGCTGCACGCCGAAGGCCTGGTCGAGGAGGCGCTCGGAGCCGTAAAGCATGGTGTGGGTAAAGCCGTCGGGGCGGCCCACGACGCGGTCAAGTCCTAGACCCTGCACCGTTGATCCACAGATGCATAGCTCATCTTCAAGGAGAAAGAAAAGTATGGTTCAGCTTGTTGACATAGAACAGGATTCTCTACAGAAGCGTGGCCAGTCGGCGATCGCGTCGATATCGTGGGGCGGCATCATCGCCGGCGTGTTCGCTGCAGTCGCTCTTCAGTTGTTGTTCAACCTGCTTGGGATCGGCATCGGAGCGAGCTCGATTGACGCTACCCGCGGCGAACAGCCAGGCCAGGGCATGGCGATCGGGGCGGTCGTCTGGTTCATCCTCTCGTGGATTCTTTCGCTCGCCATCGGGGCCTGGGTCGCCAGTCAATTCTCTGCTTTCGGCAACCGCCGTACCGGCGCTCTGCAGGGCTTCATGGTCTGGTCGGTGGCATCGATCGTCGTGATTTACCTGCTCAGCACCGCTGCCGGCAATCTGATTGGCGGCACAGCGTCGGTGATCGGGCGGACAGCGACACTGGTAGGAACGGGCGCGAAGACGACAGCGCCGGGTGTTGCCGGACTGGTCTCGCGCGCGACCGGCATCACGCCTGCCGATATCTCCACGCAAGCGGGTGAGATTGCCTCGGACCCGACGTTTCAGCAGCTCGTGGGGGACGCAGTGCAGAATGGCACCTTTAGCCAGAGCGACCGCGACTCGCTGGTCAACCTGATGGTGGAGCGTGGCCACATGTCGCGTGAGCAGGCCAATCAGGATCTCAGCAAGTGGCAGACGCAACTGCAAGCGGGCGCTAAGAGCGCCAAGGAGACGGCCCTCAAGGTGGAAGACAAGGCCGCATCGGGCGTGTCCGCGACTGGCTTTGGCAGCTTCTTCTCGCTGCTCCTAGGCCTCGCAGCGTCGATCGCAGGCGGCATCTTCGGCATGGCGCCCCGCTCGCGTAGCAAATTGGTCGCGGAGGTACGCGCCTAGCATCGGCAAAGGTCTCCGTGTCCCGAACAGAGACCGGCTGCCTGGGTACTGCCTCCAGCCTGTTGTTCCGGAGGTAGCTTGTGTGACAAGCTAAGTTGTTGCTTCCTCGCGAATCTTGCGGACCGGCTGCACGTGCCGCTTGCAACCATAACGATTTATCCAGCAAAGGAGTAGGAAATGAACGAAGATACCGCAAAGGGAACCCTCGATAAGCTGACTGGAAAGGTCAAAGAGACGATTGGCCACCTTACCGGCAACGAGGCACTGGAGGCCGAAGGAAAACTGGATCAGGCCAAGGGGTCCGCTCAAAGCACCGTCGGCCATGTGAAGGATGCCGGCAAGCAGATCGGCGAGACGATTGACAAGGCGACCGAGTAAAACAGCGGAGCCCCGGGGTCAGACCCGGGGCTCCCAAGCCATCCTGTAGTAGCCGCAAGCCGCAAGCCGATGACTGCCGTCCGATCTTCGGGCGACCAAGGACACAGGCCTGGTCAAAAGTTGACGGCGCAGAAGGTGGCTCCGCAGGAGAGGGCGCCGCAGGGCGTCAGGCCAATCCCTTCAGCCGACCCCCGGCTGCTCCGATCGAGCCAATCTTCGAGCGGATCTTCGACCCGATCGGCGGCAACCCGCGCCCAAGCCGCGCCGGGCCCGGGGCGCTAGAGGATGTAGCGGGACAGGTCCTGGTCTTTCACGATTTCAGAGACCATTTGGCGGACGTATTCGGGGTCGATGACCACGGTGCGGTCGTGGCCGATGCCGTTCGGCCGGTCGACGACGGGCAGCGGGGTCAAAGCCTTGGCGCCGGGCGCCGAGTCGGCAGCCGCCGAGATGTCCAGGATGCCGGACTCGGGGCGAGGAGCCTTCACCAGGTCCGGGGCGACAAAGGAGATCTCGTCGAGCACGCGCTCCATGATCGTGTGCAGACGGCGGGCGCCGATATTTTCTGTTGTTTCGTTGACGCGAAAGGCGAACTGGGCCATCTCTTCGAGCGACTCGGAGGTGAACTCGAGTTTGAGGCCTTCGGTCTCGAGCAGCGCGGTGTACTGCTTGGTGAGCGAGGCTTTCGGCTCGTTCAAGATGCGGACGAAGTCTTCGACCGTGAGCGAGTGCAACTCGACTCGGATCGGAAAGCGGCCCTGCAATTCGGGGATAAGGTCGCTCGGCTTGGTGACGTGGAAGGCGCCGGCGGCGATGAACAGGATATGGTCGGTGGAGACCATGCCATAGCGGGTGTTTACGGTCGTGCCCTCGACGATGGGAAGGATGTCGCGCTGGACGCCTTCGCGGGAGATGTCGGGCCCGTGACCGCCTTCACGGCCAGCGATCTTGTCGATCTCGTCGAGGAAGATGATGCCGGAGTTTTCCACCCGTTCCACGGCGACGCGGGTGACCTGATCCATGTCGATGAGGCGGGACTCTTCCTCCTGGACCAGGTAGTCGAAGGCCTCGGCGACCTTCATGTTGCGCTTTTTCGTGCGCGGTCCGAAGAGCGCGGGCAGCGCCTCGCGAAGGCTGACGTCCATGTCTTCCGGCGCCTGGTTCGAGATGATTTCAAAGGAGGGCTGGTTGCGCTCGCGCACATCGATCTCCACCAGCCGATCGTCGAGCTTACCTTCACGGAACTGCTGGCGGAGTTTGTCGCGGCTGCGCTCCTGCGCGTCCGAGGTACTTTCGTCGATCTTGGCGCGGGCCTGGTCAGCCTCTTCGCCGGGGGCGGGCTGCGGGGGCACGATGGCGATCACGCCCTCGCCCGCGGGCACGCCCCCGGCCGAGGGAACCAGCAGGTCGAGCAGCCGCTCCTCGGCATGCATCTCGGCCTTGTCTTCGACCTCTTCCAGCTTCTCTTCGCGCACCATGTCGATCGCGATCTCGACCAGGTCGCGGATCATGGATTCAACATCGCGCCCGACGTAGCCGACCTCGGTGAATTTGGAGGCCTCGACTTTAAGGAAGGGCGAGTTTGTCAGCTTGGCCAGCCGCCGGGCGATCTCGGTCTTGCCCACGCCGGTCGGGCCGATCATGATGATGTTCTTGGGCATGATCTCTTCGGCGACTTCGGGCAGAAGCTTCTGGCGGCGCATGCGGTTGCGCAAGGCAATGGCGACGGCGCGCTTGGCGGCCCGCTGGCCGACGACGTACTTGTCCAGCTCGGCGACGATTTCGCGCGGGGTGAGCTCGTCGAGGGCGAGTTCCTGGTCGTCGGCTGTGCCGGGTAGAAAGATGGCCATGATTTTCTGATGCAACGCCCTACTGGCAAGATCTCGCGGATGAGGCGGGTCCGTGTGGGTGGCGCTGTCCTTTCCTTGTCTGTTGCTCGGTGCCGGTCAGGTCTCCGCGGAGACAACCTTGTATCGGAGCGCTGGGAACGTGTTGGCAGGCAACCACTTCGAGCGAACCTACCCTATTCCCTTCCGAGCTCCTCCAACGTGACCCGATCATTCGTATAGATACAGATTTTGCCGGCAATCCCGAGCGCCCTCTCGGCGATCTCGCGTGCGGAAAGCTCTGTGTTGTCATAGAGTGCGCGCGCCGCGGCAAGCGCATAGGAGCCGCCACTGCCGATGGTCAGCAGTCCCTCATCCGGCTCGATGACATCGCCAGTCCCGGAGATCAGGTACATCTGCTGGAGGTCGGAGACGACGAGCAAGGCCTCGAGCGAGCGAAGCATCTTGTCCGTGCGCCAGTCCTTGGCCAGCTCGACCGCGGCGCGGCCGAGGTTGCCGGCATACTGCTCCAGTTTGCCTTCAAAGCGGGCGAAGAGCGAGAACGCGTCGGCAGTCGAGCCGGCGAAACCGGCCAGGATCTTATCCTGGTAGAGGCGGCGGATCTTGCGCGCCGAGTGCTTCATGATCGCGTCGCCCAGGGTGACCTGGCCGTCGGCGGCCATGGCCACTCTGCCGTTGCGGCGCACGCAGATCACGGTGGTCGAGCGAATGCGGCGGCCCGCCGTGGCCGCGGCTTCGAGGTCTGTGAGGGTGTGCGCGGGGCAGGGCAGGATTGCGGAACGGGTCTTGGGCATGCTGACCCTCAAGTATACCGCAGCGCGGCCGGCTTTCCTCGATACCCGCCCGTGTCCTGCGCCGGCTGCGGTATCCTGCATCTATACCCAATGCGGCTTGACCATCCGAACCATCCGAGACGGAGGTCCTGAACGGAGTTCATGGTGAACGACCTTTCTCTACGCGACCCCCACTTTCTCGGAACCCTCGCCGCGGCCGGGCTGTGCGTGGGCGGCGTCGTGCTCTACGTGATCACCCGCAAGCGCGTCTCGGAGGAAGAAGTCGAGCGGGTCCGGCGGCAGGACCTGGTGCTGGGCGGCCGGATCATCGATGGCACCATCCTCGATATCGCCGAGCTCGACGAGGTGGAAAGCGGACGAGCCGAGGGCATGCAGCTCATCCTTTATAAGTACGAGATCGCCGGGGTCTCCTATGAGTGCTCCCAGGACGTAACCCACCTCAAGCACATCATCCGCATTGAAGATATTCGCGTCGGCTTTCCCTGCTCGGTTCGCTATGACACCCGGCAGCCGGAGAACAGCATCATCGTGGCGGAGAACTGGATCGGCCTGCGCGACACCGCCAACTCCGTTCCCGTCCGCCGCCGGACGCCGCGGCGCTGGTCTGCGCCGGTCGGCTAAGCGCCGCGGGCGATCGGCCGGGCCCGCGACTTGCCGCCACCCGGCCCTGCTTCGCAGCCTCGCCGCAAACCGGGGTCTTCGCTGACTCGACGATCGACGTCGGTGCCGAGCCCCGCCGGGCAGCCAACCCGTACCCCGGTCCTCCACGCCCTGCTTCTCGCAGGATTGAACCCTGGCTCGCCAGCCCATAGACTAGAAACATGCATGTGCACGCAGCGCCCACGGCGAAGACGCAGCAGGTGCTCCGCGGCTCGGTTGTCGCCACCCTCTTGTATGTCGGGCTCACGCTGCTGGCCGGGCTGCGGGCGCACTCCCTCGCGCTGATCTCAGAAGCAGGGCACAATGTCTCCGATGCCGGGGCCTTGCTGCTTTCGTTTGTGGCGGTCTACTTCCAGGCGCGGCCCGCAACGGACGAGAAGACCTTTGGCTATCAGCGGGCCGGGGTGCTGGCCGCCTTCTTCAATGCGATCACGCTGGTCGGGATCTCGATCTGGATCGGGGTCTCGGCCCTGGGCAGGTTGGCGCATCCTGCCTCGGTCGCAACCAAGCCCATGATGCTCGTAGCGGCGGCGGGCGTGGTCATGAACGGCGTGATCGCGCTCCTGCTGTGGAGGGTCTCAAGCGACGTAAACATGCGCTCGGTCTTCCTCCACATGCTGGGGGATACGGTCTCGACGGCGGCGGTGATCGCGGGCGGTGCGGCGATCTACTTTACCGGGCTGACCTGGATCGACCCGGCGCTCTCTCTGTTGATCGCGGCGCTGATCTTATGGTCGTCCATCTCGATCGTGCGGGAGACGTTGAATATTCTGCTCGAGGGGACGCCCGCCGGCATCTCCCTGCCTGCCATCCGGACCTTGCTGGCTGCGATTGAGGGCGTCGAGGATGTGCATGATCTGCACGTGTGGAGTCTCGGTTCGCAGACCCACGCTCTCGCGACCCACATCCGCATCGCCGATATCCCACCGTCGGAGAGCAACGCGATTCTGGCGCAGGTCAAGCAGTCGCTCGCCCAATCCTTCCACATCCACCACACCACGATCCAGTTTGAGAATGCCGGCTGCGAGATGGTGCACGGGTGTGTGATGGCGGTAGAGGAAGGGTCGGCGCATGCGCACCATGGACACTCGCATGATCATGGACACTCGCATGCGCACTAGGGATACCGGTATGAAGGGTGCTTGCGTGGGTAGGCAAGACGCTCGCACGAAGGCGTTCCCGGGTTTTCCGGCCTAACTCTTCGCCCTGCCCCATCCCCATCCCCTCCGGTCCCATCGATGCCAAGGCTTCGGCCCCTCGCTTTTTCCCGGCAAATTGTTGTTTTTGCGCTAAAGGCGCGGTGAACCCACCACGGAGCGGCTGCCTCGCGCGCGCAGGCTGCTCTCAGGCGTCTTCGGCAGGCTTGTCGGGCTGTGAGGCGTAGATCGCTTCCACCCGGGCAAGCGTATCAACCTCTTCCAGAGGCTTGTCTCTGCGGATGCGAAGGATTCTTGGGAAGCGCAGCGCGAAGCCGCTGGCATGGCGCTCCGAGCGCATGACGTTGTTGAAGGCGACTTCGAGCATGATGACGGGCTCGACGGTGCGGAAGCTGCCGTGGTCTTCAAGGGTCAGGTTGTGGAGTTGCTGCGAGAGGGCTTCGACTTCCGGATCGGTGAGACCCGAGTAGGCTTTGCCGACGTTGAGCAATGCGCCTGAGGGCTCGGCGCGGACGGCGAAGGTGTAGTCAGACAGTACGCCCGCGCGGCGGCCGTGGCCGAACTCGGCGCCGGTGATCACGACGTCGAGGGTCGCGAGCTCACGCTTGAGCTTGAGCCAGGCGAGGCCATGGCGGCCAGGCTGGTAGACGCTCGCCAGCGCTTTGAGCATTACGCCTTCGTTGCCGCGCGTACGGGCCTCGGTGTACGCGGCGTCGAGTTGGGCTGCGTCGGCTAACTGCACGGCGGGCGCCAGGAGCAGGCGCGGGAAGCGGGGGCCGAGTGAGGGCGGCGGCCCGAACAGGGTTCCCTGTCGCGACTTGCCTTCCTGGGCGGCCGTATGGTGGCGGCCATCGGTTTGCTCGGCGTGCGCAGACAGCAGCGCGACAAGACGGGCCCGGCGCTCGGCGAGCGGGCGTTCCAGCAGCAACTCGCCGCCCTGGTAAAGCAGGTCAAAGGCCATGAAGACCACGGGCGTGGCTGCGCGCATCTCCGGGGTGACGCGCCTGCGGCCCAGCCGCTGCTGGAGCGAGGAGAAAGGCAGCGCCCGGCCCGCGCCCCCGGGGCGGGCATCCGCAACTGGTTCGTGGCGCCCAGCCCGGCTGTCCAGGGCAGAGACGATGCCGCGCGCGCAGGGTGGGGCTTCGGGCAGCGGGGTAGGGGGCGCGGCGTTGCGCCAGGCCAGGATCTCTCCATCGAGGATCACCTCTTCGCCGAAGTGCCCGAAGGCCTCGATCAACTCGGGGAAACTCTCCGACAAGTCTTCCCGGTTGCGCGAGAAGAGCCCCACCCGCCCGGGCTGCGAGCCATCGCCGCAGTGCAGCTGCGCCCGCATGCCATCGTACTTATCCTCCAGCTGGGCGGCGCGCAG
>CAZZYH010000087.1:0-13772 GCA_964658225.1 Vulcanimicrobiota bacterium | reverse complement strand
GCGCTGCTGGCCCGCTGGCACAGCCTTCCGCCCGACGCCGCCCTCCGGCCGCGGCTGGAGCACGATCCCGGGCTTCTCGAGAGCACCCTGGCCCTGGTCTACGATATGGAGAGTTGGCAGAGCCGCCTGGTCAGCACGGTGGCGCAGAACCATGCATCGCTGCCCGGCTGCGTGCCCCCGAGCCGGGACGCCACGCTGCTCATGAAGATCTCGCTCGCGCCCGACGAGATCGAACAGCAGTGAGAGTCCCTACCCGATGAAGCTTGAAGACATGAAGCGGCCAGGCGCGATCCCGCATTCCGGCCCGCAGTCGCCCGCGGCGGAGAGCGTTGCCTCCCCGTCCGCCGCCGCTCCTGTGGCCGGCATGAGCCCCGGCGACCAGATACCCATTGAAGCCGACACAATCGGCATGCGCGCCGCCGACTCGCTCCCCGGCGCGGTCGAGGGACGCGACCAGGCCGACCTCGACATCCAGAAGATTGCGCCCAAGCGCGAGGAGCGCCTCTTCCTGGTCCTCTCCATCTTCATCGGGGTGCTCTCCGGGCTGCTCGTGGTCTCCTTTCGCATCGCCATCGAGTGGATCCGCATTCTTACCCTGGGCTCTTCTCCCCACGCCGGCCAGCTTCGGCTCATCTTTGTCCCCGTCGTCGCAGGCCTGGGGGTCGCGGCGCTGGTACAGTCTTTCTTTCCGGGCGCACGCGGCTCGGGCGTCAACCAGACCAAGGCCGCGCTCTACATCTACAACGGCTTCATCTCCTTCAAGACGGTGATCGGTAAGTTCATCACCGCCGGGCTGGCCATCGGCTGCGGCTTCTCGCTTGGTCCCGAGGATCCATCGCTGCAGATCGGGGCCGGGGTCGCCTCGATCGTCGCGCGCAAGCTGCGGCTCTCGCGCCACTCGCTGCGCCTCTTCGCTCCCATCGGCGCCGCGGCGGGCCTGGCCGCCGCCTTCAACGCGCCTATTTCAGCGATCCTGTTTGTCATTGAAGAGGTGATCGGCCACTGGTCCGCCGGGGTACTCGGCTCGATCGTGCTCTCGGCTGTTTCGAGCGTTTGCGTGGCCCGCTGGTTCTGGGGCTCGGCGCCGATGTTCCGCATCCCCTCGGTGACCCTGCGCGACCCGCGTGAGCTGACCGCCTATGCGGTGCTCGGCGTGCTCGGCGGCTTCTCGGCGCTGGTCTTCTCGAAGGCGCTCGGCTACCTGCGCCCGCGCCTGCGCCAGATGCCTCCCAGGACCCACTTCGTCCAGCCCGCCATCGCCGGGCTGCTCGTCGGGCTGATCGGCTACTTCGGCCTGCCGCAGGTCATGGGTCCCGGCTACGAGACGATGGATCAGGCCATGCACGGCCAGTTTGGCTGGCAGATGCTGGCCGCGCTGGTCGTGGCAAAGATGCTCGCCACCACGGTGTCGTTCTCGAGCGGCACGCCGGGCGGCATGTTCGCGCCGACCCTGTTTCTCGGCACCATGCTCGGCGCGGCCGTCGGCACCATCCAGCACTCGCTGATGCCGCACGCCTCGGGCTCGGTCGGCTCCTACGCGCTGGTCGGCATGGGGGTGCTGTTCGCCGGCTTTTTACGCGCGCCCCTGACTTCGGTCTTCATGGTGCTCGAAGTCAGCCAGAACTACTCGATCATCCTGCCCGTCATCCTGGCGAACACCATCGCCTACCTGCTCTCGCGCTCGCTTGCGCCGGAGTCGATCTTTGAGCTCTTCACCCACCAGGACGGGCTGGACCTGCCCTCGATGGAAGAGCAGCGCGAAGAGATCGGCCTGCGCCTGGAAGACGCGCTCGTGCCCCTCGCCGTACCCGTGCTGGAGGGTCACGAAACCGTGAGCGCGGCCTACATCCAGCTCTCTCTGAAACACGTGGCCGCGATGCTGGTCAAGTTCGCCGACGGCACCTGCTACGCGATGCGCCCCGAGGAGCTGATCACGCTCAGCGCAACCCTCGCGCCGGAGACCCCGCTCGAACGCGCACTCGGCCCCGAGCGCATTCCCCTGCTCTTCCCCGACCTGCCGCTCGACGCGGCGCTGCGCTTCTTCCCCCGCTGGCCGCTGCTCCCGATCGCCAACCGCGCCAGCAAAGGTTCGCTCGAAGGCATGGTTACCCTCGAGCATGTGCTCGAACGGTATCAGCGAACGTAAGTACAGGGTTGCTCCGCACGAACAAAGCTTCTCCAACTCCGGAGCCGGGACGCGGAGCTTTTCACCCCGGCACTTTGCACTCTGTTTGCCGCGCCTGTATCGTCAAACCAACATGATCAACGGGAAACGGGTCGTGGTAGTCATGCCCGCCTACAACGCAGAAAAAACACTGACAGCCACGGTTCGCGAGATCCCCGAATCCATCGATGCGATCATTCTCGTCGACGATCAGAGCAAGGATGGGACCGTAGCGCTGGCCCACCAGCTCGGTCTCTGCGTCGAGGTGCATGACCGCAACCGGGGCTACGGCGGCAACCAAAAGACCTGCTACGCCAAAGCTCTCGCCATGGGCGCAGAAATCGTGGTGATGATGCATCCGGATTATCAGTATTCGCCGCTGCTGGTCATCTCGATCGCCAGCATGGTGGCATCGGGCGTCTATGACCTCGCTCTGGGATCGCGCATTCTCGGGGGCGGGGCCTTGCGCGGCGGCATGCCTTTTTACAAGTACATCTCGAACCGCTTCCTGACCGGGTTCCAGAATTTATTCCTGGGCGCACACCTGTCGGAGTACCACACCGGCTACCGCGCCTACTCGCGAGAACTCCTGGAAGCCTTGCCGCTCGCCAGCAACTCGGATGATTTTGTCTTCGACAACCAGGTACTCGCGCAGTGCCTTTCGATCGGGGCCCGCATCGGCGAGATCAGCTGCCCGACCCGCTACTTTCCAGAGGCATCTTCGATCAGCTTCGGTCACAGTCTTCGATATGGGTTTGGCGTGCTCGCAACCACGGTTGCATGCCTGCTGGCGCGGGTGGGCTGGATCGACTCCCCTATCTTTAGCCTCGAGAAGCTTTCCGTCCAGGCGCCCGCAGAGTTCGCTCTCGAAGACCAGCGATAAAGTCTTTACTTTCGCCCAAACAAAAATCCCAGAATCTTGCTCGCCAATTCATCCGAGAAACCGAGCCTTGCCTTGGCCCGCGAGTACAAATTGACCGCCTGCTTGTCCAGCCAGATGAGCATCGACTTCACCACACCGTCGCTCGGGCGCGATCGATAATTCGTCGAACGGTGGGAGGATTTGTAGTCGCTGTCAATGGTGTAGTAGTAGAGCGCAAGGCTCTTGCGCGATCTTCCCGGAGGGCAGGTAAGTGGCTCAGGGAAACCGTGGTAGGAGTGGTTGTCGGTGTTGAAGATCAGGCAGTGGTTCAGCAGGCAAGGGTAGCTGGCCACGCGGCCCTGCATACGACTATCCCACAGTTCGATCGCCCCGCCCCACTGCTCGTTCCACCCATCGTTGAAGTAAAGGATCAGGTTGACGCGCCGCTTCCAATCCTTGTTGTAATGGTGGTGCGAGAAGTCGGTGTGAACATTGAGGTAGCCGCCGGTGCTCGACTGGTGCAAGCCTCCTCCGTCGAGTTCCGGGTCGGCAATCAGATCAGCAATCCCGGTTAGCCTCGAAAGCCACTCGGTGAACACGGTCGAGTTGAGAGCGTCGGTCAAGTCACCAAGGTTGGCAGGAAAGAACTGGCGCTTGGTCATGCCGTGCTTGTTTTCGTTCTGATGCTGGTAGTGCGTCCACGCATCGGAGTTCGGCTGCGGGAATTCGGCTTCCAGCAGCGATGCTGTGGCCGGCTCAAGCAGACCCTTGAGAAAGATATGCGGCACGGGTCGGTTGTTTTGATACTGCGCTGCAAGTTCTGGCAGCTGCTCGTTCCAGCGGCGAAACGGGAAGAGCGAAGTTTCTACCGACATGGCTCGAGCGCTCGATGCGTACACGTCACTTCTGGCTGTTTTCACTCAAATCCTCTTGAAGCCCTGGCTGCTCACGCAACCGCCTGAAAACACTTCCAGTTCGGCCCCATCTTTCGACCAGGTCCGCTCAACGTAAACGGCAGACCAATACTGCCTCGTTTTGGTAGGGGCAGGCGAGTGCAAGTCTTGAAGGTTTGCCCAGCACGACCCAGGTTACGCCATACTTTGATTCTAAATGCTCCAGATCGCGCTCCTGAAAATTGTCAATCCCGGTCTGCGCATTCACTTGCGCGAGCCAGGAATCGCCGATCTGCGGGAACATCTCGACGACACCGCCGTCTTTAATTCCGTCGGCTAGCTGGCTGCGCTGTGCGACCGCTCGAAACCCAATCTCATCTTCTGCAGGCAGCTGCATGTAGTAAGGGTTGAGCGCGAAGACAGCGTCGGTTGGCGTGTTGTCCCGGATCCAGAGAAAGGCTCGCGCCCAGGCATTGCGAGGCTGCTGCCCGGGCCACTCAATGTGGGCGCTGCCCGGAAAGAGCGACCGCTCCGCCAGGTACATGACGGAGCACAGAGGCAGAAACAACACCAGCCATCGCCAGAGCTTGTCGCGAAGAACGAACTGCCCTAGGAACCCCCCGGCAAAAAGAAAAAACAGGACGTACAGCAGGTAGAGACTCCGCATGGGCTGCAGGCGAGCGAGCAGGGCGAGCCGGGCGGGCAGCGAAACTGCCATGGCAAGCAGGAAGTAGAAGGCTCCATAAATAACCAGAGACCGGCAGAGCAGATCGAGATTGCGCAGCTTTCGATCCCGTGCGAGCAGGCTGAAGCCGGAGAGGATCGCCAGAGGCGCGATGGCACCGAGAAGCTCAAACCAGCGCCAGCGGCCCAGAAACTGGTAGCGGTGGTAGGCAGCTACGCTCGTGTAGGCCGGCGAAGGCGGCTGAAAGAGCTCGAGCCCCGGCGCAATGGCGGCTGCGCGGCCAGGCCCCGCGATCGCCCCTGCCGATCGATCCATCCAGCCCAGCAGCAGGCAGAAGGAGATCGCAAAGGCGGTCATGAAGGGATGGATGAGTGTGGCGAAAACTAAGAAGAGCAAGGCTCGCACATACCTGCGATCCAGCACCGCGACGACGGCAAAGATGACAGCGAAGGCTGTAAGATTGCGCGGATTGATGTACTGATCCATGATGTAGAGCGCGGTGCCTGCAACAGAAAGCGTCAGCAGGGCGGTGATCATCGTGAGCCCGCACCACCTGGCATACTTGTCGGGAAAACATCTCCGCATCAACGTCCAGCACGCCAGCAAAAAGAGAAACAAGGAAAGAAGGTGCCAGCAAAAGAGGGTCCAGGCAAGCGACAGATGGGTCAGACGCACCGAGGCGGCGATCAAGTTGGGGAAGAAAGTAAGGTGCGAGTGCAGCAGAAAGTACTCCGAACCCATGGGAAACAGGTGCGGGTTGAGCATCCTCTCGATTCCGGGCAGATACGTTTCAGAATCCTCTGAGCCTGGATGATACCCGTGCACGAGCAGGCCAACAAAGGTGAGCAACAACAGCAGCCAGAGATCTTTACGTTTCAAATTCTACCTATCTGCATAGACGTCGACCAGTGGCTCAAAACAACGGGAGCGCGTGCGGTCACGAAGCTTCGAGTATACCGAACCCCTGCACCGCGCCCGGGGGTCACTTGCATCCACGCAATACTGCCACTAGGCTCGAACAGGTACCCGCGCCAACATTCGAACCCGATGCTGAGCCTCTTCCAACGATTAACGCTGGGCTGCCTGCTGCTGATCGCGCTGGTCACGGGCCTCAGCATGCTGGTGCGGACTTCGTTCGTCTCGCTCAACCAGCTCGACACCGAGCAGCTCTACGCCGACCGGGCCGCCGGCGCGCTGGCCGTGGCCCAGGGCGCGCTGGCACGGGAGCAGCTGCTGGTCGAGCGCAGCCTGCTCGCTCCCGACGACCCGGCGGCGGCCGAGCCAAGCAGCCCTGGCTCCCGACCCCCTGGACCCCTTTCCGCCCAGACCCCGGCCCCGGCGGCCCGCGTAACCCCGGCCGAGCTGCGCAAGCAGGCCGAAACCACCAAAATCCGCCTCGACATCGCCCAGAACGCGCTCGACCTGGTCCGCAACACCTCCGGCGATCCGTTTCCCGACGCGCCCTCGATCAGCGCCGAGGCAGCGACCCATTTGAAGATCCAGAGGCGGCTCGCCATCTCCGCCGACCGCCCGGCCCGGGAGGCCGCCGCACGCCTGCTCGAGCCCGTCAATCTCAGCATCGCGGCCAAGCTCGAGCAGGTCCGCGACCGCCGCACCCGGCTGGTTACCGACCTCGAGCTCGCCCGGCAGAGCCTGCGCGCCCGGCTGATCAGCGCCTGCGGTGCCAGCATCCTGACCGCCGCCGGCCTCTCCGCGGTCATGATCTTCTTCGTGCTGCGCCCCCTGCGGCGCACCGCGCGCACCGCCCGCCGCGTTGGCCAGGGCGACCTCAACCAGCGCATCGAGTGGTCCGTCTCCGATGACCTGGGCATCATCGCGACCGAGCTCAACCGCATGGCCATCCGCCTGCGCGATCTGCGCGACACCGAGTCCGGACGCCGCCAGATGGAGCACCAGCTCACCGACGCGGTCGTGCAATCCATCTTCGAGCCGGTCATCGTGACCGACGCTCGCGGGCAGGTCCTCAAGCTCAACCAGGCGGCGCGCGAGCTGCTGGGCGACGCGGCGCCGGATCGCATGGCGCTTGCCAATACCCCGGGCGGCGATAAGATTCTCTCGGCCATCCGCACCGCCATGTCGCTGCAAAAGCCGCTCGCCGGCGAAGGCGACGCGGCGCTGCTGCCCATGCGCATCGGGACCTCCCAGCGGGGCTACCGGCTGCGCACCACCCCCATGCGCGACAGCGAGGGCCACCTGCTCGGCACCGTCAGCGTGCTGGAAGATATCACCGAGATGCAGGACCTGGACCGCTTCAAGACCCGCTTTCTCTCCGTCGCCTCGCAGAAGCTGCGCGATCCTTTGCAGCAGCTTCGGGTGGCGCTCCACGCGCTCGCCCGCGGCTACGCCGGCGAGCTGCGCCCCTTGCAGGCCGATGTGGTCCAGGGCGCCCAGGAGGAAGCCGAGCACCTGGAAGACCTGATGGCGGACCTGTTCTCGGTCTCGGAGCTCGAAAGCGGCCGCCGGGCCCTCGAGACCGAGCCCCTGCGCCCCCTGGACCTGCTCCGCGATGCTGCCGAAAATGCAACCGCCGAGGCGCAGGCGCGCGGCATCGAGATGGAAGTGCGCGCCTTCCCTGACCTCGCGCGCGTGCAGGCCGACCGTCGCGCCCTGCGCAGCGTCCTCGAGAACCTTCTCTCAAACGCGGTGCGCCACACCTCGCGGGGCGGCTTCATCCTGCTGGAAGCAGTGGAGCGCAAGGAGTACGTGCAGTTCAGCGTGCGCGACAATGGCCGCGGCATCGAGGCCGAGCGCCTGGCCACCATCTTCGGCCGCTTCTCGGAGACCGGCACGGGGGAGGGCACGGGCCTGGGCCTGGCGCTGGTTCGCCGGCTGGTCGAAGCGCAGGGCGGCCAGATCTCGGTCGAGAGCCGGCTCGGAGCCGGCAGCACCTTCACCTTTACTCTGCCTTTCGCCGCGGTAGCCGCGTCGCGCCACCCTGTGGAGGCCGGTTAACGATGCCCTCGCAATCAGAAGACAGCCAGCCCCTTCCCAATCCTCAGACGCTGCGCGAGATCAGCGCGCGCGAGCAGGCCGAGCGCGCCGAGAATATCGAAAAGTCGGCGCGCCTGCGCATCTACATTGGCGCCGCCCCCGGCGTAGGCAAAACCTACACCATGCTCGAGCACGCGCACGAGCTCCGCAAGCAGGGCGTCGATGTCGTCATCGGCATCATCGAAACCCACGGCCGCAGCGAAACGGCCGCGATGATCCAGGGGCTGGAGACGATCCCGCTCAAGCGCATCGAGTACCGCTCGGTCACCCTTGAGGAGATGGACCTCGAGGCGATCCTGTCCAGGCGTCCGCACACCGTGCTGGTCGATGAGCTGGCGCATACCAACGTGCCCGGCTCCCGCAACCGCAAGCGCTACGAGGATGTGCTGGAGCTGATCGAAGCCGGCATCAATGTCGAGACCGCGGTCAACGTGCAGCACCTCGAGACCTTGAATGACGCGGTCGCGCGCTCGGCCAACACCACCATCCGCGAGACCATCCCGGACAGCTTTCTGCGCCGCGCCGATGAAGTGGTCAACGTGGACATCCCTATCGACGAGCTGCGCTCTCGCCTGCGCGCGGGCAAGATCTATCGCCCGGAGAAGGTGGAGCAGGCACTGGCCAACTTCTTTCGCAAGGGCAACCTGACCATGCTGCGCGAGCTCGCCCTGCGTACCACCGCCGAGCAGGTCTCCACCGCCGCGTCCGAGTATCGGCGCGTGCAGGGACTCGAGCAGGCGCCGATCCCGGAAAAAGTCATGGTCTGCCTCTCGCCCCGGGTTGGCACCGATCGGCTGATCCGGGTCGGGGCGCGCATCGCCGGCCGCCTGGCGACCAACTGGTACGCCGTCTACGTGCAGAAACCGAACCAGAGCCAGCCTGAAGACGCAGCCGATGCCGAGCGCCTGGAAGAGTATCGCCGCCTGGCCAAGAGCCTGGGCGCGAAGATCGTCACGCTCACCGACAAGCATGTGGGCGGGGCGCTCATCGCGTTTGCCAAGCGGGAGAGCATCTCGCACGCGGTCTTTGGCCAGACCAGCCTCTCCCGCCTGGCGCTGCTGCTGCGCGGCTCGGTGGTCAACGACTTCTTGAACGAAATGCGCGACACCACCGTGCAGGTGGTGCCCATGCAGAAGACCCGCCGCGAACGCTGAGCGGGCCGCACCGCGGCAAAGGCTCGGCAGGCTCACGCCTCCTGCCGGCAAAGATCGGGCTCAGGAATGCTCCCGGCTGCAGAAATTTGTTGAGCCGCAACCCAGGTGCTCGCGCGAGTGCGGCACCGGCTCCCGTGAGGGGAAAACGAACCGTACCCGCAGCCCCGCCTTTCCTGGCCTCGCTATGGTAAGTTGAAAGAGGTTCTTGTGAGCTCGTAGCTCAGTTGGTAGAGCATCGGCCTTTTAAGCCGTGGGTCCTGGGTTCGAGTCCCAGCGGGCTCACCACGCATCCTTCCTCAACAGAAAACGGCCGCTCTCACGAGCGGCTTTTTTAGCGATATTCTCTGCGGTCTGCCGCGGCTGCTTCGGTACGGGACGCGCACCTGCATCACACCACCGTGCGCCGGGATGCAGGCGCCGCGGAGGAGCGCAATGGCAGAGGTCTTACTGAGCGATATCGACGGCACGCTGGTCGACAGCAACGCGCTGCACGCCGAGGCTTGGCGCCGGACCTTCGAGCACTTCGGCATCCAGATCGGGATGGACGATGCCTGGCGGCAGATCGGCAAGGGCGGCGACCAGGTCATTCCTGTATTTGTGCCCGAGAAAGATTGCGAACGCCTGGAGAAGCCCATCAAGGAGTTTCGCAAGAACATCTTTCACCGCGACTACATGGAGCGCGTCGTCAGCTTTCCGCAGGCCCGCGAGTTGCTCGTGCGGGTAAAAAAGCACGGCATGAAGATCGCGCTGGCAACCTCGGCAAACGAGGAAGACCTGGCCACCTATGGCAGGATTGTCGGGATGGATGACCTGATCGAGAAAGCCTCCACCAGCGCCGATGCAAAGCAGTCCAAGCCCGATCCGGATATCTTTGCCGCCGCGCTTGAAAAACTCGGCATGCGCGCCGAGCAGGCGATCGCGCTCGGCGACACACCCTACGATGCCTCAGCCGCAGGCAAGCTCGGCATCCCCGTGATCGGGCTCACCTGCGGAGGCTGGAAAGCCGATGACCTGAAAGACGCCGGCTGCATCGAGGTCTACCGGGACGCCGCTGACCTGCTCCTGCACTTCGATACATCCGCGTTGGCTCGATGATGCACTTAGCCCGGCCATGCGGAGAGAAGCCCATGTCGAATCGTGGCCGAAACATGCGACCCTCTGCGCGAAGAGATATGTTGTTGCCGGCCACTTACCTTCCTAAAGTCGCGCGCAGCTCCGCGCAAAACCCTCACGCGCGAAGGATGACTTTGCCTTCGAAGTACGAAGTATTCGCCATGTGGCAAGCGGCCGCCGCATGGTGCCCGAACACCACATCCTCGACCACCGGCTTGCGTGTCCGCACAGCATCAAAGAAGTTTGCCAGGTGCGGGTGCAGATCATCCCAGCTCGTGCCATGCCACACGCTCGTCTCATCAAACACGTGCAGTGCCAGCTCTGCATCGTGCTCCGCGTGCCACTGCTTCTCGTAGGCAGCATGCAGCTCTGCCGGAAAGCCATTGAGCCCATAGTCCGGAGAGCGATCCATCCCTGTCTGCGGAGAAAGGATGACCGAGTTGTCGGTGACCTCGAGAATACCCCTGGAGCCAAGAATGCGCGTAACCTCAGGCGTGCTGGTTCCAAGCGTCAGCCGCACCGAGACCGGGATCTGTCCATAGCGAAAGGTAGTCATCTGCACGTCGGGCATGTTCCGGCCGTCCTTCCAGCGGTAGATACCTCCGACGCTGTACGCCTGTTCAGGAATAGCATTGATGCCGGTAATCCATTGCATGCCACTTACCAGGTGCACCATGAGGTCGCCGGCCATCCCCGTGCCGTACTCCTTGAAGCAGCGCCAACGGGTAAATGCGATCGGATCAAAGCTCTTCTTCGCTGCTGCTCCCTGCCAGGTCTCCCAGTCCAGCGTCGCCGGCGAAAGGTCGGCCAGCACCGGATACTCCCAGGCGCCGCCCGGCGAGTTGCGCCCTAACTGTAACTCTACCTGTAACAAATTCCCGATTGCGCCGGCATCGAAGAGCGACCTGGCCTTGCCAAACAGTTGCGAGGAAACCCGCTGCGAACCTACCTGCACAAAGTTCTTCGAGTGCTCGACCGCATGCACCATCGCCTCCCCGTCGGCCAGCGAGTGGGACATGGGTTTCTCGCAGTACACGTCCTTGCCCGCGCTCAGCGCATCGACGGTGATCTGCTTGTGCCAGTGATCGGGCACCGCAACCAGGACGCACTCGATGTTCGCGTCGCCGAGTAAGTCGTGATACCGGCGGGTGGTCGCAACGCCCGCGCCGGCGATCTCCCTGCCCAGCGTGTGGCGCCCGTCATAGAGATCGCACGCGGCCACGCACTGCGCCTGGGGCAGGGTCATGGCCGCCCGCAGCAGGGACGAGCCCTGGATGCCCACGCCGATCGAGGCGAAGCGTACGCGCTCACCGGTCGGCGCGGCTGCCGGCTGCTCGGCCGCCAGGGTAAAGTGGCGCCCCGGCACCATCGAGGCCAGCGCCGTGCCTGTACCTGCCTGAAGAAAACCTCTGCGGGAAATCTGCGCCATCGTCTCTCCCCCTGCTCGCTTTGCGGCAACCGCGGTCTCACTATAGATCAGCAAGGCAACCCTTGGCAGCCACGGTCCGGCCGCCGCCTTCGCAAGCCCGGGCGGATGCGCTCGCAAGATCTGCTATCGATGGTGTAAGTTGAGGGTCGCTCCCGGAAGCGAAGGAAAACGAGGCAACATGATCCCGCATACACGAAGAGGATTCTTGAAGACCGGCGCTGCACTCGGCGCGACCGCCCTGCTGCGCCCGCAGGGGCTGTGGGCCTCACCCTTCGGCCTGCCGCTCGGCCTGCAGCTCTACTCGGTCCGCGAGATGCTGCCGAAGGACTACGATGGCACGCTGAAGCATCTCGCCGCGCTCGGCTACAAGGAAGTGGAGGCGGCCGGCTTCTATCATCACACCGCGGCCGAGGTAAAGGGCTCCATGCAGGCCGCAGGTCTGGAGTGCGTCAGCGCGCACTATCCCCTGGGTGACCTCAATCCACGCCTGGATGAGATCATCGCCTTCCACCAGGAACTCGGTGCCCACAACATCATCTGCTCGTCTCCGGGATTCAAGAACCAGGCCGCCGGACATAACGGCGAGACACGGACCCTGGAGGACTGGCACTGGAATGCCGAGCAGTTCAACAGGATCGGCGCCAAGGTGAAGGCAGCAGGGCTGCAGTTCGGCTACCACAATCACACGCCGGAGTTTGAGAAAACAGAGGGACTGATCCCCTACAACGAGTTATTGCGGCTTACCGACCCGGCGCTCGTGACCTTTGAGATGGATTGCGGTTGGGTCACCGTGGGCGGCGGCGACCCTGCCGACTACCTGCGCCGCTTCCCGACCCGCATTTCCATGCTGCACGTCAAGGATTTCAAAGGCTCCGCCACGCCCGTCTCCTCGGCCGCGCCGCCTAAGTCAGCTGAACTGGGACAAGGAACGACAAACTTCAAGGCGATCTTCGAGGCGGCGGACAAGAATAGGATCAAACATTACTTCGTCGAGCAGGAGCAGTACGACATGGATCCCTGGGAAGCACTCAAGGTAGACGCCGATTACATGAAGAGCCTCAACGCCTGAGGCTCTCCCGCTTTGGCCCCGCTTACTGCCGCCTACTTACTTCCTTCCCTCTTCGTGAAGTGGAGGGTGGAGAGGCCGCGCAGCCGCTCCGCCGCGCCCTCGGCGGTAATATCCCGCTGCGGCATGCCGAGCAGCTCAAAGCCGACCATAAACTTCTTCACCGTGGCCGAGCGTAGCAGGGGAGGATAAAAGTGCACATGAAAGTGCCACTCCGGATGCAGCTCTCCGTCGGTTGGCGCCTGGTGCAGCCCCATCGTGTACGGAAAGCTGGTCTCAAAGAGATTGTCATAGCGTACGGTGACCTGGCTGAGGATGTCGGCCAGGGCGGCGCGCTGGGCTGACGTAAACTGCGTCAGCGAGCCGACATGCTCTTTCGCGATCACGAGCGTCTCAAACGGCCACACCGCCCACCACGGAACCACGCAGAGGAATTCGTTGTTCTGGCAGACGATGCGCTCTTTCTGCGCGAGCTCCAGTTGCAGATAGTCGGCCAGCAGCGAGCGACCGTGTTCGGCATAGTAGGCGGCCTGGGCTTCGGTCTCCTTCTGCGGTTCATCCGGTACGTGTTCGGTCCCCCACAGTTGCCCATGCGGATGAGGATTGCTGGCGCCCATCATCGGGCCGCGGTTCTCAAAGATCTGCACATACTGGATGTGCGGATCGCTTCCGAGCTCGAGATACTGCTCGGTCCAGGCGTCGACGACGCGGCCGATGTCGGCCAGCTCCATCAGCGCCAGAGTCAAGGCATGGTCAGGGTGAAAGCAGAGCACCCGGCAGCGTCCGCGCTCGCGCTCGGCCCTCAGCAGCGGCGAAGCCGTCTCTCCCGGCGCAGGCGAGTCGGGCAGCAGCGCCGCGTAGTCGTTCTCAAAGACGAAGACGTGGTCGTAGGCCGGGGTCTGGTGGCCGCCGGCGCGCTCATTGCCCGGGCACAGGTAGCAGGCGGGATCGTAGTGCACGGCGGCGAAGCCGGAGGGCGCACCTACCTCGCCCTGCCAGGGGCGCTGCGTGCGGTGCGGCGAGATGAGGACCCACTCCCGGCGGAGCGGGTTATAGCGGCGGTGCGGAAACTGCAAACCTTCTGACACGTGGGTACCTTTCCAGTGGAGCGTGACCTGTCTGCAAAGCTGAACGCCTGAACATCCCCGCGCGCCCTACGGCGCGGTATCCGGTACCGGCTCGACGGCCAGGTACATGTCGGTGAATCGGTGGCTGTACTCGCCGAGCAGCGCGCGAACCCGCTCCGGATCGGGCGAGCGCACGATCAGGCCCGCATGATGATGCTTGCGCAGCCGCTCGACGATCTCGGGGGCGTCAAAGCAGCTGGTATCCGGTTCGGCCACACGCGCCAGGCAGATCACGCTGCCCGCGTACTCCCGGCGCTGCGCGGGCAG